>DATCLK010000164.1:0-3849 GCA_036563975.1 Longimicrobiales bacterium | reverse complement strand
ACGAAAGCGCCCGACCGGCTCCCATGCCGGTCGGGCGCATCGCTCCGCGCGTCACGAGCCCTTCAGCCTCGGCGGATCTGCTGCCGTCGCGCACGCCGCCGCGCTGCGTTCGACTTCCGCTTCCGCTCTTCGCTCGGCTTCTCGTAGTACTTCTTCCGGCGAAGATCGCTGAAGATGCCCGCGCGCTGGACCTGACGCTTGAAGCGCCGCAGCGCACGATCGAGGCTGTCGCCCTCCTCGAGAATCACCTGCGCCACTCGCTCACCACCTTTCGATATGGATTTCGGCGCGTACCGCACGCGGTCGCGCCGTGCACCCGGCGGAACGGGGCCGCGGTCGCGGCCATCGCGGCCCAGGGTTCCATAGCCTGACAAATATGGCGAAATCCCGCCTCGCGGGCAACCCTTGCGGGCACGCGCCTTGCCCCTTGCGGCACCTGACCCTGACGGGGAGGAACCACATGGCCGCAAGGCAAGGGCCCGCCCCCCCACGGCCGGTCCCGCGCGCAAGCGCGAGAGCGAGCCGCCGCGCGCGAGCGGGACCGAGGCCCGATCCGAGAGCTCGTCGAATTCGAGACCGCCGCCGAGGGCTCGACCGGTGAGCCCCACCGGGAGAGCGGGACGCTCCCCGGCTCCGTCGGCGGCACCACCGGAACGGCGGGCAGGAGTCCGGGCATCCAGACGCCGGGGGCCGCGAGCCCCGCATTCCCGGGGATCAGCCCGAAGCGGGCGAAGCGATTGCGTCGCGGCGGGCGGCGCCCGCACCGCGGCACCTAGACCGCGCCGCGGTCCGGGCGCGCCAGACCCTCCGTGGCTACTCGTAGCGGAGCGCGATGATCGGATCCAGGCGCGCCGCGCGCCGCGCCGGCCACAGCCCGAAGAAGAGGCCGACCGCGGCCGCGAATCCCACCGCCAGCACGAGCATTTCCGGCGCCACGGCGGTGTTCCACTGCGCGATCCGCCGGAGAGCGTAGGCGCCGCCGATTCCGAGCCCGAGGCCCAACAGCCCTCCCGTCAGGCAGAGCACGAGCGCCTCGATCAGGAACTGGAGCATGATGTCACGCCGCCGCGCACCGAGCGCCTTGCGGATCCCGATCTCGCGCGTGCGCTCGGTCACGGAAACCAGCATGATATTCATGATCCCGATCCCGCCCACCACCAGCGAGACGAGAGCAATGCCCGCCAGAAGGAACGTGAACGTGCGGGTGGTTTCCTGGACCGTAGTGAGGAGCGTGGTCTGGTTGCGGATGGTGAAGTCGCTACTCTGGCCGGGGCGAAGCCGGTGTTCGCGCCGCAGCACCTGGTCGATCTCGGCGACCGCCGCGTCCATCAGGTCCTCGCTCCGCACCTTGACCAGGATCGACCGCACCCGGTCGGTCCCGAACACGCGGAACTGCGCCGTGGCGAGCGGGATGTAGATCGTCTCGTCCGGGTTGAACCAGCCCTGCTCGCCCTTCTCTCCGAGCACGCCGATCACCTCGAACGGGATGCCGCGGATGCGGATCGTTTCCCCGAGCAGGGCGAGTGTATTGGGCTGCCCGAGCCGCTCTCCCACCCGCCAGCCCAGCACCGCCACGCGGCGCCGCCCACGCTCTTCACCATCCGTGAAGAACCGGCCAGCCACCACCGTTTGGTTCTGGATGTACGGGTAGCTCGCCCACACGCCCGTGATCTGCGTGTTCGAGTTCGTCGCACCGTACTCGACCTGGAGCCGGCGTTCCATCTCCGGGCTGACCGCTTCGATCGTGCGTGGCTCGCGCAGGAGCGCCTCGGCATCCTGCGCGGTCAGGCGGTTCGTCCCGCGGTCCACGCCGCCCCAGAACTCCTGACCGGGCCGCACGGTCAGGACGTTCGTGCCGAGCTGCGACAGGCGGGCTTCCACCGAGCGCTGCGCACCCTCGCCCAGCGCCACCATCGTGATCACCGCTGCGATCCCGATGATGATGCCGAGGGTGGTGAGGAACGCTCGCATCTTGTTGGCGCGGATCGCGCCGAGCGCCACGCGGAGGATTTCCCCGACGAGCATGTTTAGCGCATCCCTCTCTGGCCGGGGAACATGCCGCCGGCGCGCTCGCGCATGCGGTTCTCGAACTCCTGCTGTTGCTGCTGCAACCGCGCCACCGAGAGCAGCACCACCTGCTCGCCTGGCTCGACGCCCCTCACGACCTCCGTGTGATCCCAGTCGTTGACTCCGATCACCACGCGACGCGGCCGCGGGCCCTCGGGCGTCATCACGAAGACGAAGGCCGGTCGCGGACGGAACTCCACGTCACCGGACTGGGCCGGGTCGCCATCCCGGGGCGTCCCCGGCACCCCCTGCGGCCTCATCGCCTGCCGGCACTCCCGCATCCGGGCCCGCTCCGCACCGGTCAGAGCCGCGGCACCGCCGGCCTGGATGCGCTCGCGCAGCGCTGCGCAGTCCGCGCTCAGGCCCGAGGGCTCCTCGCCGGCCTGCCCGTCCGCGGCCTCGAAATCTTCTCCATCCCCGTTCGTCGCCTGCGCCCCGCCGCCGGCCCGCCTCTCGCTTCCGGCGGCCGGACCGCCGCCGGCGCGCAGCGCGGCGCGAACGGTCTGCTCGTCCAGCCCGAGCACCGCCCCTGCCGCGACCACGTCACGCATGCCCACGACCGCGGCGCTCGGCACCGTCACGACGTTCTGGCGACGCGCGATCTCGATCTGCACCTCCGCGTTCATCCCCGGCTTGAGCAGGCGGTGCTCGTTGTCGAGGAGGACGAGCACGGGGAACATCGTGACGTTCTGGTCGACGATGGCTTGCGGCTCGATCTTCGAGACCCGCCCGATGAAGGGGCGACCCGGGTAGGCTTCGACCATTACGCGCGCGACCTGCCCCGGCTGGACTCGCCCGATGTCCGTCTCGTCCACGAGCGTGCGGACCTGCATCTGCGAAAGGTCCGCCATCAGCATGAGCGGCGTGCCGCCGGAGATGTTCTGGCTCGCCGATGCGATGATCGTTCCGATCTCCACGCTGCGCTGGATGATCGTGCCGTCGATGGGAGCGCGCACGGTCACGTCGCCGAGCCGCTCACGAGCCAGCTCCAGGTTCGTGCGTGCCTTGACGAACTGCGCGCGCGCGTTGGCCTCTTCCAGCGCGGCCGCCTCGAACTCCTGCTCGGTCACGACGTTGGCCTTGCGCAGCTCTTCAACCCGCTGCCGCTGGGCCTCGGCCGTGGCGAGCCGCGCCTGCGCCACCGCGAGGTCCGCTTCCGCCTGTGCGTACGCGTTGCGCACGTCGCGCGGATCGATCTCCACCAGCAGCGTGCCCCGCTGGACTTCCTGCCCCGTCTCCACATGGATCCGGAGCACCTCTCCGGAGGCCTTCGACTTCACCTCCACCAGCCGCACGGGCTCGACCAGCCCGGCCGCCTCCGCGAGCACCTCCAGATCACGGCGCTCCACCACCGCGAGTTCCAGCCCGCCCCCGCTGTCCTCCGCCTTCGATGCGCCGCACGCCAGCATTCCAAGGCCGGCGAGGAGCGCGACCGTTCCGGTAAGCCCGTTGCGCAGCACTTCCCTCAACACGCACCTCCGTGATGGATGCGCCTCTGGTCCGCGATGACGTCCCCACGCCCGGCCCTACCATCTCGCCTGACGTCGCTTTCGATCCTGCCGTCGCGGAGGGTGACGATGCGGTGGGCGTGGGCGGCGATGTCGTGCTCGTGCGTGACCAGCACGATCGTCTGCCCCTGCCGGTGCAGCTCCTCGAAGAGCGCCATGATCTCCTCACCCGTCCGGCTGTCCAGGTTGCCCGTCGGCTCGTCCGCCAACAGCAACGCCGGCTCGTTGACCAGCGCCCGCGCAATCGCCACCCGCTGGCGCTGACCCCCAGACA
>DATCLK010000163.1:0-3800 GCA_036563975.1 Longimicrobiales bacterium | reverse complement strand
ACGAGGCGCTTGGCGCCGGGCAGGCCGAAGCCGAGGCTGTTGCTGGTCGAGTAGCCGGGGCGCATGGCCGCCTCGATGTCCGGGATGCCGGGCCCCTCGTCCCGTGCGATGATCACCAGGCCGGTGCGGCCGTCCTCGTGCCGCTCGCGCAGCAGGATCTCGCCGCGCCCGGCGTACTGCACGATGTTGCGCGCGACCTCGGAGATCGCGGTGGCGATGATGGTCACGTCGGTCGAGGAGAAGCCCATCGCGAGCGCGGCGTTGCGGCCCTGCGCTCTCGCGGTGACGATGTCGGCGTCCGATGTGATGGTCACATGGATGTCGAGGCCCACCGTCGTCATTTCCCGGTCAGCTCATCCAGCAAGGCGATCCCCTCTTCGAGGTCGAGCGCGGTGTGCGCGCCGTCGAAGGCGAGACCGAGCTGCACCATCGCGATTGCGACTTCTGGCTGGATGCCGACGATGACCGTCTGCGCGCCGCGCAGGCCCGCCAGCTCGCTGATCGAGCGCAGCGTGCGCACGGCGAACGAGTCGATGACGTCCAGTACCGTGACGTCCACGACGACACCCCGCGCCCGGTACTGGCCCACCTGGCGCGTGATGTCGTCCCGGAACTCGACGAGCTCCTCGTCCGTGAGCGTGGACTGGATCGAGGCGATCAGGTAGTGCTCCTGCTTCAGGATCGGGACGCGCATAAGCGACCGGCGGCGGCTAAGACGTGCTTTGTTCCAGCGTCACGCGGTACCCGAGCAACCGCTCGGCCTCCTCGATGCCGCTCTGGAGATCGCCGACCGCGTTGATCTTGCTCAGGTCCACGCCGATCGTGACGAGCGTCTGCGCGACCTCGGCCGAGAGGCCCGTGACGATGACGGTGGCGCCCATGAGTCGTGACGCCTCCACCGTCTGGACGAGGTGGTTCGCCGCGCGTGAGTCCACGGTAGGGACGCCCGTGATGTCGATCACCACCACCTTCGCGCGGTTCGCGCGGATCCCGCGCAGGAGCTGATCCGTGAGCTGCCGCGCACGCTGCGAGTCCAGCACGCCGATGATGGGCAGGATCAGCATGCGCTCGCGCACCTGGAGCACGGGCGTCGAGAGCTCGCGGATCGCCTCCTGCTGGAGCCGGATCGTGCGCTCGCGCTCCTCGACGAAGCTCGCGGCAACCGTGTTCGCGATGCGGTTGGCGGCGGGCTCGTACGCGTCCAGCACGCGATCGAGCATGGCGAAGTCGTGCTGGTACTTGTGGAACAGCGACCGGGCGAGGACGTCACGGAGCAGGAGCACGATGCCGACGACCTCGTACGTCTCGACGCCGCGCGGGATGATCCGCTCCGAGAGGTTGCGGGCGTACTTCTTGAGCGCCTCGACGCTGCCGGTTTCCAGGACCTCGACGTAATTGTCGTAGACGGAGGTCGCCTCGGCCACGATCTCCTCACGGCTCATGGCCGTGAGCAGCCGGGACTGAATGATGCGCCGGACCCATTCCTCGCGGAGCTCGTCGCGCTTCTCGCGGAGATGCGCGACGAGTTCGCGTAGCAGGGCGGCCGTGGAGTCGGGCGCCTCTTCCGGGATGCGCCGCTGGGGCATAGCGCTCATATGTGGGCCTCCCTCGCGCAGCTCGATCGTTGTGAGAGCGCGCCGCGGGGGCGTGGCGGAAGGGCGCCGCCGCTTCTCCCGGGCGCGCCATCGGGCCGCCAGTGTGCCAGTTCGCCGTGCCGCAATGGGCCGGCCCGGCGTGCGATCCCGGCGCGACGCGAAACGGCAGCGGGGTGCAAGAAGCAAGCCCGGTGCAGAGCGGCATTGTCTTCGGCCCGCGGGCACCC
Organism: Longimicrobiales bacterium; assembly: GCA_036563975.1. Lineage (GTDB taxonomy): Bacteria > Gemmatimonadota > Gemmatimonadetes > Longimicrobiales > RSA9 > RSA9. The sequence continues at coordinate 1,978 of DATCLK010000163.1, read as the reverse complement.
CGGCGGTCGCGCGCTGCTCTGCGGCGAGACGGCTCGCGCGCTCGAGCGCACACGCGCATGCGTGGCGTTCCGCACGCGCACGCGCCCTCCACTCGTCCGCGTCCGTGTCCGAGTGGTCCGTGCCCCCGTCCGTGTCGCGGTCGCTCGGCCGTGTCCGTCGTCCGTGTCCGCCGCGCGTCACCGCATGGCGCGGCGGAGCGCGAGGCCGGCGAGCGCGGCCAGGGCGATGGCCCGGGCGGGGTTGCGCTCGATCCGGTGCCCCAGCGCCTCGAGCGGCGTGCCGCGGAGCGGGCGGGCCAGCAGCTCGCCGAGGCGGCCCTCGAGCACATCAACCCGGTCCGCCGCCAGCAGGATCAGCCAGTGACGCGCGTAGTGCTCGGGGATGCGGTACGCGATGCGCCGCATGATCCCGCTCACGCCGCGAGGCGGCACGGACGTGCCGAACACCGGCGTGAGCCGTTCCAGGCCGCGGCGCCGCAGGTGCCTTGCCCTGGCGCGCTGGCGCGGGATCTCGTCCCAGTGGACGCCCTCCGCCGGCGCGGGCTCCGCTTCCATCGGCACGCCGGGCCTGTCCTCGAGCGCGCGGTCCACGCCGTACGCGCCATCCGGCCCGGGCCTGAACTGCGTGAACTGCTCCATCCTGCCTCCTTCTCGCTGGCATGCCGGCCCATTGGCCCGGACGTTCAAGTGCAGTGCCATGGGACGGTTTCGGGTAGACCTGGTCTCCCGGCTCGATGTGGTGCCGATCCACGTGGCGCTCCGCCCGCCGCTTCCGCTCGTCGTCGGACACCTCCGAGAGGGGCTCGCCGTGCCGCCGATCCACATGCCGCTTCGCCAGGGCCGTGGGGGCGCATGGCCGAGTGGCGCGAGGCGCACCGGCAGCGCCCTCCGGCATGCACGCCGCGTCGGTTCAATCCCCGGCGCATGGCAGAGCAGCGGCATGCGGGCCACGAGCGAGCATTTCGCTCGGGGCCGTAGGGGCGCATGGCTTTTGCTCTGCTGGTTGCGTGTGGCGGCCGGCGAGCGGCCGGCCAGGGCGTCGGCTCACGTGGAACGGGGAGGGAGCGAACGTGAAGGCCTTGGTCTACCACGGCCCGGCGGATGTCCGGGTGGAACGGAAGCGGGATCCCGAGATCGAGCACCCGAACGACGTCATCCTGCGCGTCACCACCGCGGCGATCTGCGGCTCCGACCTGCACCTGTACCGTGGCCTCATCCCGGACACGCGCGTGGGTACGACCTTCGGCCACGAGTTCGTCGGCATCGTGGAGGAAGTGGGGCCGAGCGTGCGGCGGCTCAGGCGGGGCGACCGTGTGGTCGTCCCGTTCCCGATCGCTTGCGGGAGCTGCTTCTACTGCCAGCGCGACCTCTTCGCGCAGTGCGAGAACACCAACCCGAACAGCGAGCTGACCTGCGGCGTGTTCGGCTACTCCCACACCACCGGCGGCTACGACGGCGGGCAGGCCGAGTACGTGCGCGTGCCGTTCGCGGATGTGGGGCCGATGAAGTTGCCAGACGACCTGTCGGACCTGGACGCGGTGATGCTCGCGGACGTGTTCCCGACCGGCTACCAGGCCGCCGAGATGGGCGAGATCAAGCCGGGCGAGACCGTGGCGGTGTTCGGCTGCGGGCCCGTCGGCCTGTTCGCGATGAAGTCCGCGCTGCTGATGGGCGCGGGGCGGGTGATCGCGATCGACCACGTGCCGGAGCGGCTCGAGTTCGCGCGTGAGTGGGGATGCAGCGACACGGTGAACTTCGCCGAGGTGGATGACGTCGTCGGCACGCTCAAGGAGATGACGGACGGCCGCGGCCCGGACGTCTGTATCGATGCGGTCGGGCTCGAGGCGGACGGCTCCGCGCTGCACGAGTTCCTGGGCCGCGTGCTGATGCTCCAGGCCGGCGCCGCCAACGTGATCGGCTACTGCATCGACGCGGTGAGGAAGGGCGGCAACGTGGTGATCATCGGCGTGTACGGGCC
>DATCLK010000162.1:0-9697 GCA_036563975.1 Longimicrobiales bacterium | reverse complement strand
CGCGATGAAGCTCGCGCTCGGCGGCGGGCAGGCGTACCTGGAGTTCCCGCGCAAGGCGCTGCTCGACCGCATCGGCATGCGCAACACGCTGATCGGCACGGACCGGTTCGGCGACTTCATCCTGAGCAGCCAGGTCTACACCAACGCGCGGGACCTCGCCCGCTTCGGCATGCTGTACCTGCAGGGTGGCGTGTGGAACGGCGAGCGGCTGCTCTCGGAGGAGTGGATCGAGTTCGTGCGCACGCCCGCGCCGGCGACGAGGGAGCGCGGCAACATGTACGGCGGGCAGTGGTGGCTCGTGCCGGACGGCCGGACCGACGTACCCAAGGACGCGTACTCGACGGCGGGCAACCGCGGGCAGTTCGTCGTCATCGTCCCGTCACACGATCTCGTCATAGTCCGCCGCGGGCTGGATTGGGGTCGTCAGGGCTTCGACCAGTGGGATCTGACGCGGGAAGTGCTGAAGGCGGTGAAGCCGTTGGAGAAGGCGCAGCAGTAGCGCGCGGGCGGGCGCCGCGTGCAAAACCACGACCGCCTGACCGCCGAACGGCGCGTGCAGCGGCGATCACGCGCCAACTGATCCGACGTGTGTGCCGGATCACCGTGCGGGTCACGTGCGTCAGCACACGAACGGCTCGCCCGCACGCCCGGATGACTACGGCTTCTTCACCCGGATGACTCGCGACGTCGTCACGGCCTCGCCCCCGCCGCGCTCGATGGTCAGGGCAAGGCGGTACTCGCCGTTGGGAAGATCGGACAGGTCGATCGTGAGCGAGCGGTGCATCGCGCCGGCAACGCTTCTCCGCGCGCCCTCCGTCCAGTTCAGGCGCAGCGGCCGCTCCGGCTTCCGGCGCAGGACCGCGCGCGTGATGCGCCGGAGGAACGATCCCCCGATGCGCTCGCCCGCGATCGTGATGCGGAGCGGCTCGTCCTCCTGGACGCCGTAGACCTCGAAGTACACGCCGACGGAAACCCGGCCGGCGAGCGACGTGGACGGGAGCATGACATCGAGGAGCGTGGCGTCGGCGAAGTCGTATCGATCGTCATAGAGCACGATGTCCGACACGCCGAATCCGTTCTCCAGGACTGGCGGCGGGGCGCCGTGCCGCGCGCGAGCGCGGAACCCCTCGCCTACCACCTCGATGCTGGCCACCCAGTCTGCGCTGTCCAGCTCCAGGCTCGCGCGCACGATGCCGTTCGCTTCGACCCGCGCCTCGGCCAGCTCGACGTGCAGATCGACGGGCCGCCCCATTGCCAGGTACGCGGCAACGCTGTCCCGACCCGCGAGCTCGGCTGGCAGCGGAGCGGCGGCGAGCACGCTCAGCCGGCGTCCGCGGCGCAGCACCACCGTCTGATGGTCGAGGTTGTACCACTTTTCGCGGGTGATCATGCGCTCGTGGCCGCGGTTCCATTTCAGCTCCCAGTCTTCGGCGGTCGAGTTGACCGGATCGTGGAACCGCTCGGCGTCCGGCGTGAAGCTGTAGCCGCCGTTGACGTACAGCTCGACGCGGGCGGGAACGCTGCTCCCTGCCGTCCCCACCAGGCGCCGGGAGTTCGGCAGACCGGACGGCATCACCTCCTGGTGGTGGCTCTGTGGGTGGAAGGAATTGCGGAGCCGCAGGATTTCGTCGTGCAGCCGCATCGCCACGTTGCGGGCCAGATGCTCGGCGCGCCGCTCGTTGCCGGGGCGGCTCCAGAGCGGGTCGGTCAGCCACCAGAACCGCTCGCTGAACGATTCGCTCTCCGTGCAGCCGACGCGCTCGTACTCCTCCCGGAGGGCTGCGGGAAGGAGCGCCGAGAGATCGGACCACTCGCAGTGCAGCCCACGGTCGCCCGCGGGCGGATGCACCGGCGTTGCCCAGGCCGGCGCGTCCCGCGGCGCGGCCGCGAGCGCCGAGTCGAACTGCGCTTCGCCCGCGCCCGGCGTTCTGGTGTGGAGCACGTAGCCGCGCAGCGCCTTACACCACCACTCCGTACCGGCACACGCTTCGGCGGCGGCCCACGCGCGGTCGTAATCGTCCTGCTTGAGCGCGAAGTTCACGCGCTGCCCGGCGATCCAGTCGCTTTCCGGGTACAATGCGGCGAGGAGGTCGAGGCGCTCGAGCAGGATCGGCCGCTGCTTCGCCATCGGCCGGGTATTGCACGCCTGGCAGTCGACATCGCCGCCGAAGCAGTCGTGCAGCGTGGTCCCCGTGCAGCTCGTGCTGGTGGGCGCGCCGCCATCCAGCGCGCTGTAATAGTCGCGCACCAGGTCCTCGGCGCGCGCCTCGATCGCCTCCTCGAGCTCCGCGCGCGAGAGCCAGCGCCCTCGCACCATCACGCCGGCCGGACGCGCGAACGCGGCCGCCACGCCCTCGAACGGATTCGCTTCGAGCAAGACGAGGTTCGCCTCGCTGCCCACCTCGATCGTGCCAGAGCCCGTGGTGTCGCCCAGCGCCGCGGCCGCGCCTGTCGTGAGTGTGTAGAGGAACTCGTACGCGCTCATGCCCATCGGCCGCGCGGCCCAGTCGCCGACCCAGTCATCCGGCCCGCGAGGGTCTCCCTCCAGGTCCGCGGGCGTTCCGGTCGGCGCCTCCGTCAGGAACAGCCGCGGCCCCAGCATCTTGCCCGCTTCGATCCGGCGCTGGAGCTCCGTCTGCGACGAGTGCGTTCGGTGGCCACGCACTCCTGTCACCCCGCGCGCAAGGTACGCGAGCAACGCGTCCTCTCGACCGTACACGTCCTTCGGGTGCGGGATGCGGCCGTTCAGCTCGATCAGGCCGGGCACCAGGTAGCGGCCCTGCGCCTCGACCCGCCGGGCGCCCGCCGGCGCAGCACCGGAACCCGCCGGTTTGATTTCCGCGATCCTCCCGGCCTGAACGACGACCATCTGGTCCGGGAGGATCTCGTACCGATCCGGCAGGACCACGTTGACGTTGACGAACACCACCGTGTCGGCCTGCTGGGCATGCACGCGCGCGCCGGCTCCGCCAGCGAGGAGAAGGAACGTCGCGCCGAGCGCGCCGCACCACCAACCTGCCGCCGCCTCTCTCGGCGAACGCGGGAACAACCGGCCCATCACCGCCTCCGCGCCATCTCCGCACCTCCACGTCCGGCTCGTCGACCCGCAGGATCTGTGCGCTGCCGTTCAGCCGCGCGCGCATCGGCGCCCGGCGGCGCCTGGACCTCCCGCCCGGCGCAGCGATGGCACCGTCAACCTTCACACGTGCCCGCGTCTGGCGGCGGCGCGACGTCGTGTAGCATGCATCTTGCCCCGGCGCTGCGCTCCTGGCCTGTCCTCGATCCCGATGGAGCGAGAGCCGGATGGCCCTCCACGAAGTCCGGCCGAGAGAGGGCGCGGGCGCCGTGTCGCTCCTCCCGCAGTTCACTCGCCCGGGAGAGATGGGCGAGGTCCCGCGCGACCGCATCCCGGAAACCGGCCTGCCGCCCGACACCGCCTACCAGCTCGTCCACGACGAGCTGCTCCTCGACGGCAACGCGCGCCTCAACCTCGCCTCGTTCGTCACGACGTGGATGGAGCCGCAAGCGCGGCGTCTGATGGACGAGTGCCTGGACAAGAACTTCATCGACCGGGACGAGTACCCGCAGACCACCGAGCTCGAGCGGCGTTGCGTCCGCATGCTCGCGGATCTGTGGTCCGCGCCGGCCGACGGACCGGCGACGGGCTGCTCGACCACCGGCTCGAGCGAGGCGTGCATGCTGGGCGGCCTCGCGCTGCTGCACCGCTGGCGCGAGCGTCGCCGCAGCGCCGGCGCGACGGGCAGCCGGCCCAACCTCGTGATGGGCGCCAACGTGCAGGTGTGCTGGGAGAAGTTCTGCCGCTACTGGGACGTGGAGCCGCGGCGGGTCCCGCTCGGCCCGGGCCGGCTGCACCTCACCGCGGACGAGGCCGCCGCGCACTGCGACGAGAACACGATCGGCGTCGTCGCGATCATGGGCTCCACGTTCGACGGCAGCTACGAGCCGGTCGCGGAGATCGCCGCCGCGCTCGACCACCTCCAGGACGAGCGGGGGCTCGACATCCCGATCCACGTCGACGCGGCGTCGGGCGGATTCATCGCGCCGTTCCTCGATCCCGGCATTGCGTGGGACTTCCGCGTCCCACGCGTGCAGTCCATCAACACGTCCGGGCACAAGTACGGGCTGGTCTATCCCGGCATCGGCTGGATCGTGTGGCGGAATGCGCAAGCGTTGCCGAAGGAGCTCGTGTTCGGCGTCGACTACCTCGGCGGCGAGATGCCGACCTTCGCGCTGACCTTCTCCCGACCCGGCGGGCAGGTCGCCGCGCAGTACTACAACCTGCTCCGGCTGGGGCTCGACGGCTACCGGCGCGTGCAGCAGGCCTGCCGCGACACGGCGACGTGGCTCGCCTCGAGGATCGCCGCGCTAGGCCCCTTCGAGCTGCTCTCCGACGGCAGCGCCGTCCCCGCGTTCGCGTTCCGCCTGCGCGACGACGTGCGCAACTACACCGTCTTCGACGTCTCCGCCGCGCTCCGCCGCTACGGCTGGATCGTGCCGGCGTACCACATGCCACCGCATCTCGACGACGTGGCCGTGCTGCGCATCGTCGTGCGCAACGGGTTCAGCCGCGAGCTGGCGGAGCTGTTGCTCGATCACCTCGAGCACGTCGTCGGCCTGCTGGAGCGCACCGGCGGGCGCCTCGCCGAACCACACGCGACCGGCTTCCACCACTAGGAGGGACCGTGTGCCGCCTCTTCGGCATGGCCAGCGGGCCCGAGCGTGTCAGGGCGACCTTCTGGTTGCTCGACGCGCACGATTCGCTCGCGCGCCAGAGCCGCCGCGAGCCGGATGGCACCGGGCTCGGCTGGTACGACCCCGAGACGCACCCCGAACGGCTGCGCGACCCCGAGCCCGCGTGGCGCGACCCGTCGTTCTCCCGTGATGCCAGGGAAGTGAAGTCCCGCACGTTCATCGCGCACGTCCGGCTCGCGTCCGTCGGCGGGCTGACCGTAGAGAACACGCATCCGTTCCTCATGGAGGGGCGGATGCTCGCGCACAACGGGCACATTGGCGGGCTCCACGAGCTCGAGGCCCGCCTCGGGCCCGCCCGCGAGCTCGTGCGCGGCGACACCGACTCGGAGCGGTTCCTCGCCCTCGTGACCACGGAGGCCGATCGCCTCGGCGACGTCGAGCAAGGCCTCATCTCGGCCGTGCGCTGGGTCGCCGAGCACCTGCCGCTCTACGCGCTCAACGTCATCGTGACCACGCCCACGGACCTGTGGGCGCTCCGTTATCCCGACACGCACGAGCTGTGGGTCCTCGAGCGCGAGCCGCGCGGCGGCCGGCACCTCGATGCCACCAGCGCCGCCGGCACCGTGCGCGTGCGCAGTCACGACCTCGGCCGTCTCCCCAGCGTCATCATCGCCAGCGAGCCGATGACCGAGTCGCACGCCTGGACCCTCATGGAGCCCGGCGAGCTGCTCCACGTCGACCAGCACCTCCGTACGACCCGCCGCGTCGTATTGCCCCATCCGCCGAAGCACCAGCTCCGCCTCCAGGACCTCGAGCCGCACGCGGCGGAATCGCAGCGGTCGCGGTGAGTGGCGGCCGGGCCGCACGGCGGGCACGGCTGCGCCCGCTAGCCCCATGGCCGCCGCTGCGCCCGCTGCGCCTCGTCGCGGCAGCCGCTCTCGCTCTCCCTACCGGCGACGATGAGGACAAGCGCGCCGGCGCGCACACCTTGTCCCGCGCCGGCCACGGCTGTTTGCTGGGAGCTGCGCGGATCACTTGAAAAACCGCCCGCCGCAGATTACAAGTGGCGCCGCGTTCTCGCCGAGAGGCGCGCTCGCGAGAACTGCCCCCGCCCCGGGGACGGTCCGGGGATCCTCACCGATCGACGACGGCGACGCCGCCCACGGCCGAGGGCGGCGACCCCAGGACAGGAGACGACGATGATGCGTCATCCGCGGAGCCGACCGATTCTCGGCGCGATCGCGCCGCTGACCCTGGCCGCGGCGCTGCTCGGGTGCGGCGTGGGAGGCGCGAGCTCGCCGGAGCAGGAGGGGTTGCTGCCGCTCTGGGAGGTGACGGACGGCACCAACACGGTGCACCTCCTCGGATCGATCCACCTGCTACGCCCCGACGTCTACCCGCTGGACCCGACCATCTACGAGGTATTCGACTCGGCAGAGATCGTGGCGTTCGAGCTGGATATCGCCGAGATGGCAAGCGCGGCTGCGGTGATGATGGCGCAGGGCATGTACCGGTCCGGCCGTACGATCGCAGACGACCTGCCGGCGGATCTGGTCGGCGAGCTGGAGCGTCGCGGCCAGGAGCTCTCGCTCCCGCCCGCCATGCTCCGGAGCATGAAGCCGTGGCTCGCGGCGATGACGCTGTCTGCGCTGATGCTCCAGCGCGCCGGGTTCGAGGGGGCCTCCGGCATCGACGCCCATTTCCAACAGCGCGCCGCCCAGATGGGGAAGCGGACCATGGGGCTGGAGACGGCGGAGGAGCAGGTCGCGGCGCTGGACGGGCTCAGCGCCGAGGCCCAGGTGGCGCTCGTGCGCAGGACGCTCGCCGACCTGGACTCGGCGGCCGCGAAGCTGGACCAATCGACCGCGCTGTGGCGGGCCGGCGATGTCGAGGGGTTGGCCGCGTTGATGGCGGAGTCGCTGCGTGGCCAGCCGGAACTGGAAGAGCGTCTCCTCAGCAGCCGCAACCGCAACTGGGTGCCACAGATCGAGGAGCTGCTGCGCGGCGGTGGGCGCGCCATGGTGATCGTCGGCCTCGCCCATCTGGTGGGCGAGGGCAGTGTGGTGGACCTGCTCGAGAAGCGCGGCTACACGGTCCAGCAGCTCCGGGCGCGTGAGGCCGCGGGCGTGGGCGCTTCGCCTTGAGCACTGGGGTGCGCGGGCGGCTATCGCGCAGCGCACCGTCCAGCGCTTGCCGCGCCAGGCACACCAGCTCGTCCTCCCGCCTCGTGGGGGCCCCGCCGTGCGTCGTTGAATCCCGCTCCGCCCGTGCGCTTCGGCCCGGCTGGCGCCGGAGGGTGGTCGCCCGTCGAGCACGCTCCGGGCCCGACGCGGCCGCATCCGGGTGTCCCCGCTGTCTCGCCTGCGGCAAGGCCGGTGGCGTGGCCGTGGGTCGGTGCGGCCGGTGCGCGAGTGCGCGCGCCGGCCCCGTGCGCGCGTGCGCGCGTGGGTTCAGATGTTTACCCGCCCGCGTATCAGCCGTAGAATACGCCCGGCCACGGCGAACGCCGCGCCAGGCGTGACCACCGTCAACGCTTCCACACGGACACCGGAAACGCGCATGAGCACGACCGAGACGCGAATCCGCGAGCGCAGAGCATCACTGACCGCACGACTGCTGGACACGGTCGAGCGGGTCGGCAACCGCTTGCCGGATCCCCTCACGCTCTTCGTCATCCTCATCGGCCTGGTCCTCGTCGCGTCGTGGATCGCCGCGCGGCTGGGCGCGGCGGTGGCGCATCCGCAGACCGGCGAGCAGATCGTCGCGGTCGATCTGCTCAGCCGCGCGAGCATTCAGCGGATTTTCCGGGAGATGCCCCAGACCTTCGTGTCGTTCCCGCCGCTCGGGCTGGTGCTCGTGGTCATGCTCGGCATCGGCGTCGCGGAGCAGACCGGCCTGATCGCGGCTGCCATGCGGGCGTTCCTCCGCGGCATCCCGCCGCGGCTGGTCACGGCTGCCGTGGTGCTGGCCGGCGTGCTGTCCAGCCTGGCGGTGGACGCCGGCTACGTCGTGCTCGTGCCGCTCGGCGCCGTGATCTTCCATAGCATGGGCCGACACCCTATTGCCGGCCTCGCCGCGGCCTTCGCGGGCGTGGCCGGCGGATTCAGCGCGAACCTGCTGATCACGTCGCTGGATCCGCTCCTCGGCGGGCTCACCCAGGCCGCGGCCCAGATCGTCGATCCGAGCTACACCGTCGACCCGACGGCGAACTGGTACCTCATGGCCTCCTACGTGCCTGCGCTCGTGGCGGTCGGCACGTTCGTCAACGACCGCATCGTCGAGCCCCGGCTGGGCGAGTACCGCGGCACGCCGGAGGTGGGCGCGGCCGAGGAGAACGCGAACTCTCTGACGCCGGAGCTCGAGCGCAAGGGGCTGGTCGCGGCAGGCGCGGCGTTGCTCTTCGTGCTCCTGGTGATCGCAGCCATGGTGGTGCCGCGCGACGGCATCCTGCGCGGCGAGAACGGCGAGATCCAGCCGTTCCTCTCGGGCATCGTCGCCGTGATGTTCTTCTTCTTCTTGCTTCCGGGGCTGGCGTTCGGCATCGCGACCGGCTCGATCCGCAGCGACCGGGACGCGGCGCGGATGACGGCCGAGTCGATGGCGAGCATGGGCGCATACATCGCGCTGGCGTTCGCGATGGCGCACTTCGTCGCGTTCTTCAACTGGTCGAACCTGGGGATCCTCCTCGCCATTACGGGGGCCAACGCCCTGCAGGCGGCGGAATTCACAGGCATCCCGCTGCTCGTGTCGTTCGTGCTCCTGACCGCGTTCGTGAACCTGTTCATCGGCAGCGCTTCGGCGAAATGGGCGGTCATGGCGCCGATCTTCGTGCCGATGTTCATGCTGCTGGGCTACTCGCCCGAGCTGACGCAGGCGACGTATCGCGTCGGTGATTCGTTCACGAACATCATCACGCCGCTGCTGCCGTACTTCCCGCTGATCATCATCTTTGCGCGCAGGTACGACCGTTCGCTGGGCATCGGCAGCATCATCTCGGCGATGCTGCCGTACTCGGTCGCGTTCGGCCTGGTCACGACGGCGATGCTGGTGGTGTGGTTCGTGGCGAACCTCCCGCTCGGGCCGGGGGCGCCGCTATACTACCAGCCGTGAGGCGGGAGGCGGGTGTCCGCCTGCAACCGGGGCAGGCGAGGACCGGGAGGTAAAGAGCAGCCGCCCCCGACGACGCGCCCGCCCCGGGCACGGTCGGGAGCGGGGAGGCGGCCCGCAGCTCTCGGCATGGCCGGGGATGGGGTCTTTCCCCATCCCCGGCCTCGTCTTTCGCTCCGACTCTCAGCGCTGTCCGACCGCGTCGCTCGCCGTGCTGGTCACCGGCGCGCGGTTCGGGTAGCGCGGCTTGTTCGGCCGCACGGGCGGGTTGGTCTCGAGGAGGCGCAGCGCTTCCTGGATCGCGCGCTCGAGCTGGGGATCCTCGCCCCGCGCGAGACGTGCGGGATCGGCCTCGACCTCGATGTCCGGCTCGACGCCGTGCCCCTCGATGATCCACTCGCCGTCGACGCTGTACATGGCGAAGGTCGGCACGGTCACGGTGCCGCCGTCGATGAGCGGCGGGGAGCCGCTGATGCCGATCAACCCGCCCCACGTCCGCTTGCCGATCAGCGGCCCCAGCCCCGCGGACTTGAAGTAGAACGGGAAGGCATCGCCGCCGGAGCCGCTCCACTCGTTGATCAGCATCACCTTCGGCCCCGTGTGCGCCATGGGCGGCCACTGCCAGTCGAGGCCGTGGCGCACGCCCCAGAAGTTGTAGATGGGCCGGTTCAGGAGCTCGACGAAGCGGTCGGGGATCTGGCCGCCGCTGTTGAAGCGCTCGTCGATGATCAGGGCATCCATGTGCGCCTGCCCGTAGAACTGGCGCACCAGCTCGTTCTGCCCGTTGACGCCGGTGTCGGGCACGTAGATGTAGCCGACGCGGCCGTTCGTCGCCTCCAGCACGCGGCGCCGGTTCGCATCGATCCACGCCAGGTTG
>DATCLK010000161.1:0-1717 GCA_036563975.1 Longimicrobiales bacterium | reverse complement strand
CGAGGGGGCGATGTGGAACAACGGGACGAAGGCGACCCCGGTGCTGAGCGCCGATATCCTGGGGGACTGGCGGGAGGAGGTGATCTGGCGGTCGGCCGACAACCGGGAGCTACGGATCTACACGACGACGATCCCGACGGAGCATCGTCTTTACACGCTCATGCACGACCCCATTTACCGGCTCGGGGTCGCGTGGCAGAACGTCGCCTACAACCAGCCGCCGCACACCGGTTTCTACATGGGGGACGACATGGCGCCGCCCCCGCGGCCGGCGATCGTGACGCCAGCGCCGCGGGCGGTGAGCGGCGCCCGTTGAGTCGTCGCGGCGGGGGCGGCGCGGCCGCGAGGGCTCACAGCCAGCGCGCCAGGAACGCGAAGGCGCCCGTGCCGTGGAACTCGTGGCCGCCGTCGAAGATCTCGTGGCCGAACTTCTCGGGCACGCCGAAGACGCTGTAGATGTGGCGGGCCTTCTCGATGGCGATGCGGCTCCCCTCGATCGGGAAGATCCGGTCGCGGGTGCCGGCCTCGATGAAGAGGCCGCGAGGGGCCACCAGGCCGGCCAGGTCGTACATCTCGATGTAGCTCAGGATCCCGGGCACGTAGTTGTCCGGGCAGTGCGACAGGCTGACGATGCTGTCGCGGAAGGTGTTGAAGTAGCAGCTCACGACGGCGACCCGGATTCGCTCATCGAGGGCGGCGGAGAAGAGGGAGACGGTGCCGCCGCCGGAGATGCCCATCGTGGCGATGCGGGCGGGGTCGATCTCGGGACGGGTCTCGAGGTAGTCGATGGCGCGCATGACGTCCCAGACTCGCCAGCCGAGCATCGTCTGGCCGAAGAGCAGCGCGGCGCAGGCGGCGGGCCTGCAGGAGTCCGCCTCGGGTCCGCTTCGGCGCGCGGCCTCGTCGCGACGGTAGCCGAAGGCGAGCTGCTCGATGGCGAGGGCGGCGTAGCCGTTCTCGACGACCTGGACCGCGAAGTCCCTGGCGTAGCCCGTGGTCCGGGCCGTGCGCTGCGTGCCGTCCTCGGCGATCCCGACGATGTCGTCGACGCTGCGGCCGTGGCCGGGCAGGCAGACGATGGCGGGGAGCGGGCGGGGGCGGTCCTTCGGGAGCAGCAGGTAGCCGATCACGGAGAGGTTGTCGCGGCTCTGGAAGACGAGCTTTTCGCGGGTGTAGGTGCCGAGGTCCTTCGTCTCGAGGATCTCGGGGCGGAGATCCACGCGCTCGGCCGGGAGCCCGCCGAGGAGCTCGACCAGCGTCCGCCGCACCCGGCTCTGCCAGCGGCGCGCTGAGCGCGCGTCCGTGGCCGAGAAGGTGAGCGAGGGCGCCGTCCTCTCGTAGAGCGAGAGGCAGAACTCCCGGCTGTCGAGCTGCCGGCCGGGCACGAGCGCGGCGCCGGGAGAGTCAGCGGGGTCGGTGGGAGCGGAGCCGGCGGGCTCGAGCCCAAGGGGCCAGTCCGGGGAGGCAGGGAGGGGCGTGGCCACCATGACGCCCGCCAGGGAACTCTGCTTCAGGAACTCGCGGCGTCCGATCTTCCTCATGGCAACGGGCTCCTCGGCTCGGGGTCACACGTTGCTGCGATCGCGGGACTGGCGGTAGGATTCAAACCGGGCCGCCCTCTGTCAACACTTTTTCACATTTCTGCGATCTGCGGCGCTGCGGCCGCTCGCCGGCGTCCGTCGCCGGGAGATCGACGGGAGGGATCGCGTGCCGAAGA
>DATCLK010000160.1:0-16042 GCA_036563975.1 Longimicrobiales bacterium | reverse complement strand
CACGTGGAGCGGATAGAAGGGCTCCATCTGGTTGAGCTGCTCCTTCGAGACGTAGCTCTCGCAGAGCGGCGACATGCCCAGGTCCACGAACGTGTGCTCGAGCGGCGCGCCACAGAAGCGACAACGCGTGCGGTCGACGGGGACGTAATCGGCGAAGCGCGTGATACTGGTTTCTGCAATCGTGAGGGACATGCGGCGTCCTGAATTCTCGCTGCCGGGTCGATGTCAGTTGAACATTCGGAAAACGGGCTTCACGGATCGGCCGACGAGGTAGGCGTCCACGCCGTTCTCGAGGGCGGCGCGGTAGACGCGGAGCGCGTCGTGCACGACCTCGATCGTCCGGTCGATGTCGTCATCGCCATGGGCGTAGCTGACGACGAACGACGGCGCAAGCACACCGCCGCGGATCAGCTCCTGCATGAATAGCGTCCGGAAGGGCTGCGACCGTTCACCTGCGGCATCCTTGGTCACGAAGATCAGGTTGCACGGCCGGCCGATGACCTCGAAGAAGCCCTCGACGCCCGCCGCCGTGATCGCCTGCTCGACGCCGCGGCGCAGGCGCTCGCCCTGCCGATACAGAGTCTCGATGACGGGTTCCTCCCGGTAGACGCGCATCGTGGCGAGGGCGGCGGCGAGGCCGGTGGTGTCGGCGCCGTGGGTCGTCGAGAGCAGGAAGACCCGCTCGTACGGGTGGTGCAGCCCGCCGCGCTCCATGATCTCGCGTCGGCCAACGAGAGCCGAGACCGCGAAGCCGTTCCCGAGCGCCTTGCCGAAAGTCGAGAGGTCCGGGGTGACCCGGTACACGCCCTGCGCGCCGGACAGGCCCCAGCGGAAGCCGGTGATCATCTCGTCGAAGATCAGCAGCGCGCCGTTGGCGCGACACAGCGCCTGCACCTCGTGCAGGAACCCGTCGCGGGGCTCGACGGCCGTCGCAGGCTCCATGATCAGGCATGCGATCTGGCCGGGATAGCGTTCGAACAGCGCGCGGACGCTCGCGATGTCGTTGTAGTGGAAGGTCACGGTCAGCTCGCGGATGGCGGCCGGGATCCCTGCCGCCATCGGAGTCGTGCCGATGAACCAATCGTCGGTCGAGAAGAAGGGCTGGTCTGCGCAGACGGCGACCATGTCGCGCCCGGTGTAGGCCCGCGCCAGCTTCACCGCCGCGGTGGTCACGTCCGAGCCGTTCTTGGCGAACTTGACCATCTCCGCGCCGGGGATCAGCGAGAGGAGCGCCTCGGCGCACTCCACCTCGATCGGCGAGGGGCGGGTGAAGTTGGTGCCCGAGCGGATCGCCTCGTAGACCGCCTCGACGACCGCGGGGTGAGCATGCCCCAGCGTCACGGCGCGCAGGCCCATCCCGTACTCGATGTACTCGTTCCCGTCCGGGTCCCAGACGTGGCAGCCGCGCCCACGCGTCAGGAACGCCGGCGCCAGCTCGGGATACTGATCGTCGCCCTTCGCGTAGGTATGGCAGCCACCCGGGATGAGCTCGTGTGCCCGGCGCTGCAAAGCGCGGGAGCGCGTCCGCTGCTCGGTGCGGTCGATCAGGAGGTCGCTCATCCGAAGTACTGCAGTCGCGGTGGGGCCGGGTCCGGAGTCAACACAGAGTGAAATGGTCCCACCCGGCGCCGCGGCCAGGTCTTGCGATTTCCGGGCCAGTTGGCGCACCGATCGAAAAAACGATCCGGCGCGCGGCTCTGACGGATGTGCGGGCGAGTGAAGTGGCGTGACCGCGCGATGTCGCAGGCCTTCGCGTCGTTCGGATCTGTCGCGCAGGGTCAACAGATGCTGCGCCTCGGTCGCGGTTCAGCACGGAGGCGGCGGTTGGCACGAGAGGCACACCCGTCCCACCGCGCGCCCGCGACGACCAGTCGGCGCCCCGATGGGCCGTGGCTGCCGGGACGGGCCCCGGCGCGGCCTCCGCGTGTGATCCGGCGAGGGCGACAGGGCCATCGCGGGAGCCGGCACCTCGATTGCACGCGGAACGCCGTGCCCGTCCCGAGAGCCGGCTCGGCGAGCCGGTCGCGGGCGGGGCCAACGGAGTCATCCCGAGATCCTGGAACGGAGAGACCTCGAGTGGTGGGGCGTTACGACGTTGCCGTCGTCGGAGGCGGGCTCATCGGGCTTGCGACCGCCCGGGCCCTCCTTCTCCAGGGGGTCCGATCGCTGGTCGTGCTCGAGGCGGAGGACCGCATCGCGGCGCATCAGAGCGGTCACAACAGCGGCGTCATCCACTCCGGGCTGTATTACCGCCCCGGGTCGTTGAAGGCGCGCCTGTGCGCGAGTGGCCGTGAGTCCATGTACCGCTTCTGCGAGGCCGAGGGCATCCCCTACCGGCGGTCGGGCAAGCTGGTGGTCGCGACCGCGGAGCGCGAGATCGCGGTGCTGCGGGAGCTGGAACGCCGCGGCCGCGCCAACGGCCTGGAGGGGCTCGAGTACATCGGCCGCGAACGGTTCCGGGAGCTGGAGCCGGAGGTGGACGGGATCGCGGCCCTGTGGGTGCGCGAAGCGGGAATCGTCGACTACGTGCGGGTTGCGGAGGCGCTGGCGCGCATCGTCCGGGAGTCCGGCGGCGAGATCCGGACGAGCGCGCGCGTGCACGCGGTGAAGCGGCGGCAAGGAGGGCTCGACGTCATCACGTCCTCGGGCGACGTCAGCGCATCGCTGCTGGTCAACTGCGCCGGGCTCCACTCCGACCGCGTGGCGCGGCTGTGCGGCACGGATCCGGGGGTGAGGATCGTGCCGTTTCGCGGGGAATACCACGAGCTGGTGGGAGCCGCACGCGGCCTGATCCGCAACCCGATCTATCCCGTGCCGGACCCGGCGCTGCCTTTCCTGGGCGTGCATTTCACGCCGACCATCGATGGCCGCGTCGAAGTCGGGCCGAACGCCGTCCTCGCCTGGAAACGGGAGGGCTACCGTCACCGCGACGTCTCGCTCCGCGACGTGGCGGAGGTGCTCACCTACGGCGGCTTCTGGCGCCTCGCCCGGAAGTACTGGCTGTCCGGGGTCGCGGAGCTCGCGCGCTCGCTCAGCAAGGAACGGCTGGTCCGCGAGCTCCAGCGGCTCGTGCCTCGCGTGCAGGCGACGGACCTGGTGCCCGGCCCCGGCAAGTCCGGCGTCCGGGCGCAGGCGGTGGACGCGAACGGCAAGCTGGTGGACGACTTCGTCATCGTGCACGGGGAGCGGTCGGTCCACGTGCTGAACGCCCCTTCCCCGGCCGCGACGGCCTCGCTGAGCATCGGCGCGCACGTCGCACAGGAGGTGCTGGCCCACCTTCCGCCGGGCGTCGCGTCCCCGCGCTCCGCGATGGCGACCTCGTGAGCACGCACGGGATGCCTGGCGGCCAGGCCGCCTGCTCCCGTAGGTTGGAGATCGTCGACACGTGCGCAACCCGCAGGCGGGGTGACGATGCCGAGCTACTGGATCGTGAAGACGGAGCCGTCGTCGTACAGCTTCGACGATCTCGAGAGGGAAAAGCGCACGGTGTGGGACGGCGTGAAGAACGCCGTCGCGCTGAAGAACATCCGCGCGATGAAGAAGGGCGATGCCGTGATGGTCTACCACACCGGCGATGAGAAGCAGATCGTCGGGCTGGCGACTGTCGTCTCCGACCCCTACCCGGACCCGAAGGCGGGCGATGAGGCTCTCGTCGTCGTGGACGTGGAGGTGGGGAAGCGGCTTCCGCGGCCGGTCACGCTGGCGCAGATCAAGGCGGACCCCGACTTCAAGGATTTCGCGCTGGTGCGGCAGGGACGGCTCAGCGTGGTGCCGGTGGAGGAGCGGCTGTGGAAGAAGCTGCTGCGCATGGGCGGAGCATGAGGCGCTGAGCGGATGACGCCCGACCAAGGCACCGTGCCGATTCATGTCCAGCGCCACGACTCTGCGCTCGGGCGCTGGCTGCTCGCGCGCTGGCGGCCGCCGCAGCTCGCCGGCGTCGTCGACCATCTGTGGTACTTCGAGGGCACGGTGCTGCACCCGCGCGAGCGGGTGTTCCCGGACGGGCGCTTCGAGTTCAACGTCCACCTCGGGCCACCCTACGGCGAGGTGCAGGGCGACAGGGTCGAGTGGTTCGCGCCGACCTGCATCACGGGACTCATGCTGCGGCCGAGCGTGATCGAGGCGCCGCGCGGGCCGTCCGTCGTGCTGGGCGTGCGGCTGCTGCCGACCGGCGCCTACGCGGTGCTCGGCACGCCGGTCCACGAGCTGACGGGCGTGACGGTCGACCTGGCGGACGTCGTGGGTCAGGCCGCGGCCGAGCTGGCCGAGCGGTGCGCGGCGGCGGAACGGGCGGAGCGCTGCTGGGCTGCGGATCAACCTGCGCGGCGCGGCGCGGCGCGCGGCGTGGCATGCGCCGGGGGCGGCGGAGATGGTACAAGCTTGTACCATTTCGGAGCTGGGGGGATCGGCACCGGCCGCGCAGCGGACGCGCGCGTCTCCAATGGCGACGACGCGCGAACGGACCCCAGCGCCGCAATCGTTCCAGACGGGGACGGGGTGTCCGGGGACGCGGCCGGGCCCGGCGGAGCGGCGTCGAGAGCCGTGCGCCGGCTCCGCGTCGCAGCAGACTGGATCGCGGAGCGTGTGGCGCGCGGGCGGATGGCGGATCCGGCGCTCGCGTGGGCGGCCGCCGCGATCGAGCGTGCGGGCGGCGCGGTCTCGGTCACCGCGTTGCGCGAGCGGGCCGGCTGGTCGAAGAGCCGGTTCGCGACGTTGTTCCGCGAGCAGGTGGGCGTGGCGCCCAAGCGGCTGGCGCGCCTGATCCGGTTCCGCCGCGCGCTGGAGCTGGTGAGCCGCGGCGACCTCCCGCTCTCCCACATCGCCCTCGCCGCGGGCTACTACGACCAGCCACACTTCAACGCCGAGTTCCGCGAGCTGGCGGGCCTCGCGCCGGGCGAGTTCCGGGCCTCGCGCCGCTACCCCGACAGCGTCAACCTCGCCGAGCCGGCGCGCTGAGCGTCCGCGCGGGAATTTTCTCCAAGACGCCCGCCCGCCACTCCATTAGCGTACCCGTACAACGATGTTCGCCGTGAACGCCGCCGCCGGGCGCAGGCCGGAGTATGGCGCGCGCCGACCGGCCGTCGTCGTCTGCAGCCGCTGTCGTTGCACGGCGGCGGCCGTACGGTGTAGGTTGGCGCGGCGACCGAGGGCCCGAGCGCGGTCCGCTCGGCCGGAGGGCCACGGTCCGAACCGCCCGGCGGCGCCGTCCCGCTGGCATGGCGCGCCGCACGTTCCCGCAGGAGGTCCGGCAATGCCGCCAGAACTCCGCACGAGACGCGAATTCCTGGTCCGCCTGGCGTTCGAGCTGGTCATCGTGTTCGTTGGCGTGTACGCCGCGTTCGCGCTCCAGGAGTGGGAGGCGAGGCGCGAGGCCGCGGAGCGCCGCGCACAGATCCAGCAGGCGCTGGTGCAGGAGATCCGGGACATCATCGGCAACACCCGCATCGCGTCGGAGTGGACGTCCAGGCTGGTGGCCGAGTACGACTCCGCGTTCGCGAAGGGGGAGACGCCGGCACTCGTCCCGCTGATCGAGCCGGTGCGCGTCCACACGCACATGTGGGAGGCGACGATCGAGTCGGGCGGGCTGGACCTGCTGGACGTCCCCACCATCTACCGGATCTCCGAGTTCTACAACGGACTGAACGCGGGCTTCGAGCAGCTCTCTCAGCTCCGGACGCTCTCGGAGTCGATGCTGATTCCCAACCTCGGCAACGGCACGAGCGCGTTCTACGACAGCGCCGGCCGGCTGCGGCCCGAGTACCACTGGTACATCGGCGGCATGAGGAACCTGAGCGTGCTGGCGGACCGCATCACCGAGCAAGGCGAGCTTCTCGTGCGCGATCTGGGCGGCGAAGCGGCGGACACGGCGCCGACCAGGCAATAGCAGACCGGAGGCGCTGCTCGAGTCCGCCGCGCTGCTCGCCGGCGTGTTCTTCCTGCTCCTCGGCGCTGTTATCTCCCCACCATCCCCGCGTGCGCCAGCACGATCAGCAGCGTGCGCTTGATCGCGGTCTCGCTGTCACGGTCCAGCCACCACTCCTGCAGGGAATGGGCGCCGGAGCCCACGCCGCCGCCGCCCAGCGTCACGGCGGGGATGCCGCGCGAGATCGGGATGTTCGCGTCGGTGGAGCTGATGCCGGGCCGGGGCTCGAAGCCGAAGTGCGCGATCGCGGCGCTGGCGCGCTGGACCAGCGGATCGCTGAGCGGGATCTCGCCCGAAGGCCGGTCGCCGACCAGCTCGAGCTCGACGGTCAGCGAGTCGCCGTGCGCGCGCGCCGCGTTCTCCTCGGCGACGCCGTCCCGCACGGCATCGTGGAGGATCGCGTCGATGCCGCGGAGCCGCTCGTCGCTGACCGAGCGCATGTCGACCTCCATCCATGCCTCGAACGGCACGGCGTTGACGGACGTGCCGCCGCCGATCACGCCGACGTTGTAGCTGGTGCGCGGCCCCTGTGCGACGAACGCGGCCGCGCGCTCGTCGAACAGCCGGATCGCGCGGCCCAGCGCGTGCGCGGGGTTGGCGATGCCGAACGCGCCCCAGGAGTGGCCGCCCGGCCCGCGCACGGTGATGCGGTAGCGCCGCGACCCCAGCGCCCGGTGCGTCACGCGGTCCTCCTCTGCGCCGTCGATCGAGATGAAGGCTGCGATCTCGGGCCCGCCGTCGCGGAACAGGTGCTTGACGCCGCGCAGGTCGCCCAGCCCCTCCTCGCCCACGGTGCCGACGAAGAGCACGTCACCGCGGGTCTCGAGGGAGGCCGCTTCCATCGCGCGGAGCACGGTGAGGACGACGATGAGCCCGCGCGTGTCGTCGCCGATGCCCGGCGCGAAGAGCGTGTCGCCCCTCACGCGGACGGTGACGTCCGTGCCTTCGGGGAAGACGGTGTCCAGGTGGCCGGACAGCACGAGCGTGTTGCCACCCTCCGTGCCGGGGCGCAGGCCGAGCACGTTGCCCTCGGCATCGATCCAGACGCTGTCCGCGCCGGCCTCGCGCAGGAGCTCGGCGTAGCGCTGCGCACGTGCCTGCTCGTTGAACGGCGGCGCAGGGATCTGCGTCAGCGCGATGTGGTCCGCGCGCGTGCGTGCGCGCAGCCCGTCGATGGCGCGGAACGCCTGCTGCACGCGCGGGTCGGCGGCGAGCGCCGCGATCTCCTCGGCGTACGCCCGGTCCACCTGGACGACGGCCGGCTCGGCGGCGGCCGTGCGGTCTGCGGGTGCCGCGGCCACGGGCGCAGGCGGCTGCGGTGCGGGTGCGCCGCCGGGCGTCGCGCATGCCGTCGCCACCAGGAGGGCCGCGACGAGGCAGCGGTGGCCTCGTCCGATCGTTCGTCGCTCTGGCTGCATCGTTCGATTCTCCCGTGCTTGCGCTGAGGAACGATGGCTCGGTGAGCGGGCGAAGCTAGCGAACGGGGAGATGCGCGTGCAAGCCGTGCCGTCGCGGGCGGTTGGCACCGTGGGGCCGCGGGCCCGGGCGGCGACGTCGCGCCCAAGCGGTCGCGCAACGGGGCAGATGGTACAGGTTCGTACCATTCGAGCGAATGCGCACAAGCTCGTCCCCACCAACAGACCGGCGCGAACGCGATCGCGGCCGAGCCCCGAGCCCTTGCTCCGGACACCCACGGCGGTCAGTTTCGCCCTCGGCTCGCGCACGCCGGACAACGAGCGCACCGCCGCGTGGGCCGGAGAGCCGCGGCTCGACGCGCGGCACGGCAACAGCAACGCCGTCGGCGGGCGGCCCGGGGTGTAAGGACCCCGGCGCCTGCGGCAAACCGAGGGTCATGCACGAGCAACGCATCGCGCGGCAGCGGCTGCGCAACCAGCGACTGGCGGGCGCGCCGTTCGCCTCGCCGGAGGAGGCGCTGCGCTGGCTGGGCGCGTCGCAGGCGCAGGAGCACGCGGTGGCGAAGTGGTCGCTCGCCCAGCGCGCGAGTCGCCACGATGACGTCGCGCTCGCGCGCGCGCTGGCGGACGGCCGCATTCTGCGGACGCACGTGCTCAGGCCGACGTGGCACTTCGTCCTTCCGGAGGACATTCGCTGGATTCAGGCGCTGACGGGGCCGCGCGTGCAGCGGCTCAATGGATCGGTCTACCGTCGGCTGGAGCTGGACGACGCGGTGCTGTCCCGGTGCCGGACGGTGATCGAGCGCGCGCTCGAAGGCGGCGTCCTTCTCACGCGCCAGGAGCTGGCCGCGCGGCTGGCCGAGGCCGGGATCCAGGCCAGGGGATCCCGGCTCGCGCACATCGTGATGCACCTCGAGCTGGACGCGGTGGTGTGCAGCGGCGTGCCGCGCGGCAAGCAGCAGACGTATGCGTTGCTGGAGGAGCGGGCGCCCCAGGCGCTGCGCCTCGAAGGCGACGAGGCGCTCGCGGAGCTGACGCGCCGCTACTTCCGGTCCCGCGGGCCCGCGACGCTGAAGGACTTCCGCTGGTGGTCCAGCCTGACGGCAGCGGAGGCGAAGCGGGGTGTTGAGCCGATCCGTTCGGAGCTGGAGAAGGTCGACGCGGATGGCCGGACGTACTGCTTCGTGCCGCCGTTGCCAGCGGCCCGCGCGCCCGCGCCCCACACGGTCGCGCAGTGGCACACGCACTCCTGCGGAACCTCCGGCCCTGCCCTCGCCGGCGACGACCCGCCCGCCGACGCGCGCCGTCAGCTGGCCCTGTCGCTCGGCTTTCAGCCGGCGCTATCGCTCGGCTTTCAGCTGGCGCTGTCGCTCGTCTCGGCGAGCTGCGGTGCCTCGCCCGTCTCGATGCGGATCTGGCGAGGCCGTGCAGCGGGGACCTTGGGCAGCGTGATGGTGAGCAAGCCGTTCTCGTGACGCGCAGCCACGGCATCCGCGTCCACGCGCGCCGGGAGCTGGAAGCGGCGCGTGAACCGACCATAACGCCGCTCGGTCAGGTGACACGTCGCGTTCTCAGCCGAACGCTCCTCCTTCTTCTCGCCCGAGACCGTCAGGATGTTGCGCTCGACCGTGACGCTGATGTCCTCCGGTCGGATACCCGGTACCTCGAGGACGTACCGGATGTGCTCGCCCGTCTCCTCGACTTCTACCGGCGGCACCCATGCGCCGGTGCTCAGCCAATCGGTCGCGAAGACGTTCGTGAACAGGCGGTCGAAATCCTTCCAGAGCCCATCCATCCTCGAGAAGACCGGATCCGAAACAAGGCTGCGATTCCTCAGCATCAGCATGAATCTCACCTCCGTTCCGGCTGTGGTCCGTTTGTGTCGCTCGGGAGATCTATGTGAAGGCCGTCGACGCACGGTGCGCCGTGCGCGCCGCGATGGCGCGCGGCCGCTGCTCTCGCCGCGGGAGACGAAGCAGCGAGCGTGCCGGGCAAACCTTGCCAGAATTGCAAATGGAGCTTGCAGCAGTGGCAGGTCGGAGCCAGAGCGCGTGTCACACGGGCAGGTTCACGCCGCGCGCCGGGGCGTCGCACCTCGCCGGCACGTCGACCGGCGGGCGCTCCAGGCTCCGGGCGACAGACCCGCGCTCGCCGCGGGCGCGGACATCGGCGGTGTGCGATCCCCCGGACTCCGGGCGGTGTCCGCGCGCTGGCCTCGGGCTCGCGACGACGTTCGGGCGCTCACACCGGGCTCTGGACGAGGCCCGTGCACTCGCCTCGGGCGCGAGGACGCCTTCGTGCCCGTTTCGGACCGCAGGATGCGCTCGCGTTCGTTTGCGGACCCGGAGGAGGCCCTCGCGCCGGCTCCGCACCGGCGCAGGGTGCCCTCGCCCCCGTTTTCCCGGATCCCGCGAGACGCTGTTCGCGCCCGTTCCGGATCCGGAGGACGCCCTCGTGCCCGTCCCCGGCGTTTCAGGGGCAGCTCGAGGGACGTCCCCGGTTCCCGGTGCCTACGGGCTTCACGCGGCGCGCCGCAACCGCTCCCGCTCTTCCCGCCCGCCGGCCGCGCGGCCCCGTGCGGAGAAGCCGAAGTACAGCAGCGGGATCGCGATCAGCGCGTGCAGCCAGAGGTCGTTGCCGCCGATGGGCATGATTCCGAACAGCGTCGGCGTGAACAGCCCGAGCACGACCAGCACCGCGTAGACGATCCCGAGCGTGCGGGCGAAGGTGCGGGACGAGGAGAACGTGCGTGCCGCGAACACGCCCCAGATCCCCGTCACGAGGTGAAACAGGTTGTGCCACACGTTCACGGGGAACAGGCCGAGCAGGTGCGGAGCCTCGGCCATGTCCGATTCAGTGCTGAAGCCGTCCCAGAAGAAGCCTAGGACTCCCACGATGATGAGGATCCAGCCGAGGATCTGCGCCGTGCGTTGAACCCTGGTCATCTACTCCACCTCGTCCTGGGGACCACGGCTCCACTCCATCGAGGGACCGCTGTTGCAAGGGCTGAACCACACGCCCGGCGATGCCTGTCTTGCGCGCGTCGCGGCACGTGCCGGGCTGACGGCTGAACCACACGCCCGGCGATGCCTGCGCGGGGGCGGAGCGGGTCTGTGCGGTGGCGGTCGCGAGCGGGTCTGTGCGCTGGCGGGTTCAGCCCCGAGAACGGCCAAGACCGGGCGGCGTGGCAGCTCGGGCTCGAATGAGGTGGTGGTCGCGCGGCGCGGCATCGCGCTCGCGTTCGTGGCGAGCACGTGCATTGTCCCATCACGGGCGGGGCTAGATGGTACAACCCTGTACCATTTTGGAGGGGGTGGGACTCGATGTCGGGGCGGGAGGCGAGCCTTCTCGGCGATGGGGCCCGGTTCCGGGCAAGTGGCGCCAGCACCCGGCGTGCCCGAGGCCGCTCAGCCCGTCGGCGCCGCGCAGCGCCCCGGGGCCGCGCCGCCCGCCGGGATCGAGCAATTCACCGGAGCCGCGTGGCCCGCCGAGACCAACCTGCGCGCGAGAGCCACCGACCCGCCACGCTTCCTGGCCAGCGACCTACGGCTGGGCGGCGGTCCCGGTCCCCGGTTGGGCCATCGCGCCCCCGCTGGGCGAGGCGCCAGGCCCGGCCGCCCGCCACGGGCAACGCGCCATGCCGGGGCGAGGCCGCCTGCGACCGGGCTACGGGCCATGCCCGGCCGAGGTCGCCCGGCGCCGGGAGACGTCCGCCACGGGCTGGCCGGCGACGCGGCGGAGCGCCGCGGCTAGTGGACGCTACAGGAACTGAGCCGTCTCCGTCGACTCCGCCATGGCGACGGTGCTGGAGCGCCCGCGCATCACGGTCTCGCGCACCAGGTCGAAGTAGCCGTTGCCGACCTCCCGCTGGTGGCGCGTCGCGGTGTAGCCGAGCGCTTCTGCGTCGAACTCGGCTTGCTGCAGCTCCGCGTACGCGGCCATGCCGCGCTCGCGGTAGGCGCGCGCCAGCGAGAACATGCTGTAGTTCAGGGTGTGGAAGCCGGCGAGCGTGACGAACTGGAAGCGGTAGCCCATGGCGGCGAGCTCGCGCTGGAACGATGCGATGGTCTGCGCGTCCAGGTGGCGCCGCCAGTTGAACGACGGCGAGCAGTTGTAGGCCAGCAGCTTGCCGGGGAAGCGCTCGTGGATCGCCTCCGCGAAGCGCCGGGCCTCGTCCAGGTCCGGCGTCGACGTCTCGCACCAGAGCAGGTCTGCGTAGGGCGCGTACGCCAGGGCGCGCGCGATCGCGCTCTCCAGGCCGGGGCGCACGCAGTAGTAGCCCTCGGGCGTGCGCTCGCCGGTCAGGAACTCCTGGTCGCGCGGGTCGACGTCGCTGGTCAGCAGGCGCGCGCTGCGCGCGTCGGTGCGCGCGACGAGCAGGGTCGGCACGTCCAGCACGTCCGCGGCGAGCCGCGCGGCGATGAGGGTGTCGATGAACTGGCACGTAGGCACGAGCACCTTGCCGCCCAGGTGCCCGCACTTCTTCTCGGAGGCGAGCTGGTCCTCGAAGTGCACGCCGGCGGCGCCCGCCTCGATCATCGCCTTCATCAGCTCGAACGCGTGCACGCAGCCGCCGAACCCCGCTTCCGCGTCCGCGACGATCGGCGCCATCCAGTAGATGCCGTCGTCCCCTTCCGAGTGATGGATCTGGTCCGCGCGGAGCAGCGTCTGGTTGATGCTGCGCACGAGGGCGGGCACGCTGTTGGAGGGGTAAAGGCTCTGATCCGGGTACATCTGCCCGGCGAGGTTGGCGTCGGCGGCGACCTGCCAGCCGCTGAGGTAGATCGCCTCGAGGCCGGCCTTCACCTGCTGCATCGCCTGGTTGCCGGTCAGCGCCCCCAGCGCGGCGACGTACGGCCGGGTGTGCAGCAGCTCCCACAGCCGCTCGGCGCCCCGGCGCGCGAGCGTGTACTCGATGCGGAACGAGTTCCGCAGCCGCTCGACGTCCTCGGGCGAGTAAGGCCGCTCGATCCCCGCCCAGCGGTCCGGGAGCCGGGCGGACGCAGGCCCGGCGGCGGGCGTGACGGGACGCATGTGGATGGCTGCCATGCCGTCGTCGCTCGTGGAACGCGACAGCCGCGCGGCGGCGCCATCATCCCCCGGTCGGCCGGGGTTGCGGGCGTGTCTGATCTCGCCGTTCCCGACCCCCGGCCCCTCGCTGCGCTTGCGCATGGATGCCTCCGCGTTGGACGACCAAGGTTGCCCGACCCACGCGGGCGGCGCCCGTTCAGGCGTCGACCGCGTTCTCCCGCAAACTGCGCCGCCGTTCGGCGAGCGGCGTGCCGGCGCGATCCGAGCCGCTGGTCAGGAACAGGCGGAACCGCGGCTCGGTGAAGATGTGCCGTGCGTCCTCTGCGGCCTCCTCGAAGTGGCGGATCTCGGCGTTCACATCGTCGCCGGCGCCGCTGGCGGACTGCTCGATCTCCGCGCGGATGCGCGCCAGCTCCTCGTCGAACACGCGCTGCACGAACGCGCGGTCCACACGGGTGCCATCGTCGAGCACGGTTCCGTGCCGCAGCCACTGCCAGGTCTGCGCGCGCGAGATCTCGAGCGTGGCGAGGTCTTCCATCAGGTCGTCCCAGGCGACGCACCCGATGTCCTGGTTCCAGCCGCGCAGGTACGCGATGCCGACGCGCACGTTCTTGCGGAGCCCTTCCATCGTCCGGGGCCCTTCCGGCAGCGGCAGCAGGTCCGGGCGGTCGTACTCCGCGCCCGGGATCACGCCGAGCTGGTTGTCGTGCGGGAACGCGGAGAGCGCGGGGCCGATGAAGTACGGGTGGGAGACCCAGCAGCCGTCGTGGCCCATGGCGGCCTCGAGCCGCTTGTCCTCCACGACCTTGCGCACCTGCTCGCGGCGCCGCTCCGGCGACCGGCCGGGAGTGAACGCCGCCATCCCGCCCATCGCGAACGCGCCGTGCCGGTGGCAGACGCGGATCAGCCGGAGCGCGTAGTTCATCATCCACGGCCGGTTCAGCGAGATGCTGCCGCGGTCCGCCAGCACGCGGTCCGGGTGCTCCTTCAGCACCTTGATGTCGCTGAAGATCTTGTCCCAGCGCCCCACGTTCAGGCCTGCCGCGTGCTCGCGGATCTCGTACAGGATCTCCTCGCACTCGAACGCGGCGGGCAGCGTCTCGATCAGGAAGGTTGCCTTGATGGTGCCGCGAGGCAGGCCGAGCGCCTCCTGCACGAGGAGGAAGAGACGGTTCCACCAGCGCGCCTCGAGGTACGACTCGCACTTGGGGACGTAGTACTTGGGCGTCTTCCCCTGCTCGACCAGTTTGCGCGCGGTGTGCCAGGCGCTGAGCGCGAAGTCGAACAGGCCCGCGGACACGGGCACGCCGTCCACGCGCACGTTGTTCTCCTGGAGGTGCAGCCCGCGGACGCGAACCATGAGGATCGGCATGTCGGTGGGGTCGATCCGGTAGACCTTCGCGGGCTGTCCCCCCTGGGCGGGCTTGACGAAGGTGAGCGTGCCGTCGACCGCGCCGATCAGGTTCTCGATGCCCTGCACGACGTTGGTCCAGGACGGCTTCATCGCGTCCTCGAAGTCCAGCATCGCGGCATCGGCGCGGTGCCCGTCCTCCGTGCGGCTCAGCATGTTGATGACCATCTTGGGGTCGGAGATCGGGCCGGTGATTTCGACGCGGCGGCGCAGCAGGTGCGGCGGCAGTTCCGCGACTCGCCAGTCGCCGCGCGCCTCGGCGGTCTCCGGACCATCGAGGTAGGAGGGGACAGCGCCAGCATCCCACTCGGCCTGGCGGATTCGACGGAGCTCGAGGAGGTGCCTGCGCTCGCCGTCCAGCTCGCGGTGGAGGCGCGCGACGAGCGCGAGCGCGTCCGAGGGAAGCACTCGCCGCGCGTGCTCCGTCCAGCCCGCGCGCGTGATCTCTACACCTGCTGCCGCTTCGATCCAGGTCTCGTCCCGCTCCGCCGCTCCCGCCAGGGTTTCGGTGCTGGCCATGGTGGGGGTCCTCCGGCTCGAGTTGGCGGGAGAGGAGAGCAGGATACATGCCTTGGGCGGGGATCTGGCGGATCGGAGCGCAGCCCGCACCGGCCGGAGCGGATGCCGTCGCGGCGTGCCGCCTCGCGGGTGGTCGCGCTCGTCACGGGCGCACGGTGGACCGTGCGATGATGCCGGCCGTTGCGGCATGCCGCGCCACGCGCGGTCGCACTGGTTACGAACGGATGATGGACCGTGTGGCGAGCCCGCCCGTCCCGGCGTGATGCCGCGCGCGGCGGCGCTCGTCGTGGCGCCCGCGGATCGTAGCGCCCGCAGGCGGCGGCCCGAAGAACCTCGCCGCTCAGAGTCTCGCCCCTGTCGAGCGAGCGCTGATTGCGCGTGGTTCCGCCGCGCGCTCTATTTGACTCCCTCGGGGCTGCGCCGGGGCGCCAGGAGCCTGGCCACATGCCGCCTTGCGCGCTGGACGTGCTCCGCGGCCCCGGGCCGGTTTCGCCTGGCCGCGCCGCCCACGCCGGGCGGGGGCAAGGGGGCGGGTTCGACGGCCGAACGTGCCGGTTGTCCAGGCGCTCACCCCCGGCGGCGGTGGCGAGCGCAGCGGCGCGATGCGCATCGGCTCCGAGGCGGAGAGGGAGCCGTGCCGGAGAGCCGCCGCTCCTGGTCCTTCCCGCACGGTTCGCAGACGGAAAACGTCTATGGACGATCCATCATCGGTTGCCGCCTCCGACCCCGCGAGGACCCGTGCACGCTGTCCCTCGTGCGGCGCTGGCCTGACCGGCCGCTACTGCGCCGAGTGCGGCGAGCGCAGCGTCGGGCGCGAGGACCTCAGCGTGATCGCTTTTCTCAAGGACGCGCTGTACGAGCTGGCGAACGCCGACTCGCGCATCTGGCGCAGCCTCCGATCGTTGCTCCTTCAGCCGGGCCGCCTCAGCGAGGAGTACCTCGCGGGCCGGCGGCGGCCGTGGCTCGGCCCGGTGCAGCTCTTCCTGATCTGCAACGGCGCGTTCTTCGTCCTGCTCGAGTTCCTGCCGGCCCACGTGTTCACGACGCGCCTCAGAGATCATCTCTTCGCCCATCCGTACGGCACGTGGGCTCTCGGGCTGGAGGCGCGTCCCGGGGTCAGCTTCCGGGCACTGGCGCAGGACCGCGAAGCATTCCTCGCCTACGCGAGGACGTTCGACGCCGTGACCGCCGGGCTGGCGAAGTCGCTGATCTTCACGATGATCCCGGGCGTCGCACTCGTGCTGCACGCATTGCATGCGAGACGGCGCAGGTACTTCGTCGAGCACCTCGTCTTCGCGACGCATCTCCTCGCGGTCGTGCTCATGGCGGTCGTGGCGGCGCTGATCGCCGCGCGCGCGATCGGGTGCGGCCTGGTTCTTCTCGGGCTCGGCTTTCCAGGTAACGACGACGCGTTCTACGGCCTCGTCCTGCTCGGCCTTTTCATCCCCTGGCTGCTCGCGGCGCCGCGAAGGTTCTACGGCCAGGGTCGGGCCATCGCCGCGCTCGAGCTCCCTCTTTTCATCGTGGGATTCTGCGCCGTTCTCGTCGCGTATCGATTCGTGCTGTTCCTGCCGACGATCCGCATGGTTTGAGGGCCGTCGCGGGTGTTTGTCTGCAGCGACGTGGCGAGGATCGCGGCTGTCGAGGGCGGGCGAGGGTGAGGAGCGGCGGGCGACCGCGGGTGGGCGTTCGAGACGGGCGAGCCGGACGAGCCGAATGGTGGTGGGCATACCGGCTCGTCGT
>DATCLK010000159.1:0-4382 GCA_036563975.1 Longimicrobiales bacterium | reverse complement strand
CCGCTCCGCGTCCGCGCTGGACGCGGTTGGCAGCGTGGTGCCGTGGCGCCGCGGCGCACGCGCCGTGCGAACCGCAACCGGAGGGGAAGCCGCCATGCCCGCACTCCTCACGGAGCGCGAGCCACGTCGCCGCCGCTGGCTGGCCTGGCTCCGCCGTGCGTCCGCGCCTGCCCTGCCCCGGCACGACCCCGATTCCGAGCCCGACGGGCTTCCGGAGGGACTCCGCCAGGTCCGCGCGCCGGCGGATCGCTGGTTCGACGAGCGGGTCGCCGAGCTGGAAGCCACGGCGGTCGAGCTTGCACGCGCCGCTGCGGCGGCGGGGCTGCCGCGGATCGACGTGGCGTACGAGAACGTGCCGGAGGAGGAGACGCTGGCAAGGCGGGCGGAAGCGGTTTTCCGCGGCTGGGTCGAGCGCGTGCGGACGCGCGTGCAGGACGCCATCCAGAACTGCACTCGCCGCGCCGACGCCCGCCTCTCCGCCTACGAGCACGAGCTGGTCGAGCTCGAGCTGAGCGGAATCCGAATGAAAGCCGTGACCGCCGCCCTCGACCGTGCCGAATCGGAAACGGCAGCCGGGTACACCACGCTCGAGGTGCGCCGGTACTTCGCGCCGTGGAAGTACCGGCTGCTGATCGCGCTCCTGGTGCTCGTGGACTGGGTTGCGAACGTGCCGGTCTTCTCGGAGCTGTTGCCGAAGGATCCGGGCGCGGAGGCGGCGTGGCGGCAGATCGCGGCGGACTCGGAGCAGTTCGGCCCTCTGGGCGGCCTGTACCGCGCGGCGGCGCGGGCGGCGCACCATCCGGATGCGTCCGTGCTCGCGCTCGGCGTGATCATCTTCCTGGTGTTCCTCGCGCACGTGTTCGGCGAGGCGGTGCGGCGCCGCACATCGCTGGACGAGGCGGAGACGCCGTCCGCCGCGACGACGATCCGCGGCCACCGGCGTCAGTTCGGGTTCGCCGCGATCGCCAGCTCGATCGGCATCGTCGCCGTGCTCGGGTTCCTGTGGCTGGCGCGCTACCAGCTCGAGCGGTCGACGGCCGAGCAGGTGGCGGAAGCAGAGGCGCAGGTCGCGGAGATCCAGCAGCAGCTCGCCGCCGCGCGCACGGCGGAAGACCTCGTCGCGATCGGCGAAGCAGAACAGCGCCTGGATGATGCGCAGCACATCCTCGCGCAGCGCATCGACCGCGCGGACTACGCGGACGTCATCGCCCGCATGAACTGGCCGATCCTGCTGCTCAACTTCGTGCTCGCCGTGGCCGCCGCACTGGCTGCGTACCTCGCGACGCGCGACTCGCTGCACGGCCGGCTGGACAATCCGCAGGCGGCGGAGCTGCGGCGCGAGCTGCGCGCGCTCCGGCGCGACGAGGCACGGCGCCGCGAGGAGCTCGCCCGGCTCGACGTCGCCATTCGGCGCGAATTCGCCGCGGCGAACTACCTGCTCCACTCGCGGCCGCTCCAGGGCTGGGAGGCCATGCTGGACCGGCTGCGAGCCGTGATCCCACGCTTCCGCGTGGAGAACGCCCGCGCGCGCGGCATCGACACGGCCAACATTGCCGCGTTCCAGAGGCCCGTTGTCCTGGCCGTCGCGCCCGGCGAGGAGGATGCGATGCTGACCGCGCCCGCCGAGCTGATCCAGCAGCAGGAGCGGCTCGAATCGTTGCGCGCACGCGCCGCCGTGGTGCTCGGGGTGCGCACGGCGGCCGAGCGCCAGGCCGCAGATCCGGACCCGGACCCTGCACGCGCGGCATGAGGCCACGCGTCGCGGCTGCGGTCCTCCCACTCCTCCTCGCGGGCTGCGAGCCCGATCACCCGGGCGCACGCCCGGCCACCGCGGCGCCGGGCGCGCCGGGGCGTCAGTACATCGTCGCGGTGGACCTCTCCGGCAGCCAGAGCGAACGGCGGCGCAGCGAGAGCCGGCGGGCGCTCGACGGCATCATTGACCGGCTCTCCTATGGCGACCGCATCGTCCTGCTCCAGGTGCACCGGCTTCGCGCCCAGGAGGAGGACGCGCGCCGCTGGTGGGACACGGCGCCGCGCTTGCGCGACGGCGCACGCCCTTCCTCGCTCGACCGGGAAAACCTCGAGGCCGTGAAGCGTGCGGCGCGTTCCGTCGCACGCACCCTCTTCGCCGCAGACTCGGCCGGCAAGCTCCCCACCACCGACCTGTTCGCCACCCTCCACGTCGCGGCCGAATTCCTGCGCGACGCCGGCGGACGCCGCACCACCATCGTGCTGCTCTCCGACATGATCCAGTCCGCACACGGCATCGAGATGAGCCGGCCCGACGGCACGCCCCCCGCGGACTGGATCGCGGCCCAGCGCCGGCGAGGGCTCATCCCGTGGCTCGACGGCGCGTGCATCATCGTGATCGGCGCGGACGCGACCAGCCCGCAGGGCGTGCGCGTGCGCGAGTTCTGGACCCGCTACTTCGAGGCCGCCGGCGCGCGGCTTCCGCCGGATCACTACCGGCTGATCTGGACCGGCGCGCCGCCGGACGGGTGCGGCTGAGGCGGCTGGCGGCGCGGTCGCCGTCCGGATCGGCGATCATGCTATGGGCGGCGCCCTGTGCGCGTCATTGTCGAGCCGGCGGCGCGGCCGCCACCACACGGACCGCCGATCACGCCATCGGCGGCGTGTCGCGGTCGGCGCACGACGCCCGGCGAGTCACCCGGGCTGCTCCAGCCGCGCGATCAGCTCCTTCAGCAGCACCTCCCGCTTCTTCAGGTCCTCGCGGAAGTCCAACCGGTCCGTCTGCGAGATCTCCATTCGCAGATCGCCCAGGTAGCTCTCCAGCATCTCGCGCAGCATGTCGGCCTGCACGCGATCCAGCTCCAGTCTGACCATGGCCGCCCTCCGGCGCACGCGTTGCGGCCGCCTACCCGCGCAAGAGCCGCACCCGCGCCCGCGGGCCGGCGCCGCGGCCCGAAACGGCCGGCCGCCGAGCGTCTCCACGGGGCGTGCCCGCATATACTTGACTGAGGCAACTTACTGGTTTACTTTGGCTACCATTCCACCGGCCGCGCGAGGACCCACCACGCGGACGACAACGTATGGCCAGTGCCGACCTGCTCCGACGCGTCGAGGCCGTCCGGCGCTTCAACCGCTTCTACACCAAGCAGATCGGGGTCCTGAACGAGGGGCTCCTGAACAGCCCGTTCTCGCTGACGGAGGCGCGTGTGCTGTACGAGCTCGCGCACCACGAGCAGACGACGGCCACGCACCTGGCACGTGAGCTGGAGCTGGATCCGGGTTACCTGAGCCGCATCCTGCGGCGGCTGCAGCAGCGCGGGCTGCTCCGCCGGCGGCGCTCGGACGCCGACGGCCGCCAGGTGCTGCTCTCGTTGACCGCACGCGGGCAGACAGCCTTCAGCGAGCTCAACGCGGCCTCACGGAACCAGATCGAAGCGATGCTCAGCGAGCTCTCGACAGAGGAGCAGGACCGGCTGCTCCAGGCCATGCGGACGATCGAGTCGGTCCTCGGGGCGCCGGCGGAGCATCGTGTTCCCTACATCCTGAGGCCTCACCAGCCCGGGGACATGGGCTGGGTGGTGCACCGCCACGGCGTGCTCTACAACCGGGAGTACGGGTGGGACGAGACGTTCGAGGCGCTGGTGGCGGAGATCGTCGCCGCCTTCATCCGGGACTACGATCCGAGGCGCGAGCGCTGCTGGATCGCGGAGAGGGACGGGGAGAACGTCGGCTCCGTCTTCTTGGTGAAGCACCCCGAACGGGAGGGCGTCGCGAAGCTGCGGCTGCTGCTGGTGGAGCCGCACGCGCGCGGGCTGGGGATCGGCCGGCGGCTGGTGCAGGAGTGCACGCGCTTCGCGCGGCAGGCGGGGTACCGGAAGATCACGCTGTGGACGAACAGCGTGCTCGAGGCCGCGCGGTGCATCTACGTGCGGGAGGGCTACCAGCTCGTTCACTCGGAGCCGCACCACAGCTTCGGGCACGACCTCATCAGCGAGACGTGGGAGCTGGATCTGTAGGGGCGAGTCTTTTCGCAACCGGGCCGGCGCGCCGACGTCGAGTCTCCCCTCCCCTTCGGGCCGGTCGGATCCACAGCTCCAGCGGCACCGCGACGTGTGCCGCAGGCCAGTCTTCCTCCGCGTCGTCGGCGCACTCCTTGCCCCCGCCGGCAGGCGTCATCGAATCGCGTCACGGACACCGCTGCCGCCGCACGATGCTCACCCTGCGGCTGGCGCCTGCCGTCGAAACAGCGAGGGGAAGACGATGAGCACGATCCGCACGAAGGACGGCACGCAGATCTACTACAAGGACTGGGGCGCCGGTCAGCCCGTCGTCTTCAGCCACGGCTGGCCGCTGAGCGCGGATGCCTGGGACGACCAGATGCTGTTCCTGGCATCCCACGGGTACCGCTGCAT
>DATCLK010000158.1:0-12412 GCA_036563975.1 Longimicrobiales bacterium | reverse complement strand
TGCGGCGTGATGCGCTGCGGCAGGTGGCTCGGCATGCGCGTGTGGATGCGGATGATCTCGATGTGCGGGATCTCGCGCAGCGTCTTCAGGAAGTACTCGATGCGCCGGTCCGAGAGCATGAAGGGGTCGCCGCCGGACATGATGACATCCCGGACCTCCGTGTGCTCGCGGAGGTAGGCGAACGCGGCGTCGAACTGGTTCAGCGGGATCTTCTCCGGGTCGCCCACCTTGCGCCTGCGCGTGCAGAAGCGGCAATAGGCGGCGCAGACCGGCGAGACCAGGAAAAGGACCCGATCCGGGTAGCGATGCGTGAGGTTGGGGACCGGGGAGTCCGCGTCCTCGTCCAGGGAATCCACGATGCCGTCCTCGACGACGAGCTCATCCGGGGTCGGGACGTACTGGCGCCAGAACGGGTCGCCGGGTTTGCGGATGAACTGCAGGGCCGCCGGGGTGATGCGAAGGTTGAACTTCTCGATGGCCTTCGCGACCGCGTCGCGGTCCACGTTCTCGGCACCGAAGCGCTCGACGAGCTCGTCAACGGTCGTGAGACTCTGGTGCAGGATCTGCTGCCACGTTTCCATTGGTCAGGTCGCCCAAAGGAGAGGGATGGAGCCGTTTGGCGAAGATCACGCGATCATCGCCATCCTCGTAGAAATCCGGGACTCGTGCGACCTCGGCGTAGCCGCGGCGCGCGTAGAACGCGCGCGTGAGGTGATACTGGGGCTGCGAGGAGGTCTCGATGATCACGAGTCGAGCATTGAGGCGGGCGAGCCTTCGTTCCACCTCCTGGAGGAGGAGGGTCCCGACCCCCGCGCGTTGCGCCGCCGGGTGGACCGCGATCCAGTAGACGTCCCAGGTTCGCGTGGTGCCCGGCGTGGGGCCGTAACAGACATAGCCGATCAGGTCGCCGCCCGGGGTGAAGGCGCCCAGGGCGGAGTAATCCCTGTCGGGGTGAGCGAAGAACGCGTCGATCACTTCGAGGGCGATGGCGACCTCCGACTCGCGGAAGACGCCGGTGGCGCGGACGATCGCCTCGACGCGCGGACGATCCTCCGGCCGGAGCGGCCGGACGTGCAGCGGCCCTGCAGCGGGCCGGGGGCGAATCGGGCCGGATGCGCTCACGCCGCGGCCTCGCGGACGATGCGCTGGATCATCTCTGTGTAGCTCCAGCCGCAGGCCCTGGCCATGCGGGCGAGCCCGGCGGACGGGGCGATGTCCGGGTTGGGGTTGACCTCGAGGACATACAGGTTGCCGTTCCGGTCCGCGCGGAGGTCCACGCGGCCGTAGCCCCTGCCCCCGACGAGGCGCCATGCGGCCTCGGCGAGCCCGAGTGCGCGGCGCCGGGTCTCCTCGCCGATCGACGCCGGGCAGCGCGGCGTCGTGGCGATGTCTTCGTCCGACCCGCTGTCCCACTTGGCCCGGTAGCTGAGCAGCGGCCAGCAGCCGTCCGGGACGGCGGCGTAGTCGATCTCCGAGATGGGGAGCGGCTGGTCGCCGATGAAGCCGACCGCGAGCTCGCGGCCGGTCAGGAACTCCTGGACGAGGACGGGCCCGTATGGCGCGGCTTCCTCGATTGCGGCGCCGAGCTCGTCACGGGCGCGAGCGACGGAGCGCTGCGTGATCCCCAGCGATGCGTCCTCGGCGGCCGGCTTGGCGATGGCGGGGAAGCGGTCCCAACCCTCGGGCGGCCTGGAGCCGGGCATCACCACCGTCCACGCAGGAACGGGCAGGCCGGCCGCGGCGAGCAGGGCGTTGACCCGGTCCTTCCGCCGGGCGAGGGCCAGGGTTTCGGAGCCGCTGCCGGTCATGGGCAGGCCCATGAGCTCGACAACGGCGGCGACGTGCGCCTCGCGGGCGGCGGCGCCGCCGACGCCCTCGCACAGGTTGAAGACGAGGTCCACCCGCGCCTCACGCAGGAGGCCGGTCCACGCGTCCAGATCAGAGCCGACCGGGATGGTGAGCGGCGCGTGTCCGAGCTCGCGGAGCGCGACCACCACTGCCTCGATCGCCTCGAGGACGCCGCGCACGTCGGCCGGAGCCGCGTTGCGGCCCGCGATCTCATCGTAGAGGATCCCGACGTTCATGGGCGCATGCGGTAGCGCTGGAGCGCGATGTCCAGGACGGTGCAGATCAGCTCGTCGTAACCGAGGCCGGCTGCCCGCGCGGCCTTGGGGAAGCACGAGTTCTGATCGGGATCCGGCAAGATGCCCGGTAGCGGGTTCACCTCGAGGACGTGCGGGAGGCCGTGCTCGTCGAGGCGCAGGTCCACGCGTGCCCAGTCGCGGCAACCGAGTGCGTGGTAAGCGGCGAGGGCGGCGCGCTCGATACCGGCGGCGAGGCCGGGTGGGAGGTCGGCCGGGCAGCGGAAGATCTCGAGCGGCGCGTCCGGCGTGTCCCAGACCCACTTGGCCTCGTAGCCGTAGATGGGTGCGGCGCCGGCCGGCAGCGCATCGAACAGGATCTCGACGATCGGGAGCACGCGCGCGGCGGCGCCGTTGCCGAGGATGGCGCAGGTGAACTCGCGGCCGGGGAGGAACCGCTCGACGAGGGCCGGCTGGCCGTACTCGTCCACGATCTCTGCGGCCCGGCGCTCGATGGCCTCCGGCGTGTAACACAGCGCGCGTTCGGGGATCCCCTTGCTCGAACCCTCGTGCAGTGGCTTGACCACGGCGGGCAGCGGGAGGCCGCGCGTGCCGCTCGTCCGCCCGTCATCTGCGTTCTCGCCGTCGCCCAGCACGACGAACTCGGGCGTCGGAACGCCACGGGCGAGGAAAACCTCCTTGGCGCGTCGCTTGTCGAGCGCGAGCGCGAGCGTGAGGGGGTCGCTGCCGGTGTAAGGGACGTCCAGGAACTCGCAGATGGCCGGGACGTGGGCTTCGCGACAAGGGCCGTGGAGTCCTTCGGCGATGTTGAAGACGATGTCGGGGCGGGCTCGGGAGAGCTGAAGAGGGAAGTCGGGGTCGGCTTCCAGCCGAACGACGCGGCCGACCCGGCGGAGGGCGGCTTCGACGGCCGCGATGGTGGCAGGGTCATCCCACTCCGCGTAGCGGTCGTGGGGCCCGGATCTTGGAGGGACGCCGCCTGGAGGCTCCGCGTCCTCTGGAGGCTTCTCGTTGTACGCCAGTCCGATCTGGAGCGCCATGGTTTCCTGCGTCGTACGCCCCTACGATAAGGCGCGTCTCCGGCGACAGAGACGCGTCCAGAAGCACCCGCGCGAAGCGGGCTCGATCCAGGGAACGTGGTCGGCCAAAGGGATTCGGCTCCGCGGCCGGCGCGTGTCGTCCGCTCGACGCCCACGCATCCGTACCGCCCACCATCAACCTAATCACACACGCAAGCGAATGGAAGGTGGGGAGAGCCGGCGGCGCTGACCGCTGCCGGGGAGGTCTGGGGGACGGTGCGCGGCGGGCTGGCGGAAGCGCCGGCGTGCGGCGCCCCGGGCCCCGCGCCGTCAGGGCGGAGGCACCGCAAGGCCCGCACGGACGGCGGTTTTCCGTGCCACGCGGCGCCTGGCGCCTTGCTTGCTGTACGGCTCGAATTGCGCGTAGGTTGTCCCGCCGAGTGGGGTGGGAACGATGGGGCGAGCGAGCCGACTGGCGGAGTCGTTCACGGTCGGGGTCGAAGAA
Source organism: Longimicrobiales bacterium (assembly GCA_036563975.1). Classification (GTDB taxonomy): domain Bacteria; phylum Gemmatimonadota; class Gemmatimonadetes; order Longimicrobiales; family RSA9; genus RSA9. The sequence goes on along the minus strand of DATCLK010000158.1, from coordinate 8,786 downwards.
GAATATCAGCTCGTGGACGCGGTGGCGGGTGGGCTGCGCAGCCGCGCCCGGCACGTGCTGGCATTCGACTGGAGCGAGGAGATCCGCGGCGAGCTCCAGGAGACGACGTTGGAAGTCGGCACGCGCGTGTGCGCGACCATGGCGGACGTGGAGCGGGAGCTGAAACGGTTGCGGTTGCAGGTCGCAGCGACGGCGGCAGCGCAGGAGTTGCGGATCATCGCGGCGGGCGTGCACCCGTTCAGCCGATGGGAGGGGCATGCGCGGAGCAGTGAGGCGCGCTACGCGCGGATCGAGCGGGAGTACGGCAGGATCGCGCGGGACGAGCACAACTTCGGGATGCACATCCACGTGGCGGTACCAGCCAATCTGGACCGCATCGCGCTGCTCAACGTGGTGCGTGGCTACATCCCTCACCTGATCGCGCTGTGCTGTAGCTCGCCGTTCTACGAAGGGGAGGACACGGGGTACGCATCGTACCGGCTGATCCTGTGGCGGCGCTGGCCGGGCAACGGCGTGCCGCCGCGGCTCGGATCGGCGGCCGAGTACCGCCGCTACGCAGACCTGCTGCTGCGCGCCGGAGCGATCACGGACGAGCGAGGCCTGTACTGGAGCGTGCGGCCGCATCCCGTGTATCCCACGTTGGAGTTCCGCGCGATGGACGCGTGCCCGCGGGTGGAAGACGCGGCCGCGGTCGCGGCGCTGGCGCGGGCGCTGGTGGTGGCGGCGGCGCTGGGTCGGCTGGAGGAGTGGGCGCCGGCCGGGTTCTCGCCGGAGGCGGTGCACGCGCTGCTCGCGGAGAACGAGTGGCGGGCTGCGCGGGCAGGGCTCGAGGGGTGGCTGATCGCACCTGAGTCGGCGGAGGGGCGGCGGCCGCTCCAGGCCGCGATCCGCGAGCTGGCCGCGGCGCTGGCGCCGACGCTGGTGGCGCTGGGGGATGGCGAGGCGCTCGGCCGGATCGATGCGCTCCTGGAGCGGGGCAACGCGGCGGATCGGATGAGGCGGGTGTACCGGGAATCGGGGGACGTGGGCGTCGTCGTGCGGTGGCTGGCGGCGGAGACGCTGCTCGGCGTGGGGATGGACCGGCGGCGAGAGCAGCGCGGGGAGCTGGCCGCGTGAGGGTCCTGCATGTGGTCGCGCCTCCGGGTATCGGCGCGCACGCTCGGGGCGCGGCGCGCCGCGCGTGCGGCGCAGATGCACGAGAAAGGCGAGGCGAGGTGTGAGTCTCGGTGCGCTGGGTCGCCTGGTACTGGTGCTGGGAGTGATGCTGGTGCTGCTCGGGCTGGCGCTATTGCTGGTCGAGCACCTGGGCCTGCGCCGGTTGCCCGGCGACATCGTCTGGCAGCGGGGGAACGTCCGGGTGTACGTTCCACTGGGATTGATGCTGCTGCTGAGCCTGCTGTTGACGCTCCTGCTGAACCTCCTCCTGCGCCGTTAGGGTCCGCTGCCGTGAGACGCATCTCCATCGGGGTGCCCGGGACGCCGCCCGCCGGCTACGACGTGGTGGTGGAGGCTGGGGCGCTGGGCCGGCTCGGCGCGCTGGTGGTGGAGGCGGCGCCCGCGGCGCGGTACGCGGTGCTGGCGGACGAGCGCGTGGCCGAGTTGTACGGCGGGGCGATGTGCTCGGCGCTGGCAGCGGCGGGCTTGCGAGCGGACCTGGTGCCGTTCCCGGCGGGTGAGGCGCGCAAGACCGTGGCGACGTGGGCGGACCTGTGTGACGCGCTGGTCCGGCTGGGCGTGGGCCGGGACGGCTGCGTGGTCGCGCTCGGCGGGGGCGTTGCGGGTGACGTGGCGGGCTTCGTCGCGGCGACGTACCTGCGCGGGATCCCGTTCGTCCAGGTTCCGACGACGCTGCTCGCGATGGTGGATGCGTCGGTCGGTGGGAAGACAGGCGTGGACACGCCGGCGGGGAAGAACCTGGTGGGAGCGTTCCATCAGCCGCGGCTGGTCGTGGCGGATCCGGAGGTCCTGGCGTCGCTGCCGGAGGCCGAGCTGCGCGCCGGCCTGGCCGAGACGGTGAAGCACGGCGCGATCGCGGATGAGGCCTACCTGGATGGGATCGCCCGGGACGCGGACCGCCTGCTGGGGCGCGATGCAGAGGCGCTGGCCGCGCTGGTGGCGCGGTCGGTGGAGATCAAGGCGGAGGTCGTGGCGGCGGACCCGTTGGAGGCAGGGCGGCGCGCGTCGCTGAACTTCGGGCACACGATCGGGCACGCCCTCGAGGCGCTGAGCGGCTACACGTTGCGTCATGGCCACGCGGTGGCGATCGGCATGGTCGCGGAGGCGCTGATCGGGGAGCTGGCGGGCGTGACCGAGCCGGGGACGGCGACGCGGCTGCGGGCCGTGCTGGACCGGTTGGGGTTGCCAACGGGGTGGCCCGCGGGGATGGACCCGGCGGCCGTGCTGGCCCAGACCGGCCGGGACAAGAAGGTGCGCGGGGGGCGGGTCCGGTACGCGCTGATCGCGCGCGTGGGCGTGACGGCGCGGACGGCCGCGGGCGAGTGGACGGTCGAGGTGCCCGACGCCGTGGCGGCGGAGGCGCTCGGCTCGTTGGAAGCCGCAACGCGCGCCCGGTTCGCGGGTATGTAATTACGGGAGCATGGTTTGACGTTGCCCGGAGCGGGGACTATGTTTGTGACGGCCGGGAACGGCGGTCCGCCCCCGGGCGGGGCGGGCGGCGAGGAGTGACTCCCGACGGAGGCGGAATGGCGCTCGCGGAGCGCTTCGGTGGCCGGTCGGTTGCCCAGGCGTTGGAGTTGCGCGCCGCGGAGGATGCGGACCGCACTTTCCTGATCTTCGGCGACCGCCGGCTGACGTTTAGGCAGGTCGAGGAGCGGTCCGCAGCGCTTGCGGCTGCGCTGCACGAGCTGGGCATCGAGAAGGGCGACCGGGTCGCGCTGGATCTGCCCAACTGGCCCGAGTTCGTGATCGCGATGTTCGCCGCGGCGAAGCTGGGCGCGACCATCGTTCCGCTGAATCCACGTTACACGGTGCCCGAGCTGCAGTACATGCTGCGGCACTCGGAGGCGGCGGTGGTGGTGTGCGCGGAGAACTTCGACGGCACGGACTACCTCCAGCTCTTCGAAGGGTTCCTGTCCTCGCTGCCCGATCTCCAGTACGTGGTAACGGTGGGGGAGGAGGACCTCTGGTACGACGACCGGATCTACCAGTTCGAGGATCTCCTCTCGAGCGGGCACGGCCGTAAGGTCCCGGACACGGTCGTCGATCCGGCCGAAGACGTCTTCGCCATCGTTTACACCTCCGGCACGATGGGCAAGCCGAAGGGGGTGGCGTTGACGCATCGCAACCTGCTCCATGCAGCGGCACAGACCGTGGAGGCGATCAGCCTCCAACGCGAGGACGTGGTGTTCGGGGTGACGACGATCTTCCACGTCTTCGGCCTGGGGCCGGGCGTGCTCGGCACGATGATGGCCGGTGCGTCGCTGGTGCTCCAGGAGCAGTTCAATGCAGCCGAGGCGCTGGATCTGATCGAGCGGCACGGTGTGACGGTGCACTACGGCGTGCCGACGGTCTTCGTGCAGGAGCTGCGCGAGCAAGCCGCCCGGCCCCGCGATCTGTCCACGCTGCGTGCCGGCGTGGTGGCGGGCGCGCCGATCGGGGACGAGCTGGTGCGGCGGATTCGCGCAGAGCTGTGTCCCGGGCTGCAGGTCGCGTACTCGTTGACGGAGACGGCATCCACCGTGGCGATCACGCGGCCGGAGGACCCGCTGGAGAAGCAGGTCTTCACAGTGGGCAGGCCGCTGCCCGGGACGGAAGTGCGAATCCTCGATGTGGATGGGACGCCGTTGCCGGTGGAGAGCCTCGGGGAGATCGCGGTGCGCGGACCGGGCGTCATGCGCGGGTACTACCGGCAGCCTGGCGAGACCGCGCAGGTGATCGACCGGGACGGGTTCTTCCTGACCGGGGACCTCGGAATGGTGGACGAGGAGGGGTTCATCCACATCGTCGGCCGGCGCAAGGAGCTCATCATACGGGGCGGATTCAACGTGTACCCGCGGGAGGTGGAGGACCGGTTGCAGGCGCATCCCGCGGTGCTGGATGTGGCGGTGGTGGGGCTGCCCGATGAGGAGCTGGGCGAGGCGGTTTGCGCATGCATTGTGCCGGTCGAAGGGGCGATCATTACCGGGGAGGAGATCAAGGCCTGGTGCCGCGGCGCCCTGGCGGACTACAAGGTCCCGGACATGGTCCGCTTCCTGGATGCGTTGCCGCTCACGGGGAGCGGCAAGGTGAGGCGCGTCGAGCTCGCACGGATGATGAGTGCCGAGGAGTCGAGCCGACGCACGTGAGGTGGTCCCCGCACTGCCGGCGGCCGATCGCGCGCCCGGGCCGCTCGCAGGCGGGATGCTGGTCACAGGTTGCGAGACTCCTCCGCCGCTCGACGGGACCTCGATCGGTCCCGGGTCGACGGGGAGGGGCCTCGCTCGCAACAACGTGAACGACGCGAGGCAAATGGCTGCACAATTTGCTCGGGCCCCCCATCAGGGGCGTCCGGTGACGCCGGCGCAGGGTGCGCCGAACGCTGCGCTCCTCATCGACTTCGACAACGTGACGATGGGGATCCGCAGCGATCTCTCGAAGGAATTGAAGAAGCTCCTCAACAGTGACATCATCAAGGGGAAGGTCGCGGTACAGCGAGCGTACGCGGACTGGAGACGCTACCCGCAGTACATCGTGCCCCTCGCCGAAGCCGCCGTCGACCTGATCTTCGCCCCTGCCTACGGTAGCTCCAAGAAAAACGCGACCGATATCCGCCTGGCGATCGATGCGCTAGAGCTGGTCTTCACACGGCCGGAGATCGGCGTGTTCATCCTGCTTTCCGGTGACAGCGACTTCAGCAGTCTGGTGCTGAAGCTGAAGGAGTACGGCAAGTACGTCATCGGAGTCGGGATCCGCGAGTCGAGCTCGGACCTGCTCGTGCAGAACTGCGACGAGTACTACTCGTACTCGGCGTTGACGGGCCTGACGCGAGCCGGCGAAGACACTCCGTCGGCGAGCGAGGATCCGTGGGTGCTGGTCGAGCGGGCGGTTCGCCAGATGGCGGAGAACCGCGACGTGATGCGCTCGGACCGGCTGAAGCAGGTGCTGCTCGAGCTGGATCCGAACTTCGACGAGCGGACGCTGGGCTTCAGCAAGTTCAGCAAGTTCGTCGCCGAGGCGGCGACCCGCGGCTGCCTGCGGCTGCGTAAGCTGGAGAACGGGCAGTACGAAGTGCTGCCGGCCGAGACCGAGGAGGTGGTCGAGGAGCCGGCGCCGAGCGCGCGGCGCGAGGAGGCCGGGGCGCGGCGCGGGCGCCGTGAGGAGCGGTCGCGTCGCGAGCGGGGCGGGGAGCCGGCCGCCGTTGCGGCCGCGCCGGAAGCGGCCGCGGAGTCGGCTGCGCCGCAGCCCGCCGGCCCGGCTGCAGCAACGGACGCGTTGCGGGCGGCGTACGATCTGCTGCGGCGCGCCGTCGAGGATCTCACGCGGCGCTCGGGCGAGGCGGTACGCGACTCGGATGTGAAGCGGCGGATGCTGGAGCTGCAGCCGGGCTGGGATGAGTCCGCGCTGGGCTTCAGCAAGTTCAGTCGGTTCCTGCGCCAGGCCCACGACGTGGAAGTCGTGGACCTGCGCAAGGCGGACAACGGGACCTACGAGGTGGCGCTGGCGACGTCGAGGTCGTGGAGCGCGCTGCCGGTCGGCGGCGCGGCGGAACAGCCCGCGTCGTCGCGCGACCACGGGCCGGCGGCGGAGCAGCCGCGATCCCGCCGGTCGCGGCGCGATCGTGAGCGGGCGGCAGCCGCGCCGGCCGTGGCGGCGGAGGCGGGCGACGAGGCCCGTGCGGCGGAGCCGGCGCCGTCGTCGGCCGCGGAGGCCGGCGCTCCGGCCGCGCAGCCCACGGCCGCGGAGGCCGCTGCTGCGCCGGCGCAGCCGGCCACAGCGCCGCTGCCGGCCGGCGCGCGGATCACGACGCTGGGCATCCCTGTGCCGGGGGTCCTGCGTTTCCGGCGCGGGACACGCGGCCGTGCCTTCGCGCCCGTCGCGCCGCCGCCCCTCCTCGCCGGGCAGACCGTGCCGGCACCGGAGGAGCTGAATGGCGCCGGGCCGGCCGAGGACGCGGGCACGCCCCCGCAGGCGGCTGGAGACGCGCCCGCGGCCGCGCCCGCGGCGGAGGGCCGTCAGGGGCGTGGCCGAAAGAGCGGTCGTGCCGCCCGGTCGAAGAGCGCGCCCGCTGCGGCGGCGGCAGAGGCCGCCGGCCAGGAAGCCGCGGCAGCGCCCGCCGCGAGCGCGCAGCCGCCTGCCGATGAGTTCCCGGTCGATGCGGCGGCGGTGATCGAGCGGCTGAGCCGGATCAAGGGCGTGGGCAAGCGGACGGCGGAGGCGCTGGTCGAGGCGCTGGGCGCGGCCAACGTCTTCCCGGCGCTCCGGAATGACCCGGACAGCGTGAGGGCGGCGTTGGGCGGCGGCCGGCGCGCGGAGCTGCTCATCCGCGCCTGGAAGGCGGAGTCGGGTGGCGGCGCAACGCAAGTCGGCGCGGCGGCTAGTCCGGCGGCAGCCGGCATGGCAACGCCCAGCGAGGCCGCAGCCAGCGATGCCACCAGCGCAGCGGCAGCCAGCGAGGCGACAGCCGGCGCCACGGCGGCCGGCGAGGCCGCGGCCCCGGCTGCCGATGACGCGGCGCGGAGCGCCTCGACGGGACGCCGCCGGTCGCGCGGCCGCCGGGGCGGCCAGCGGAGTGGGCGCCGGAGCCGCCCGTCGGAGAAGAAGAGTCAGCCCGTGCCGGCCGGCGGCGATTGAGCGGGGCAGCGAGCGCGCTCCGGCCGCTCCCGCCGGCCTTCTACGCGCGCCCCGCGGATGAGGTGGCGCGCGATCTGCTGGGCGCCGTCCTGGTCTCGACCACGGGCGGCGCTCTCGTGTCCGGCCGCATCGTGGAAACAGAGGCGTACCTGGGGCCGCACGATGCGGCCTCCCACGCGGCGGAGCGCACGGGCCGCACGGCGCGCAACGCGTCGATGTTCGGGCCGCCCGGGATCGCCTACGTCTACCGGATCTACGGGCTCCACTGGTGCCTGAACGCGGTGACGGGACCCGAGGGCTACCCCGCGGCGGTGCTGATCCGCGCCCTCGAGCCACTGGAGGGGATCGAAGTCATGCGGCGGCGCCGCGGGCTGCGGCCGGCGGAATCCGCCGGCGGGTCGCGTCAGAGGCAGGGTCGGGACCGCGAGCTGACGAAAGGGCCTGCGCGGCTGGCCCAGGCGCTGGGGATCGACGGCGCGCTCGATGGCCACCGGCTCCAGGATCCGCCGCTCGTGTTGGCGGAAGGGGAACGCGTCGATCCGGCGGCGATCGCAGTGGGCCCGCGCATCGGCGTGACGCGCGCGGTGGACTGGCCGCTGCGCTTCTACATCCGTGACAACCCGTGGGTCTCCCGATGAAGCAACGCACCGTGTCGGCACGGGCGGCGCGGGTCCACCGCGAGGCCCTGGTGGTGGACCTGCACGCGGACACGCCCAGCGAGTTCTTCCTCGAGGCCGGTTACGACTTCGGCGCGCGCAACGCCCGCGGGCACGTGGATCTGCCGCGGCTTCGCGAGGGGGGCGTGGACGCGGAGTTCATGATCGCGTGGGTGCCGGCAGATCTCGCGGCGGAGCCGGGGGCATCCGCCGCGCATGCGATGCGGCTGGTGGAAGCGGTACACGAGGTCGCGGCCCGGACGCCGGGCACGCGCGTGGCCACCAGCGCCGCGCAGGTCGAGGCGGCACGGGAGGCCGGCGAGGTCGCGTTGCTGATCGGCGTGGAGGGCGGCCACGCCCTGGAAGACTCGCTGGACACGCTGCGGCAATTCCACCGCGCGGGCGTGCGGTATCTCACGCTCACGTGGAACAACACGAACGGCTGGGCGGACGCGTGCTGCACGCCGCCGCGGCACGGCGGGTTGAGCGAGTTCGGCCGCGAGGTGGTGCGCGAGATGAACCGCCTGGGGATGCTGGTGGACGTCTCGCACGCGGCGGACACCACGCTCGCGGACGTGCTGGAGGTGTCCGAAGCGCCGATCCTGGTGAGTCATTCGTGCGCGCGCGCGCTGGCCGGGCACCCGCGCAACCTGACCGACGGGCAGGCCCGCCAGATCGCGCGGCGCGGCGGCGTGATCGGCGTGAACTTCTTCCCGGGGTTCCTGGATGCAGGCTACGGTGCTGCGTACGACGCGCTGGCGGCAGACGCTGAAGCGCGCGAGCGCGACGCCGCAGCGGCGGGTGAGGATCGCGAGCGCGCGCGGCGCGAGGCCAGCGCATGGCTCCGCACCCGGTTGGAGGCCCTCGAGCCCGTGCCGGTGTCCCGCCTGCTGGACCACCTGGATCACCTGGTGAAGGTCGCCGGCCCCGATCACGTGGCGCTGGGCAGCGACTTCGATGGCGTGCCGACGTTGCCGTCCGGCATCCGCGATGTGTCGGACATGCCGCTGATCACGGAGCTGCTGCTCGAGCGCGGCCATTCGGAGCGCGACGTCGCGAAGATCCTGGGCGGGAACGTGCTGCGTTTGCTGCGAGAGGTGACGGGATGATGCGCAGCGGCGCAAGTGGTTCGTGGCACGTCTTCTGCGCCTTTCGAGCGACCGGCCGCATCAGGGGATGCGAGCCGCAACGAAGGGAGGCGAGGCATGGCGACCGTACCCGGGCCCAACCGGGACAAGCCCTTGCCTCGGCCGGGAGCGCCGGCACAGGAGCCGCCGTACGAGCCCGAGGAAGAGCCGGACGTGGTGGGGCCGGAACGGCCTGACTCGCCGGATTGGCTTC
>DATCLK010000157.1:0-3077 GCA_036563975.1 Longimicrobiales bacterium | reverse complement strand
CCGCGACGGCGAGGCGAACTTCGCGCCGATGGGCGTGGTCTGGGGCGAGGACCAGCTCACGATCAGGCCGTACCGCGAGACGACGACGTTCCGGAACCTGCGGGAGACCGGGCACGCGGTCGTCAACCTGATCGACGACGTGTACTGCTTCGCGCAGGCCGCCATCGCGTCGGTCAGCTTCCCGGCGGTCCCGGCCGAGAAGGTCCCTGGCGTCGTGCTCGCGGATGCGTGCTCGTGGCGCGAGGTCGAGGTCGTCGAGGCGGACACCTCGGGGCCGCGTGCGCGCTTCGATTGCCGGGTCGTTCACCGCGGATTCCGGCGCGAGTTCCTCGGATTCAACCGCGCGCGGCATGCGGTCCTGGAGGCCGCCATCCTGGCGACGCGGACGCGCATGCTGCCGATCGAGGAGATCCTGCGGGAGTTCGAGCGGCTCCAGGTGATCGTGGACAAGACGGCCGGCCAGCGCGAGCACGAGGCCATGGCCCTCCTCACCGGCTACGTGCGCCAGGAGGCCGCCATTCTGCAGGAGGCTGGGGGATGACGGCCGGCGAGGGCGTGTGGGTCGAAGCGCCTGCGCGGCTGCACCTGGGGCTGCTCGACCTGCGCGGCGATCTGGGCCGGCGCTTCGGCGGGATCGGGATCGCGGTCCAGGCGCCGTCGCTCCTGCTCGAGGCGCGGCCGGCGCCGGAACTGGTCGTGACCGGCGAGGAGGCCGAGCGTGTGCGGCTGTACGCGCGTCGGTTCCTGGATCACCATGGCCTGCGCGGCGGCGCCCGGCTCCGGCTGCACCGCACGATCCCGGCCCATTCCGGGCTGGGCTCGGGGACCCAGATCGCCCTGGCCGTGGCGCGCGCGCTCGCCATCCTGTACGACCGGCCGACGGCGGCGGCCGAGCTCGCCACGGCGGTCGGCCGCGCGCGGCGCTCCGCCATCGGGACCTGGGCGTTCGAGCGCGGCGGGTTCATCCTCGAGGGTGGCCGGCGCGAAGCCGATGACCGCCCCGCGCCGCTGCTCATGCGCCACGCGATGCCAGCGGACTGGCGCTGCGTGCTCGCCATTCCGGAGGTGGGCCCGGGGCTGAGCGGCGATGCCGAAGAGGTCGCGTTCCGGTCCCTGCCCCCGCCTTCCGAAGCGCTGGTCGGTCGCATCTCACGGCTCGTCCTCATGCTGCTCCTGCCCTCGCTCGTCGACGGCGACCTCGAGGGCTTCGGCCGCGCGGTCACCGAGATCCAGCGGTGCGTCGGCGAATCGTTCGCGGCCGTGCAGGGCGCGGCCTTCATGCACCCGCTCGTGGAGGAGCTGATCGCCGAGATGCTCGCCGCCGGCGCGGCGGGCGCGGGCCAATCCTCGTGGGGCCCGACGGTCTACGGCTTCGTCGAGGGCGACGCGGCCGCGCGCGCTCTCGCCGCCCGCATCGAGCGGCGGCTCGCCGGGCGCGGGCTCGTCCTGCCCGTCGCGTTCGACAACGCCGGCGCCCGCGCATGGCGGGGGCGGGCCGAGGCCGGCCCTCCGGCGGCGCGGGTGTCTCAACCCACCCCCCCGGATCGTCTCCTCCATAGAAGGTGAACCCCCGCGATCGGATCGCCCGTGGGCATTCGACGGCTGTTCGAACGCCACTATCCGGCCGTCGTGCGGTTCCTGTATCGGCGGCTCGGTGACCGCGACCAGGCCGAGGAGCTGGCGCAGGAGGCGTTCACCCGCCTCCTCGACAGGCGGCTCCGCCGGCCGACTGCCTGGCTCTATACCGTGGCCGCCAACCTGGCGCGCGACGCGGCCCGCGGCGAGGCGGTGCGGGCGCGGCGGCTCCAACTGCTCGCGGGCGAGCTCGCCGACGCCGTCGAGCCGAGCCCGGAGCAGGCACTGCTCCGCGAAGAGACGTCGCAGCAGGTCCGCACAGCACTCCTCTCCCTCTCGGAACGGGACCGGCTGCTGCTCCTCCTGCGGGGGGAGGGGCTGTCCTACCGCGAGATCGCAGACGTGATCGGCATCTCGCCCACATCGGTCGGCCCGCTGCTCACGCGGGCCCAGCGCCGCTTCGTGCGGCTCTATCACGACGCGACGGCGGAGACGCGCGATGCTGCGTCGGCATCCTCCTGACGGCGACCTCCAGGCTCTGCTCGATCACGAGCTGGGCCTGGTGCGGCGTCTCCGCCTCCGGCTACACCTCAGGCGCTGTGCGCGCTGCGCCGGCCGGTACGAGGAGATCGCCCGTGCCAACGCGGATGCGGCCCGCCTCCTCTCGTGGATCGGCCTCACAGTGGACACGGAAGAAGCGTGGGCCCGGTTCCAGGTCCTCAGCGGCCGGCGCGCCGCGCGCCCCACGATCCCGCTCATCGCGCGGGTCCTGGTGCCCGCAGTCGCGGGCGCGGCCGCCGTTGCATTCTACATGGCCTGGCCGCGGCCGCACCCGGCCACCGACCTGCGCGCGGAGGTGCTCGAGCGGATCGGGGAGGCCGTGAACGACGTCGTCCTCGATCTCTGCTGCGCCGACTACGATGGCGGAGGGCTGCCGGACGACGGGCTGCTCACGCTGAACGGCCCCGGCGAGGTCGTGAAGCTCGTCGTCGTCTACGAGGACCTCGACAAGAACCGCTCGTTCTCGGCCGGCGACCTCGTGCGATATGCCTCGTCCAGACCAACCCGATGATCGAACGCCCAAGGAGTGTGCCATGACGTGCACGCGCGTCCTTGCGCTCGCCTGTAGCGTGATCGTGGCGAATCCCGCGCTCGCCCAGTCACCCGACACGGCTTCCGACACGACCACGTTCCGCCTGCCGGCGGTGCGGGTCGAGGTCGCGCGGCTGGGCGTCGGCGGGATCCCGCTCGCCCGCACGCCCTTCGGCGCGGCCGTGATCAGCGGCGAAGAGCTGCGGGCCAGCCCCTCGCTCACCATCGCCGACGCGCTGGGCCGCCTGCCCGGCGTCGCGCTGGCCGATGAGCTCGGCAGCGCCTACCAGCCGGACCTCACGCTGCGCGGCTTCAACGTCTCGCCGGTGGTGGGGCTGCCTCAGGGCGTCAGCGTCTTCGTGGACGGCGTGCGCATCAACGAGCCGGACGCCAGCCAGGTGAACTTCACG
>DATCLK010000156.1:0-17316 GCA_036563975.1 Longimicrobiales bacterium | reverse complement strand
ATCCGGCTCTCGTTCCCGCGGGCCCGCTACGTGGTGCAGGAAGGCGAGTGGGAATGGGCGCACTCGCGCAACGAGCGGGTGCGGGCGAGCTACCTGCCGCACAACTTCGACCCCGTGTACGAGGCCGGGCGCTTCGAGCTGGTGAGCGGGGACCGGGAGGTGGTGCCCGGCGTCCGCGTGGTGCGTACGCCTGGCCATACGCCGCACCATCAGTCCGTGATCCTCTCTTCGGAGGGGGAGGTCGCGTGCTACCTGGCGGACCTGGTGCCGACGTCCGCGCACCTGCCGCTGCCCTGGATCATGGGGTACGATGTGGAGCCGCTGGTGACGCTCGAGACCAAGCGGTGGGTGCTCGGGCGGGCGCGTGAGGAGGGTTGGCTCCTGATCTTCGAGCACGACCCGGCGGTCGCGTGGGGCCGGCTGGATCCGGCCCAGGAGCGGCCGACGCTGATCCCGGAACCGTAGCTGATGAGGATGCGCGTGCCCGGTCGCCGAGCGAATGGGCTCCCCACGCGGGGCAGCGAGGCGGCGCGGAGCGCGGGCGGGCCGGTCGCGGTGGTGGGCGCGGGCCCGGCGGGTGCGCGTGCGGCGGAGCTGCTCGCCAGGGGCGGCATGGACGTGCTCCTGTTCGATCCACGCGCGCCGTGGGAGAAGCCGTGCGGCGGCGGCATTCCGGTGCACGCGCTCGACCATTTCCCCGAGCTGCGGGAGCTGGGCTCCTCAGGGCGCTGGGTGGAGCGGGCGCGGCTGGTCGCGCCGGCTGCGGGGGCGCTGGAGATCGATGCGGCGGCGCCGCTGCTGCTGGTGGACCGGCGTGAGCTGTCCAGGTTCCAGCTCGAGCGGGCGACGAGCGCGGGTGCACGCCACATCGCGCGGCGCATCCGCGAGCTGAGTCCCGCGGCCGCCGGGTACCGGCTGGTGGACGACGAGGGTGGCGTGTACGACGTCGCCTTCGTGATCGGCGCGGACGGCGCGAGCTCCCGGGTGAGGCGGCTCCTATCGCCCGCGCTGCAGCCGGTGCAGACGCCGACCCGTGGGCGGTTCGTGCCGATCCCACGGGACGCGCCGCCGGAGCTGGTGGTCGCCTTCCCGGTGGGTTTCCCGGGGTACGTCTGGGAGTTCCCTCGCGGCGAGATGATATCGGTGGGCGTCTGCCACCTGGAGCCTGGCGCGACGCGCGAGGATCTCGAGGCGGTCTTGCTGGAGCACATCGCGGCCAGGAGCGGCAGCGCGGATCACCCCGCCTACGGCCACCCGATCCCTCTGCTGCGAGGCGAGGACTATCGTCGTCCGGAGCGCTTCGGCGGCGCGCGTTGGGCGCTGTGTGGAGACGCCGCGGGCCTCGTGGACCCGATCACCGGAGAGGGGATCCACTACGCGCTCCGCTCGGGCGAACTCGCGGCGCGCGCGCTACTCGGGGACGGTTCGCTCGCCGGGTACGCGCGCATGCTGGAGCGTGAGGTGTTGCGGCAGCTCGCGGTGGCACACCGGTATGCTGGCCGGTTCTACAGGCGCGGGTTTCCACGTGTGGTGATCGAGGTGTGCCGCGTGAGCCCGCGGATGCGGCGGGTGCTGGCGAACATTCTGGCAGGCCGTCAGAGCTACACGGGCCTGCGGCGCAGCGCGCTGGGCGCGCTGCTGCGGGACCGCGTGGGCTGGAGGTCGATCGCGCCGGTCCTGCGCTTCATCTGGTGATGGCGGCGGGCGCAGGGCGGGCGCCCTTCCCGCCGCGCCGGGCCGCGGGTATTATACGGTGCCGGGGCGGCCGCCGAGGCTGCTCCGCCGTGAAAAAGGGGAAAAGATGGCGGACGCACGACATACGCCGGTGATCGTGGGCGCAGCGCGGACCCCCATTGGCCGGTTCATGGGGGGGTTGAGCCCGCTGTCGGCGACGGAATTGGGCGCCAGAGCGGTGCGCGCGGCGCTCGAGCGCTCGGGCATCGACCCGGCGGAGATCGACGAGGTCATCCTAGGCAACGTGATCTCGGCGGGGTTGGGGCAGGCGCCCGCGCGACAGGCGGCGCTGCGTGGCGGCGTCCCGGAGACGGCGGGTGCCATGACGGTGAGCCGCGTGTGCGGCTCCGGACTCCAGGCCGTGATGCTCGCGGCGCAGGCGATCAAGGCCGGCGACGCGCGCGTGATCGTGGCAGGCGGGATGGAGTCCATGTCCAACGCGCCGTATTACCTGCGCGGCTACCGCGACGGCGTGAAGTTCGGCGACCAGACCATCGTGGACGGCCTGATCCACGACGGCCTGTGGTGCAGCTTCGGCGAGTGCCACATGGGTGGGCACGCGGAGTACACCGCATGGAAGGCGGGCATCAGCCGGGAGGAGGCTGACGCGTTCGCGCTGGCGTCCCACCGCAAAGCGGTCGCCGCACAGGATGCGGGCAAGTTCCAGGCGGAGATCGTGCCCGTCGAGGTGCCGGGCCGGAGGGGCGGCACCACGGTCGTGGACGTGGACGAGCCGCCGCGGCGCGACACCTCCATGGAGGCGCTGGCGAAGCTGCCGCCCGCGTTCCGCAAGGACATGCCGCCCGAGGTCGAGACGCCGATCGTCACGGCGGGCAACGCGCCGGGCCTGAACGACGGCGCGGCGGCGCTGGTCATCACCAGCCAGGAGTACGCGGAGGCGCACGGGCTCGAGATCCTGGCGCGCATCAATGCATATGCGACCGGCGCGGTGGCGCCGCGCGAGCTGTTCTTCGCGCCAGTGCGCGCCGTGCGGCGGCTGATGGAGAAGGAAGGCAAGACGATCGGGGATTACGACCTGATCGAGGTCAACGAGGCGTTCGCGGTGCAGGTGCTCGCCGACGGCCGGGAGCTGGGGTGGGACTGGGACCGCGTGAACGTGAACGGCGGCGCGATCGCGCTCGGACACCCGATCGGCGCGTCAGGCGCGCGCATCCTGACCACGCTGCTGTACGCGCTGAAGGATCGCGGCGGCCGCACGGGGCTGGCGACGTTGTGCCTCGGCGGCGGGGACGCGGTAGCACTCTCGGTGGAGCGGATCTGACGTGAGGTGGGCGGCCGTGAAGGTACGCAGCATCGTACGGCTGGGTTCGCTCGCCGGCGGGATCCGGAGCACGCGAGCCGTGTGCACCCTCGGGTGGACCTGACCACCCGGGGGTTTTTCGTGGGCGCGATGGACTGGCGCAGCATGTTCTACGCCCAGAGCCGGTTGCGCGCCGGCTGGCGTGTGCTGCTGTACATCGCGCTGTTCGTCCCGTTCGCCGTCGTATTCGTAGGCGTGGCGGCGCTCGTGGCGCCTGCGGATGGGGTGGGCGCGCTGGCGTGGCAGGCGTGCGCGCTGCTGGCTGCGGCGCTGCTCGCGGGCCGGCTCCTCATGAGTCGCCTCGAGCACAGGCCAGCCGGGGCGCTGGGGTTCGCGTGGACCTCGCATTCGGCTCGCGAGCTGGGGATCGGGATGGCCGTGGGTGGCGTTCCCCTGGTCCTGGGGGTGGGCGCTCTCGCCCTGGCGGGCTGGGTCGAGTTCAGGCCGGACCCCGGGGACGCGGGATCGTACGCGGCCTCGCTGGTCAGCGCGCTGGTGGCCCTGGGGGTGGCGGCGGCGTGGGAAGAGGCGGTGTTCCGCGGCTATCCGTTCCAGGTGCTGGTCGAGGCGCTGGGCCCGGTTGCGGCGACGCTCACGATGAGCGCCGCGTTCGCGGTGGCGCATGCGGGCAACCCCGACGTCGGCATGGTCGCCCTGGTGAACATCTTCCTCGCCGGCGTGCTGCTCTCGGTCGCGTATCTGCGAACGCGCAGTCTCTGGTTCGCGACGGCAGTGCACCTGGGCTGGAACTGGACGATGGGCAGCGTTCTGGATCTGCCCGTGAGCGGGCTTCAGACCCTGGACACGCCGCTCTACGAACCCGTGATCACCGGCCCGTCATGGATCACCGGCGGCAACTTTGGGCCGGAAGGCGGCCTCACGGGGTCGGCCGCATTCGCGCTGGCGCTGCTCGCGGTGGCGCGGCTGCCGATGCTGGAGGAAGCGCCTGAGATGCGGGCGCTCGGCCCGCTAGTGGACCGTCGGCTCCACGTGGCGTGAGAGGAGGAAAGGGACGCATGGCGCAGGTGGATCGTGTGGCGGTGGTCGGCGCGGGCACGATGGGGAACGGCATCGCCCACGTGTTTGCGCAGTACGGCTACGATGTGGTGCTGATCGACATCGCAGAGGACCGGCTGAAGGCGGCCCTGGAAACCATCGCTCAGAATCTGGAGCGGCAGGTGAAGAAGGGCGTGCTCACGCCGGAAGGGCGTGCGGCCGCCCTCGAGCGGATCCGGACGGGGACGCAGACGGATGCGGCGGCCGGTGCGGGACTCATCATCGAGGCGGTGCCCGAGGACCCGCTGCTCAAAGCGGACGTGATCCGCGCGCTCGACGCGGTCGTGGATGAGGGGATCCTTGCAACGAACACGTCATCCATTTCGATCACCCAGCTCGCGCGGCTGACGCGGCGCCCCGACCGATTCATCGGCATGCATTTCATGAACCCGGTGCCGGTGATGAAGCTGGTCGAGGTGATCCGCGGCCTCCAGACGTCGGACGAGACGACGGCGGCCGTGATCGAGATCGCGCGGCGATTGGACAAGACGCCGGTGGAGGTGAAGGACTCGCCGGGGTTCGTGTCCAACCGCGTGCTCATGCCCATGATCAACGAGGCGATCTTCTGTTTGATGGAGGGGGTGGCGGGTCCGGAGGAGATCGACACCGTCATGAAGCTGGGGATGAACCATCCCATCGGCCCGCTGGCGCTGGCGGACCTGATCGGGCTGGACACGTGCCTGGCGATCCTCGAGGTGCTGCACCGGGAACTGGGCGACGACAAGTACCGGCCGTGCCCGTTGCTGCGGAAGTATGTCGCGGCGGGTTGGCTCGGCCGCAAGACGGGGCGGGGCTTCTACAGCTACTGACGGATCATGGTGGACGCACTGACCGTGGCGTTTGCGAGCGAGGAGGAGCAGCAGGTCCGCGGCTTGGCGCGTGAGTTCGCGGAGGGAGAGCTGCGGCCGCACGCCGAGGCCTGGGACCGGGAGCGGACGCTGCCAGCGTCGGTGCTGGGGCAGCTCGCGGAGCTGGGCTTTCTCGGGATGCTGGTGCCCGAGGAGCACGGCGGCATGGGGTTCGATGCGCCGACGTTCGTCGCGGCGGTCGAGGAGCTCGCCCGGGGCGAAGCGTCCGTCGCGATGCTGGTGGCGCGGCACGCGGCGGCGGCGGACGCGATCCTGCGGCTCGGGAGCGAGGAGCAAAAGGCGCGCTGGCTGCCGCGGCTGGCCGGGGGCGAGATGGTGGCGGCGCTCGCGCATTGGGATTCCGACGACGACGCCGTCCCAGCGACGCTGGCGGAGCAGCAGGGCGGAGCTCGCGTGTTGCGCGGCGCGTTGGAGCACGTATGGCGTTGCGCGCAGACGGGCCTGGTCGTCGCCCGGGTGCGCGGAGAGGGGGACGGGTCCACAGCGATGCTCGTGCCCGTGGACGCCGCCGGGGTCCGGGTGCGGGAGGCGCACGCGCCGCTGGGGCTCCGGCCGCTCGAGGTGGTCACGCTGGCGCTCGAAGACGTCCCCGTCGAAGCGGACGCGGTGCTGGGCGGCGCGGCCGCGGATCCCGGGGGCGGGGACGTGGGCCGGTTGGGGGTGGCAGCGGTGGCGGTCGGGCTGGCCCGGGCAGCCCTCGAGCATGCCGTGGCCTACGCAGGGGTGCGGGAGCAGTTCGGTCGCAAGATCCGCGAGTTCGAGGGCCTGCAAGTCAAGCTGGCGGACATGGCGGTCCGCCTGGATGCCGCGCGCGGCCTGCTGCGCAGCGCGGCGGCGTCACCCGACGCGCGCGTGACGGCAGAGGCCAAGGTGTGCGCGGGTGAGGCGGCGATGTGGATCGCCACGCAGGCGGTCCAGGTGTTCGGCGGGTACGGCTACATGCGCGATTACCCGGTCGAGAAGCTGATGCGGGATGCCAAGGTGACCGAGATCCTGGGCGGGACGAACCAGGCGCTCCGACGGCTGATCGTGCGGGAGCTGTACCGGACGTGATCGCCGGCCGCGTGCCGGCCGACGCTGGCCGCGTGCGGCGAGCAGTGTAGCTCGATGCGCCGGGGCCCGTGAGGTGCGGGCGAGTGCGCCGGAATCCAGGAGAGGGGGATGGAGATCTTCGACCTGATCAGCGAGCACGAGCACGAGCAGGTAGTCTTCTGCTACGAGCCGGCGGCGAACTACCGTGGCATCATCGCGATCCACGACACCACGCTGGGCCCCGCGTTGGGAGGGACACGGTTGTGGAACTACAAGTCGGACCGCGAAGCGCTGATCGATGTGCTCCGGCTCTCGCGGGGAATGACGTACAAGGCGGCGGTCGCGGGGATCAACCTGGGCGGCGGGAAGGCAGTGATCATTGGGGATCCGAAGACGCCGCGGCGCGAGATGCTCTTCCGCGCGCACGGTCGCTTCGTCGAGTCCCTGAAGGGACGCTACATCACGGCGGAGGACGTGGGCACCAGCGTGGAGGACATGGACTACGTCCACATGGAGACGGAGTACGTGGCGGGGATCGCCGGCCGTTCCGGCGACCCGTCGCCCGTGACGGCGTACGGCGTGTATCGCGGCATCAAGGCCTGCGCGCGGGAGCGGTACGGGAGCGACTCGCTGGACGGCATGACGGTCGCAGTGCAGGGGCTCGGCCATGTCGGCTACCACCTGTGCAGCTATCTGGCCGCCGAAGGCGTGAAGCTCGTGGTCACGGACATCGATGAGGAAAAGGTCGCGCGCGTGGTCAGCGATTTCGGCGCGGAATCCGTGGCGCCCGACGCGATCTACGGCGTAGAGGCGCAGATCTTCGCGCCTTGCGCGCTGGGTGGCGTCGTGAACGATGAGACGGTGCCGCAGTTCCGGTGCGACATCATCGCCGGGGCGGCCAACAACCAGCTCGCGGAGCCACGGCACGGCGATGAGCTTGTGCGGCGGGGCATCCTGTACGCACCCGATTACGTGATCAACGCCGGCGGGCTGATCAACGTTTACGGCGAGCTGTCCGGGTGGCCGCCAGACCGGAGCAAGCGGAAGGCCGGCGAAATCTACGACACGCTGCTGCAACTCTTCGAACTCGCCAAGGAGCAGGGGATCCCGACCCACGACGCGGCGGACCGGCTGGCGGAGCGCCGGATCGAGCAGGTGGCACGGATCCAGAAGACGAGGGTTTGAGGTAGGGGGCGCCTGGTCCTTCCGGGCGCCGTGAGCCGGCAGCCGCCGGGTGGCGTGCTTGCGGGACGCCGCGCCGGCGGCGCCTTGCCGCTGTCAACAGGATGAGGGGAATGCACGCACTTCGAGATACCGACCCGGAGGTCTTCGAGGCGATCCAGCGCGAGGCGGAGCGGCAGCATGCGTCGCTGGAGCTGATTGCGAGCGAGAACTTCGTCTCGCCGGCCGTGCTCGAAGCCCTCGGCTCCGTGCTGACGAACAAGTACGCGGAGGGCTACCCGGGCAGGCGCTACTACGGCGGCTGCGAGTGGGTGGATGTGGTGGAGCGATTGGCGATCGAACGCGCATGTGAGCTGTTCGGCGCAGAGCACGCGAACGTGCAGCCGCACGCCGGGGCGCAGGCGAACATGGCCGCCTACATGGCGTTCATGGAGCCGGGCGATGCGTTCCTCGGCATGAACCTCGCCCACGGCGGGCACCTGACCCACGGCTCGCCCGTGAACTTCAGCGGCCGCTGGTTCCGCGTGATCGCGTACGGCGTGAGGGAGCAGGACGGTCGGATCGACTATGACCAGGTGCGCGAGATCGCGCTGCGCGAGCGGCCGAAGGTGATCGTTGCCGGCGCCTCGGCGTACCCGCGGGTGATCGATTTCGAGGCGTTCGGCGCGATCGCGCGCGAGGTCGGCGCGGCACTGGTCGTGGACATGGCGCACATCGCGGGACTGGTGGCGGCCGGCGTGCACCCCAGTCCCGTGCCGCACGCGGATGTGGTGACGTCCACGGCGCACAAGACGTTGCGCGGGCCGCGCAGCGGCTTCATCCTGTGCCGGGAGCAGCACGCGAAGGCGATTGACAAGCAGGTCTTCCCCGGGATGCAGGGCGGGCCGCTGATGCACGTGATCGCGGCGAAGGCGGTCGCGTTCAAGGAGGCGATGGAGCCGTCGTTCCGTGCGTACGCGCGGCAGGTGGTCGCGAACGCGCGCGCTCTCGCGGACGAGCTGATGGGGCAGGGCTTCGACCTGGTCAGCGGCGGCACGGACAACCACCTCCTGCTCGTGGACCTGCGGCGGCGCGATCTGACCGGGAAGGAAGCGGAGGAGGCGTTGGGGCGGGCGGGGATCACGGTCAACAAGAACACCGTGCCAGGCGAGACGCGCTCGCCCTTCGTGACCTCCGGGATCCGGATCGGGACCGCGGCGCTCACGACGCGAGGCATGGGCGAGGGGGAGTTCCGGATGATCGGCCGCTGGATTGCGGAGGTCCTCGCCGCGCCGCGCGACGAGGCCGTGGCCCGGCGGGTCGGTGCCCGGGTGGCCGAGCTCTGCGAGGCGTACCCCCTGTACCCGGAGTACCGGAAGGCGGAGCCGACGGCCCGGCTGGCCTAGCGGCGGGTGGGGCACCGGCGCGTCGCCGCGTCCTGCAGCGGCGCCAGGGCGCAGGCGACGCGCAAGGCGGCCCGATCGGTCCAGCGGCAGCCTGGGATTGGCCCATTGCGGCGAGCCTGCAGGGCGCCGGAGGCCGGGCGCGGCGGCGAGAATCTTGCACGCGCATCTGGCGCGCGGCGGGCCGTAACGCGAAATTCCAGGTGGGCTCGCAGGGTGGAGCGGCGGCGGACCAGTTCCGGAACCGGCGTGGTTTGGTGTGTCGGCGCATCGCATGCCGGGGCCTTCTGCGACGAACGTGAGGGGGTAGTCGCACTCTGACCTCGATCCAGGAGTCACGCGAGGCGTCCGGGCGGGAGTCGACCCGGGCGGGTCGGCACGCAGCCGGTGTCGGGCCGGGGGGTGGCGTGCCCGGGCAGGAAACGTCGTTCCCATGAACGGGATCACTTTCGCGGAAGACGTGATGAGCCGGCTGCGCGAACGCCATCCGGCCTATCACGAAACGGCCTACCTCTTCATCCTCAGCGCGCTGCACTACGTGCTGGAGCGGCTGCCGGAGCCGCGGCACATCAGCGGCCGCGAGCTCGCGGAAGGGGTGCGGGACCTGGCGCTCGAGCGCTTCGGTCCCATGGCGCGGACGGTGCTGGAGTACTGGGGCATCCGCGAGACGGCAGACGTGGGCAAGATGGTCTTCGCGCTCGTCGACTGCGGCATCCTGATCCGCCAGGAAGACGACGCCCTGGAGGACTTCGAGGGAGTCTTCGATTTCGAGGATGCGTTCGAGCGGAACTATCCGTGGGGGGCAGGGCTGTAGTCGGACGGGTGGCCGCTCCGCGCACCCGCGGGCGCCGGTGCGCGCGCGCGGCGTGGCGGGCCGGCGTGTGCTTGGCACCGTGACGTTGCGGTGATCTCGATGGCGCGATCGTTGGTTCTCGGCAATGGCCGATTCCTCGTCAATCTCGATCACCTCTACCAGATCCGGGACATTTACTATCCGCGCATCGGGCTGGAGAACCACACGGAGGGACATCCGTTCCGGTTTGGCGTGTGGGTAGACGGAGCGACGCACTGGGTCGACGATTCGTGGGAACGGGAGATCGGCTACGAGGAAGGTACGCTCGTGGGCCGAACCGTGCTGCGCCAACCGTGGCTCGGGCTCGAGCTGGAGTGCCGGGATGCGGTGGACTTCGAGGTGGATGTCTTCTGCCGCGAGCTCAGGGTTCGCAACCTGAGGGACGAGCAGCGACTGGTTCGGGTGTTCCTGCACCAGGACTTCTACATCTCGGGCAGCGAGGTCGGCGACACGGCGCTCTATGACCCTGAGCTGGACGCGGTGGTGCATTACAAGCGCGACCGGTACTTCATGATGGGCGCCGGGCAGCCGCCGGATCATCGGATCACGCGGTACGCGACGGGGAAGAAGCGTGTGAGCGGGGCCGAGGGGACGTGGCGGGACGCGGAAGGCGACGGCATCCTGAGCGGGAACCCGATCGCGCAGGGCTCGGTGGACTCGATCATCGCGGTGGATCTGGACGTGGAGGGGCGAGGGGAGGAGGTGCTGTACTACTGGATTGCGGCAGGCGAGCGTTACGGCGAGCTGCTGCAGCTCGACGCCTTGATCCGTTCGCAGGGGCCGCTGGCGCTGATCGAGCGTACGGCGCGGTACTGGCGTCTGTGGGTGGAGCACCACGGCGTGGATTACTCGGGGCTGCCCGAGTCGCTGGTGTCGTTGTACCGGACCAGCCTCCTGGTCATGCGGACGCACGTGGACCAGGGCGGGGCGATCATCGCGGCGACGGACTCGGACATTGCGCAGTTCGCGCGGGACACGTACAGCTACATGTGGCCGCGGGACGGCGCCCTGGTGGCGGATGCCTTCAGCCGCGCGGGGTACGCGTCGCTCGCCCAGCGGTTCTTCGATTTCGCGGGCCGGCTGATCAAGAAGGAGGGCTACTTCCTCCACAAGTACAACGCGGATCGGACGCTCGCGTCGTCGTGGCATCCGTGGGTGGACGCGAAGGGCCAGAAGGTGCTGCCGATCCAGGAGGACGAGACGGGGCTGGTGGTGTGGGCGTTGTGGCGGCATTTCGAACGCTACCGCAACGTCGAAGAGGTGCAGCCGCTGTACCGGTCCTTCATCGTCCGCGCGGCCGACTTCCTCGCCGAGTACCGCGATGCGGCGACGGGCCTGCCGTTGCCTTCCTGGGATCTGTGGGAAGAGCGGCGCGGCGTGCTGACGTTCACGTGCGCCGCGGTCTGGGCCGGGCTGGATGCGGCGGCTCGCTTCGCGCAGGCGTTCGGGGACGCGGACCTGGTGGCGCGCTACCGGCGCGCGGCGGACGAGGTTCGGCGCGGGATTCTCGAGCATCTCTGGGACGAGGAGCGCGGGCGGTTCCTGCGCATGCTGGTGTTGGCCGACGGCGGTCCGGGCGGCCAGGTGATCCGCGACGATACACCGGACAGTTCGCTGTTCGGCCTGCATTTCCTCGGCGTGCTGCCCGTCGATGACCCGCGGCTCGTGAGCACCCTGGAGAACGTGATTGAGGGGCTCACGGTCCGGACCGAGGTCGGCGGGCTGGCCCGTTACCGCGGGGATTATTATCATGCGGTGACGCAGGACTGGGAGCGGGTCCCCGGCAACCCGTGGTTCATCGCCCAATGCTGGCACGCGGGGTGGCGCATCGCGCGGGCGGAGGACCCGGCAGCGTTGGAGGCTGCACTGGAGCCGCTGGAGTGGGTCGCCGAGCGGGCGGTCGGATCAGGACTCCTGCCCGAGCAGCTCGACCCGTTCTCCGGCGCGCCGCTCTCGGTGACGCCGCTGATCTGGAGTCACGCCGCCTTCGTCACGGCGGTGCAGGATTATCTGGCCCGGCGGGACGCGTTCGAGGCGTGTCCCACGTGCGGCGCGGTTCGCTCGGGGGTCGAGCGCGCGCTGCTCTGAGTCCGCACCGCGGGCCGGGCTAGCCGGGCGGAGCCGGCCGCGGATCAGCCGTTGCAGGAGAACCTGCTGAGGGGAGGGGATGAACGATGCCGTCCAACATGGAGTTCCCGCAGTGCCGTAAGTGTGAGCACGGCCAGATGCTGCCGCTCTCGGACTACGGTCGGGATGGGGCGCCCATCACCTACAAGGCGTGGGTCTGCTCGAATCCCGAATGCGGGTTCAACATCCGGATCGACAACGGCGAGATCAGCTTCGGCCGCACCATCGGGCAGAGCTACAAGTAGCGCGCCCGGCCCGCCACCCTTCCCGGCGCCGCCGGCAGCGACGCGGATCCGGATGCCTCACCCTCGATTCCCATCGGTCAGCGGACGGCTTTCTCCCGCAGACCGGGGTGCGCGGCGGCCGCGTGCCGTTGCGGTCGTGGTCAGACCGCGCGCGCGGGCGGTGGCGGGGCGCGTCGTCGTTCATGGAGCGGCAGGATGAGTGGCGAGGACGTCTGGGGCGTTGCGGCCGTCCCGCTCCTGACGGCGGCGGAAGCGACGGCCGCGGATCGCGCCGCGAGGGAACGGCACGGCGTGCCCGAGCGCGTGCTCATGGAGAACGCCGGCCGGAGCGCGGCGCAGGTCCTTGCCCGCCTGTTCCCGGACGGGCCGGTGGTGGCCGCAGTCGGCAGCGGCAACAACGGCGGCGACGCGCTGGTGTTGCTGCGAACGCTCGCGTCCTGGGGCCGCGAGGTCGCGTACGTGCAGGCGGGCACGCGGCCGCCCGACGCCGCGCTCCTCCACCGCCACCAGGTGGAGGCACTGCCCGCCAGCGAGGCCGCGGCGGCGTTCCGGCGAGCGGCCGTGCTGGTGGATGGCATCCTGGGAACCGGGAGCCAGGGCGCGCCGCGTGCGCCCGCAGCGCAGGTCGTCGAAGCGCTGAACGAGAGCGGGCGGCCCGTGGTCGCGCTGGACCTGCCCTCCGGCGTGGATCCCACGACGGGCGAGGTGCCCGGCATCGCGGTGCGCGCGTCGGTCACGGTCGCGTTCGGCTGGCCGAAGACGGGGCTGATGTTTCAGCCTGCGCGCGCATACTGCGGCCGTCTCGTCGTCGTCGAGATCGGGTTCCCGCCGTACGGCCCCGAGCGGCCGGGCGCGGAGCTGATCACGCCCGGCTGGGCTGAGGCGCGGCTGCGCCCACGCCCGCCGGACGCCCACAAGGGCAGCGTGGGCCGGCTCCTCGTGCTCGCGGGTCACGCCGGCATGGCCGGCGCGGCGGCGATCTCGGCGAGGGGCGCGCTGCGCGCTGGCGCCGGGCTCGTGCGCATCGCCTCGCCCGAAGCCAACCGACAAATCCTCCAGACGCTCGTGCCGGAGGCGGTGTTCGCGGACCGCAGCGATGAGGCAGCCCTGCGCGCGGCGGCCGAAGGCTGCGAGGCGGTGCTCGCGGGGCCCGGGCTCGGCCTGGACGACGATGCACAGCGCGCGCTGGACATTGTGCTCGAGGCGACCGCCGGCAAGCCGGTGCTGCTCGATGCGGACGCGCTGACCCTGCTGGCCGCTCGGGGCGGCAATGCGCTGGCGCGCATCGGAGGCGCGAGGCCGACCGTGCTCACCCCCCACCCCGGCGAGATGAGCCGGCTGACCGGGCGGAGCGTGGCGGAGATCCGGCGGGACCCGCTGGCGTCGGCGCGCGCTCTCGCGGACGCCTCGGCGTGCGTCGTGCTGCTCAAGGGACTGCCGTCCGTGGTCGCGGCGCCGGGCGAGCCCGTGCTCGTGAACACGGTCGGCTCTTCGGACCTCGCCACCGCCGGCATGGGAGACCAGCTCGCGGGCGTGATCGGCGCAATGCTCGCGGCGGGCTACGATGCGCGGACGGCGGCTGCGCTCGGCCTCTTCTACACCGCACGCGCGGCGGACCTCGCGGCGAGGGGCCGCTCGCTCTCGCCGCTGGACGCCTGCGAGCACCTGCATCGCGCCTTCGCCATCCCCGGCGCGCGGCGGCCACCGCTGGGTTTGCCGTTCGTCACCTTCGATCAGCCGCCGCGGCATTGACGGGATCTTCACCGGCGGCGGCCGGTACCATGCGTACGGGTCACCCAGCCGTGCTCCCCGCCGATGGGGCGGCGTACCCCCTGGATGAAGGGATCCGCATGGAGACCGCCGGCACCGGCGCACCACCCACACGGGCCGCCCGCGAGCAACGCGGCTGGGCCCCGCGCGCGGCTCTGCCGTGCGCAGGGCGGGCGCTCGCCGTGACCATCGCCGCCGCGTGCCTCGCTGCATCCGCCGCACACGCCCAATCCGGACGGCTCTGGCGGCCGGATGAGCGTATCCTGATCACCAGTTTCAACGAGCTCGGCGCCGTCACGGCCGATCTGCGGCGCGCGTACGCCGCATCGCCCGGGGGGATCGAGATCTACGACCACGCCGCGCGGCGCTGGGAGCCGCCGATCACCGTCGAGGACGGGTTCCCGCCGGGGGAGCAACCGACCGCGTTGCTGTACGACCGGTTCCTCGACGCGCTGTGGATGGGCACCGAGATCGGGAACCTGTACGTCTACCGAATGCACTCCGGGCAATGGGAGTCGGTGGGTCCGGTGCCCGGCGGGCCGGTTCTCCGGATCGTGTCGGATGCGTCCACGGGCGAGGTGTTCGTCGCCACGCCTGCTGGCTGGATGCGCCTCGGGCGTGGCTCGCTGTTCCCGGAGCCGGTTCCGCCGGGTGCCGGGCCGAACCGGCTCGCGGATCTCTCGCCGGAGGCCGAGCTGCGCCGGCTCGACCCCTTCTTCGAGGCGATCCGAGGCACGCTCACGCTGGATGAGCGGCTGCGGCGCTGGCCGATCACGGACGTCGAACCGGCGGACCAGCCTGCGCGCTTCTGGGTCGCGACGCGTGGCGGCAACCTGCTGTACTACGACAGCCGGCGCATGAGCGTGGAGTGGTTGTCGTACGGTGTGCTGACGCGCGGCGTGGGCGCACTGGGATCGGATGGCGGGCAGATCTGGTTCGGCGGCGACGGCCGTGGGGTGCGGCGGGGGGTGGCCGTGGCGAGCGCGGGGCTCCAGAGGTGGAAGCACTACGAGCCGGAGTACGACGGAGCGCCCGCGGGCCACGTGTGGGACATCCTGCCCGCCACGGCGGCCGTCTGGTTCGCGGCGAGCGACGGGCTCTACCGGCTGGACCGTGCGGAGGGCAGGTGGCGGCGGTTGACGGAACGGGAGGGGCTGCCGGCCCGGGAGGTGCTTGCGCTCGCGCCCGGACCCGGCGGCGTGTGGGTCGGGACACGCAACGGCCTCACCTTCGTGACGGACGGCTGCGAGGTTGAGCGGGATGCGCTCTTGCCGGCGCGGCGCATTCTGGCGTTGCTTTCGAGCCGGGACACGCTGTGGATCGCGACGGAGCACGGGCTGTGGATCTTGCCCGATGCATCCGCCGCGCGGCAGCCGGATGCGGGTGGGCGCGGCGGGATCGCGCCGGTGCCCGCCCCGGGCAGCCAGGCGCAGCCGGGGCTGCGTAGCGAGGTCCGGGACGTGCAGCCGCTGGGGGACGCGGTGTTCGTGATCACCGCGGACGCGCTGCATCGGCTGGACGGCACCGGCTGGTCCGGCCCCTTGCGGGACGGGGTCGCGGGCCTCGGCCAGCTCCACGCGCTGGCTGCCGCGGACGGACAGCTCTGGGTGGCTGGAGACGCCGGCGCGGCGCGTTACGACCACGACTCCCGCATCTGGACCCGCTATCTCCAGCCGGAGGACATCCCGGAGGGCCCGGTGCGCGATGTGCTTC
This sequence comes from Longimicrobiales bacterium, assembly GCA_036563975.1. Lineage (GTDB taxonomy): Bacteria > Gemmatimonadota > Gemmatimonadetes > Longimicrobiales > RSA9 > RSA9. The sequence continues at coordinate 2,032 of DATCLK010000156.1, read as the reverse complement.
CCGCGGGGGACGACGTGTGGCTCGCCACGCCCGCGGGCGCGCTCCGCCTCCGCTGGCGCTTCTGACCCCCATGGCCGCACCCTCGTCTCCCGGGCCGATCCGGCTCGGCCCCGGCCCGGAGTTCGACCTGATCCGCCGGTTCCTGGCGTCCGCGCCGCATGGCCCCGCAGCCGCACCAGCCGGCGTGGGTGGCGGCGAGGCGCCGGTTTCGCCCCGGGTGCGCGTGGGCCCGGGAGACGACTGCGCGCTCGTCGACGGGATCGCGCTCAGCACGGACCTCTCCATCGAGGACATCCACTTTCGACGCGCGTGGCTCGAGCCGGAGGAGATCGGCTACCGCGCGACGGCGGCCGCGCTCAGCGACCTGGCGGCTGTGGCGGCGCGCCCGATCGGCATCCTCTGCTCACTCGCGTGCACGCCCGTGGATGCGGCCGGGTACGCGTCACGGGTTGTGGCCGGCCTCCACGAAGCCGCGTCCGAGCTGGGCGCAGCGCTGCTGGGCGGCGACCTCGCGCGCTCGCCCGGACCGCTCGCGCTGGACATCGTGGTCGTGGGTGAGGCAGCGCGACCCGTGCTGCGTGCCGGCGCGCGTCCGGGTGACGCGCTCTGGGTCACGGGCGAGCTGGGGGCCGCCGCAGCAGCCGCGCTCGCCTGGCAGCGGGGCGAGACGCCGCCGCCAGCCGCGCGCCGCGCGTTCGCCCGCCCGCGGGCACGCGTGCGGGAGGCGCTGTGGCTCGCGGAGCGCGGTCTGCCGCATGCGCTGATCGATCTCTCCGACGGCCTTGCCGGGGACGCCGCGCACCTCGCTGCGGCCGGCGGCGTGAAGGTGGTCCTGGACGCGGAAGCGATCCCGGTGCACCCGGCCGCGAGCGCGGTGGCGGGCAGCGCGGAGGAGGCGCTCCGGCTCGCCCTGGCCGGAGGCGAGGATTACGAGTTATGCTTCGCTGCGGCGGAGGGCGCGGTCGAGGCCGCCGCGGATGCCTTCCAGGCGGCCTTCGGCGTGACGCTGCGCCGCGTTGGCAGGGTCGAGGAAGGCGACGGCGTGTGGATCCGGCACGGGGACGGGGGCCCGGAGCCGCTCGCCGCGCGGGGGTACCAGCACTTCGGAGGGCAGGCGCGTTGATCCGGACGCTCTGGGTGGGCATTAACCTCGTCATCGTGACGGCGGTCCTCGCGATGGTTGTGCTGATCGCGGCGCTGCTGCGCGTGCGCGGCCACGGAGTCTACGACTGGGCCGCACGCACGTGGGCCGCACGCGTGCTCCGCGCGAGCGGCGTCGAGCTCGAGGTCGAGGGACTCGAGAACGTGCGCCTGGACCAGCCCCAGATCTTCGCGTCCAATCACGTCTCCTGGTACGATGTCTTCGCCCTCGCCGTGGCCATCCCTAAGCGCTACCGGTTCGTGGCCAAGAAGGAGCTGGGCTGGATCCCGCTCTTCGGCACGGCCTGGAAGGCCGCGGGCCACATCTCGGTGGACCGCAGCGATCGCGCCGCGGCCATCCGTTCCCTGGACGAGGCAGGCCGGCTCCTCAAGCAGGACAACAGCTCCGTCGTGATCTTCCCGGAGGGGACGCGCTCGCGCGACGGCCGGCTCCAGCCCTTCAAGAAAGGCGCGTTCATGCTCGCGTTGCACACGGGCGTGGACATCGTTCCGGTCGCCGTGCTCGGGACACGCCACATCCTGCCCAAGGGCGCCTGGCGCGTCCGCTCAGGCCGGATTATCGTTCGCTTCGGCGAAGCCGTCCGCGTCAGCAACTACAGCGAGGCGACACGGGACACGTTGATGGCGGACGTGCGCGCGCGCATCGCTCGGATGCTCGAGGCGCCCGCGCACGGCACGATGCGCAAGCACGCCTCCTGATGACGCGCGCTGCCGGCGGCACGGCGAGCCTGGCGGCGAACGCGACGGACCCTGATCACTTCGAGACGAGATCCCTCAATGTCTGCGATTCGAGAGGTGCGGGCCCGGGAGATCCTGGACTCGCGCGGCAACCCCACGGTGGAAGCGGATGTGGTCCTGGAGAGCGGCGCAT
>DATCLK010000155.1:0-12566 GCA_036563975.1 Longimicrobiales bacterium | reverse complement strand
CGTGCCAGCGTGATCCCGCCGATGATCACGGTCGCGCCCACCACCTGCCACAGCAGCGGCCGCTCGCCGAGCCACGCCCACGCCACCACGAGCGCGACCACCGGCACCAGATTCGAGTACATTGCCGTGCGCGTGTTGCCGATCCGGTGCACGCCCGTGTTCCAGATGAGGTAGGCGAGGCCGATCCCCAATCCGCCGGCGTATACCACCCCTCCCCACGCCGCGAGAGAGACCGCGCCCCAGTCCAGTCGCGCGAGCGCCGGAGCGCCCAGGAGCATCAGCCCCAGCGAACCGATCCACAGGGTCCAGGCGGTCACGGGAACGGGGCCGTACTCGGCGATCATTTCGCGCGCGCCGACCGTGTACAGCGCCCAGGCCAGCGATGCGCCGATCATGAGCAGGTCGCCCGCCAGCGTGTCCGCGCCGAAGCCCAGCTCCCCGCCGCCGCTGGCCACGATCAGCGCCATGCCAAGCACCGTGCCGCTCACCCCGATCCACGCCCGGCCGCTCAGCCGCTCATGACCCGCCCATGCGGAAAACAACGCGGTCAGCACCGGCGTCCCCGCCAGGAGGACGCTCGCGTTGCCCGCGCGTGTGCGGTCCATGCCGAAGATGAAAAGGAGCTGGTAGACCACGTTGGCCACCAGCGCCAGCATCACGATGCGCAGGCGGTGGTCGCGCCGCGGCACCGGCACCGGTCCTGCCCGCCGCAGCGCCGCCAGCAGCACCAGCGAGGCCAGCGGGAAGCGAAGCGCGTTGAAGGCGAGCGGCGGAAGCTCGGCCAGCGCCGCTTTCACCACCGAGAAGTTGAAGGCCCAGATCAAGACCAGCAGCAGCACGAGGTTCGTGCGCACGTGGGCCGCCGGCCCCGCGGCTCGTGTCTCCCCGGCTGCCGTCACAGCATTCTGTCCACTCATCACTTTGGGATGCACCCGGCCCCGCCTCCCCGCAGCAGGTCGGCGGCTTCTCGGGAGGGAAGAGGGTCTCGGCGTTGTCGCGGGCGCCAAGATCTGCCCGCCCACGCCGCTTCGCAAGATCCAGCCGGCACCACCCGTTGCGGGGCCCGCCGGTTGGGCCTAACTTCGCCGCTCCAGGTTCAATCTCTCTTACCCACGGGATCCGGGAAATGGCATACGTCGGCAACCTGTTCGAGGGCAAGCGCGCCCTCGTGTGCGGCGTCGCGAACGAACGGAGCATCGCCTGGGCGATCAGCCAGGCCATGCATCAGCACGGCGCGGAGCTCGGCTTCACCTACGCGGGCGAGGCGCTCGAAAAGCGGGTGCGCCCCCTTGCCGAGAGCGTCAACGCCGCCTTCGTCCTCCCGCTCGACGTCACCAACGCCGAGCAAGTCGCGGCGACGTTCCGCGAGATCCGCGAGAGGTGGGATGGGCTGGACGTGCTCATCCACGCCATCGCCTTCGCCAACCGGGAGGACCTCGAGGGCCGCTACATCGACACCGGCCGCGACGGCTTCCTCACCGCCATGGAGATCAGCGTCTACTCGCTCGTGGCGCTGACGCGCGAGGCCGCGCCCCTCCTGGCGGCGCGGCGCGGCAACGTGCTCACGCTCAGCTACTACGGCGCCGAGAAAGTCGTCCAGGGCTACAATGTCATGGGCGTGGCGAAGGCCGCGCTCGAGGCCAGCGTCCGCTACCTCGCGGCGGACCTGGGGCCGGAAGGGGTCCGCGTCAACGCCATCAGCGCCGGTCCGATCAAGACCCTCGCGGCATCGGCGGTGCGCGGGTTCAAGAACATCCTCAACCTCGTCCCCGAGAAGGCGCCGCTGCGCCGCAACGTCACGCAGGAAGACGTGGCGCGTGCGGCCTTGTTCCTGTGCAGCGACCTGGGCGCCGGCGTGACCGGCGAGGTCGTGCACGTGGACGCCGGCTACAACATCATGGGGCTTTGAACTCCGCGTCGGGCGGGGGCGGTGCTGCGATGCGGCGGCGCCGGGCCAGGAGCCTCACGCCTCGCCCTCGCCGCCGCCCGCAGACCGTTCCCCACGCACGACGCGCGACTGCTGCCGGGTCCGCTCGTACCACTGGCGCGTGATCTCTGCGGCCACGTCGCGGCCGCCGAGGCCGAACGCGATGCCCGCCGCCAGCGCTGCCGCGCCGACCACCGCGATGAACGCCACCAGCACGATGTCCTGGGCGATGCCGAGCTGCTCGAGTCCCATAAACACGGCCAGCACGATCACCGCGGCTTTCGCCGCGCGGGCGAGCGTCCGGCCGCCCGGCAACGCGCCGGCGGAGGCGAGCACGAGGTCCTTGACGAACTCGCCCAGCACGATCCCCAGGATCAGGATGATGACCGCCGCGATCACGTTGGGGATGTAGGCCAGGAGCTCGGAGAACAGCGTGCTGACGACCACGAGGCCGAGCGCGTTCGCCGCCAGCAGGATGACCAGCAGCATCACCGTCCAGAACACCAGCTTCGCCAGTGCCGTGGACGGGTCGAGCGTCGTGCCGGCGCGCTGCAGCGCCTCCGTGACGCCGCCCTCGCGCATCCAGCGGTCGAAGCCGATCCTGTGCAGAGCCCGGTCCGCACCGCGCTCCACCATCTTTGCGATGGCGTATCCAGCGAGCAGGAGCCCCAGCGCGGCGGCGAGCTGCGGCAGGAACGCCGCGATCTGGAGGATTCCTTCTTCCAGTCGATCGATCAACGCCTGGGGCATGGGGGTATCCTCTTTTCGATTGAGACGGCTCACACGCTGCGGTCGCGCGTGCACCGCCGCAAGGGGGCGCGCAGGAGGAGTGCCATGCGTAGATTCGTGGACGGCGACGGCCAGGCCTGGGACGTGGTCCTGGGTCGCGAGTCCTGGGGCGGGCTCTACGCGCTGTTCGTTCCCGCGGGCCCCGGGCAGGGCCGCTCTGTCCGGCAGGCACCGCTCCGTTCTGTGGGGTACGATGCTGCGCACGCGGAACTGATGGACGCGGACGACGCGCGCATCGCCGAGCTGTTCCGCGACGCAGTTCCCAGAGAATGCTGAACCGAGGGGTCCGATGCGTTCGTTCGTGGACGAGGCCGGCCGAACCTGGCTGGCCGATGCGATGGAAGAATCCACGCCGCGCCATCACGGCCGCTGGTACCTGGTTTTCTGGGCCGAGGGCGCCGATGACACGGTGTTTCCGTTGCCCGAGGTCCGCTGGCAGACGCGGGAAACGGCGGCTCGCACGATCATGACGATGTCCGAGGCGGAGCTGCGGCGGCGCCTCCGCACGGCCCGCGCGCGGCGGCCGGCGGCGGCCGGCGCGGGATGGCGTTGATGCTGCGCGTCGGGGAGGCGTGTCGGGCCGCGCCGCAGCGCGCCCGGCTTGATGCGGTGCGAGCACACGGCGGGGCTGCACGGCCCGGCCGGGAACGCACCTTGCACCGACACCGCGAGGGATGGCCTGAAATCGGGAGGCCCCATCATGCGACCTCGCGTTGGCGCCCTGGCGTGGCGGTCCTTCGATCGGCGCGACCAGGCGGCGATCCAGGCGCAGCTCTCGGCGGGCGCAGCGCCGCATTGTCCGCGGTGCGAGAGCCTGCTGGAGGCAAGGCCGGCGAGCCGGATGCGGGCCTCGCTCCCCGCTGGCGCGCTCGCGTACGACCTGGATTGCAGGGCCTGCCGCCTCTTCCTTCCTCTCGTCCGGCAAACCCCGGCCTCGCTGAGGGTCGAGCGGCTCCGCCGGCTGGCCGCGGCCGTGCTGCGGGCCTGAGCGCTCGCCGCCCACGGGCGCGGTGGTCGTGGCGGGGACCCGTGCCGGCGGCGCGGGCCGGCGCATCTCCGGCCGGAGGCCGGTGATGGAAGCGCTCATCCGCACGATAGAGGAGGTCCGCGCGCGCCGCGGCCTGGATCTGCGCACCGCCATCTTCGACGTCCGCGTCGAGCCGCGGGAGGATGGGTGGGCGTTGGTCGGCGAGGCGACCGATCCGGGCGCGGTCGAGGAGCTGCTCGCACGCGTGTCGGCGCTGGGCCCGGTGGCGGACGCGATCGTGCGGCTGCCCGCCCCAGGTGCGGCCGCGTATGCCTTCGGTCTGGTCCGTTCGGCCGTCGCGCCGCTCCACAGCGAGCCGCGGCTGTCCTCGGCTGTCGCTTCCCAGTACGTCCTGGGCCACCGCGTCGACGTCCTCTCGCGCCGCGAAGACTGGTTGCGCGTGCGCGGCGAGGACGGCTACGTCGGCTGGATGCACGCGGGCTACATCTTGCTGGGCGACGAGGAATGGGCCCGCGCCTGGGAGCGCGGGAGCGGCGGAGAGCCGGTGGTCTCCCTGGGCGCGGAGCTCTGTGACGAGGACGGCGGCGTGTTCGCGCGGCTCCCGTGGGGAGCGCGCGTGATCCGGGAGGCCCCCGGCCGCCTGCGCCTGCCGGACGGCCGCGTCGGCCGGCTCGGCGCCGGCGAAGTGGTGGAAGTGGACCGGCTTCGCGACCGCTTCCCGCCACGCGGGGAGAGCGTGGTGCGCACGGCCCGGCGCTGGATCGGCACGCCCTACGCGTGGGGCGGCGTGACGCCGGCCGGGGCGGATTGCTCTGGCTACGTCCAGTCCGTCTTCTGGATGCACGGCATCGCGCTGCCGCGCGACTCGGACATGCAGGCGCGCGTCGGCGTCTCCGTGGAGCCTGGCGCGGGGTGGGACGCCGTGCGCCCCGGTGATCTGCTCTTCTTCGCCGAGCGCGGGGACCGCATCACACACGTGGCCCTCTCGCTGGGCCGATCGCGGATCATCCACTCCGCGCTGTCCGCTGGCGGCGTGGGCGAGGATGATCTGGAGGGTGAGTCGGAGCGGGAAGCGCGCCTGCGCCAGTCCTTCCGTTTCGTTCGCCGCGTCCTGCCGGATTGAGCGGCGTCACGCGCGTGCGCGAGTTGGGGCGCGTGCGTTGGCCGACGCGCGCGCCTGGCGACGAGCCTCGACCGCCGCGCCGCCCCGCCTCGACGTCACGGCAACCGGATGACCTGGCCAGGCATGAGCCGCCTCGGGTTCACGCCCGGGTTTGCCTCGCGCAGCGCCCGCACCGTGAGCCCGTAGCGCTTGGCGATTCCATCCAGCGTGTCGCCGCGGCGGATCGTGTAGGTGCGCGGCGCGGATGCCGGGGCTCCGGCGGTGATCGTGTCCGCCTGCGTAGCCGCCGCCTGCACCGCGACCGTGCCTGCGGTAGCCGGCGAGCCGGCTCCGGCGGTCGTTGCCAGGGTAGGGCCGGCCTGCGACCGGCGGAACGCCGCGAGCCGCGCCCCGATTGCGTCCTCGACGCGCTTCGCCTTCCAGGTGGACGGGACGTTGTTGCTGATGATCGCGAATGCGATGCGCTCGCCGTTGGCCGCGCGCACGTACCCCGACAGGGCCGAGACGTGGTCGATCGTGCCCGTCTTCGCGCGCAGGTTGCGTTCGGCCGCCGTCCGCTGCATCCGCCGTAGCCCGTCCGGCGCGCCCGCCTCCGGCAGCGTCTCCCAGTACGCGTTCCACATCGGCGAGCGGGCCATGTAGCTCAGCAGCCGGATCATGTCGCCGGCGCTCACGCGGTTCAGGACGGACAGGCCGGAGCCATCATCGATGACCAGGTCGGCCAGGTCCGCATCATCGGCGCCCGTCTCGCACTCGAGCATGTAGCGCACCGCTCGCGCTCCGGCCTCCACCGTCCCTTCCCCTACCGCAACCCGGCCGACGGTGCGCAGCACCTGCTCGGCGTACAGGTTGTGGCTCTTCTTGTTGGTCACCTCGAGGATCCTCTGCAGCGGCGGCGACTGGTGCACCGCGAGCACGCGGAGCGCCGCCTCGCCATCGAACGCCGGAGCGAAGACCGAGCGGCCCGCCAGCAGAGACTCCTCTTCCCGCAGCACGGAGCGGACCCTCCCCGTGACCCGGATGCCCCGCCGCTCCAGGACCTCCCGCAGCACGGCAGCGCTGTAGTGCGCCGGGTCCGGCACGGGAACGGCCCGCCACATGTCCCCGGTCCCAGGCGCGATCTGACCGCGCAGGACGATCGGCCCCGCGTAGCCCACGCGACTGACGTCGATCCGGGACCGGCCCTGGCGCGTCGTGGCCTGGTTCACGATCGCGATCCCGTTGCCACCGGGGATGAACTGCACCCGCGGGCGCCAGTTCACCTGCTCGCCGGGGCGGATACGGAGCGTCACAATGTTGTCGTTGAACGAGAGCGCGCTCGCGATGGCCGCGTAGGAGGCGTTGACGTAGTTCTCCTGCCAGCCGAGCCCCGCGGCTCGTCCGCTGAAGTACGAGGCATCGCCCACCACGTCTCCCTGGATCGCCTGGATGCCCTGGGCGAGCAGGCTGTCCGCCAGCGCTTCCCAGACCGCCGTCTTCGACCCGAAGAACCGGTCGGAGAGCGTGGGGTCACCGGTGCCATAGATGACCAGGTCGCCGGTCAGGACGCCGCCCTCCACTCTCCCGTCGGTGATGAGGAACGTCGAGTACCGGAAGTTGGGGCCCAGGTAGTACAGCGCCGCCGCCGTCGTCAGCAGCTTCATGTTGGATGCCGGCGCGAGCGCTTGATCCGGCGCGAAGGCGAACAGCGTGTCGCCCCGGTCCAGGGACACGGCCAGCACGCTCCAGCGTGCGCCGCGCCAGCCGGTGCTCCGGATCACGGCCTCGAGATCGGAACGCAGCGCCAGCACCTCTGGGGCGACTGGCGCCGCGGCCGCTGCAGGCGGCGTGCGCGCTGCTGGCGGTGGCGCCGGCTGCGAGCGCGGTATGGCTTGCGCGGCCGCGAGAGGCGCGGCGCCCTCCCCCTGCGATGGTTCCGTGGCGGCGTTCGCCTCGATCGGCACCCCGCCGGGCGAGAGGATCAGAGCCGCCAGCAGCAATGCGAGCAGGGGAACGATCAACCGCATGCGGATCCCAGATCGAGAGTACGAGCGGGTGGGCCGCTCGCGCGTCAGCGCTGGCCGGGGGCGCGGGGTGCAAGAGCGGGGCCAAGGCCGGAGGCGCCTCCCGCGGGCGCCCAGCGCGGCGCGATGCGCGCCACGCCCTCCCGACCGGCACTGGTTACTCCCGCGCCGTCGACCAGGTTCCGCGGGCTGACCCACCAGAGCTTCTCATGGCCCCCGTCCGGATCGTATTATACGGTTCATGGTCGTCGGAACCGGCATCGACCTCGTCCCGGTCGCACGGCTCCGGAGGTTCCGGGAGCGACGCGCCGAGCGCGGCTTGCGCCGGCTCTTCACCGATGCGGAGCTCGGCTACTGCCTCCGGCTCGCGGCGCCGGATCGCTCCCTCGCCGCCCGCTTCGCGGCGAAGGAGGCGTTCTTCAAGGCGATCGGCACCGGTTACGGACGCGAGGGCGGGGGCTGGAGGGACGTCGAGGTGCTGCGCGAGGCATCCGGCCGGCCGGGCATCCGGCTGCACGGCCGCGCGGCCCGCTACGCGGAGCAGCGCGGGATCCGGCGCATCCACCTCTCGCTCTCCCACACCGACGACGTCGCGGCCGCGATCGTCCTGCTGGAGGGTTGATGGGTCAACTGGCACGAGTGGCGCACCCGCGAGGCGCCACGGCGCGGATCGCCCGTGCCCGGGCGCGGGCTGGGGCCCGCTCCTGCTCGCACCCCACGCCACCGGCGAGCCGACGTTCCGGCTGGCACCCGCTCGGGCCGCCGCACGCCCGCCTCGCCGCCGGACGCCCCTTGCGCGAACGCCGCCGCGCCTGCACTTTGATCCGCCGTTTCGGAACCTGTCGCCGGGTCGCCGTTTCGAGGTCATGGCGCGCCTCCCCGACACGGGGTCGCGCGCTTCGCATTTTTTGGGCACTCGAGCGGCGGTGAGGTCCGCCCGCCGCGCGATCGCGGTCCACCTCTTCCCGGAAGGAGCATGCAGCAATGGCCGACTCGCTACGCGTCCTGATCGCCGATGATGAGGCCCTGCACAACCTCGCCCTCACGAGTCAGCTCGAGAGTCTCGGCCACCACGTCGTGGCCACGGCCACGAGCGGGCGAGAGGCCGTCGATCTCGCGCGTGAAACCAAACCGGACCTCGCTTTCCTGGACATCCGCATGCCGGGGATGACGGGACCCGAGGCCGCCCAGCAGATCGCGACCGAACGGCCGATCCCCATCATCATCCTCTCGGCCTACAGCGATGAGCGGACGGTCGAGGAGGCCAGCCGGTCGCCCGTTTTCCACTACCTGGTGAAGCCCGTGGATCCGGACGATCTCGCTCCGGCGATCGCCGTCGCCCGGGCACGGTTCGACGAGTGGCTCGAAGCCAGGCGCCAGCGCGATCAGCTCGAGATCAAGCTCGAAGAGCGCAAGCTCATCGAGCGCGCCAAGGGCCTGCTCATGGAGACGCGCGGGCTGACCGAGCGGGAAGCGTATCGCTTCCTGCAGAAGACGAGCCAGGACAAGAATACGCCGATGGTGGAGCTCGCTCGGAAGATCCTGCTCGCCGCGCCGTTGCTCCAGAAGGAGTAGTGTATTGAGGTCGCTCGACCTGTCGCCGCTGAACTGACCGACGATGGCTGGTCTGCGGCAGCCCCCGCCGAAGGGGCAAGAGCAGGCGGATCGTTGCGCCGGCATCGATCCGTTCTCCTGCGCTGATCGTGTACCCACGCGCGACGGGGAGGAGACGTCAACCATCCTGGTCGTGGATGACGAGCTGTACGCGCGCCAGTTGCTCACGGACATGCTCGCCCTCCAGGGATTCCGCGTCATCAGCGTGGCTCGAGGTGAGGATGTCTTCGCCCACCTCCCTGAGGTGGACCTCGTTCTCCTCGACGCCATGCTGCCGGACCGCGATGGCTGGGACATCTGCCGTGAGATCAAGCAGCGCTACGACCGGCTCCTCCCCGTGATCATGGTCACCGCCCGCACGGCGCCGGACGACGTCGTCCGGACGTTCGAAGCAGGCGCGGACGATTATGTGGCCAAGCCGTTCCACGCGGCCGAGCTCATGGCGCGCATCGGCTCCCGCTTGCGCGTCCACCGTGTGGAGCGCGAGCTGCGGCATGCGGCCGACCGGCTCCGCGCCCTCGCGGAGCAGAACTACGCCCTGTATCAGCAGGCGAGTCGCGACGCGGAGGAGCGCCAGCAGCTCCTCAAGGAGCTGGACCATCGGGTCAGGAACAACCTCGCCAAGATCACAGGCCTCGTCGGAATGGCCCGGCAGCGCGCGCCGGACGAGACTTCACAGGCCGTTCTCGCGGCGCTGGAGAACCGCCTGCACGCCTTCCTATTGGTCCACGACATCCTGCGCCACAAGAAGTATCAGGGCGTGCCCTCGCACGAGATCGTCGAACGGCTCGCGCAGCGCCTGCGCAACGCGTTCCGCGCCAACGGCCGCATCAAGCTCGATGTCCGCTGCGGCGAGGCGTTGCTGGACGAGCGCGCTGCCGTTTCCGTCGCCCTCGCCCTCAACGAGCTGCTCAGCAACTCGCTACGCCACGCCTTCCCCGGCGAGCGCACCGGCACCGTCGCGATCCACATGTCGGAACGCGACGGCGAGTACTGGCTGGAGATCATGGATGACGGCATCGGCATGCCGGAAGAAGTCGAGTGTGTGACGGGGAGCGGCCGGTCCATCGTGGACGCGGTCGTGCGAGGCGAGTTGGGCGGCCGGGTCGAGTACCTGCCGGCCGCGAAGGGGACGCACGTTCGGTTACGATTCCCCAGCCCTGCCGCGTCTCAGTAGCTCGCCAGGTAGCGCTCGACCTCCCAGTCGTGCACCTGCGTGCTGTACTGCTGCCACTCCTGCTCCTTCGCCGCGATCAGGTGGTTGAACACGTGATCTCCCAGCACCTCTCGCATGAAGGTGCTGCGGCGGAAGGCCTCGAGCGCTTCACTCAGGTCGCGGGGCAGCTCCTGGATCCGGTAGCGCCGGCGATCGCGGACCGACAGCGTGAAGATGTTCTTCTCCACCGGCTCGGGGGGCTCGATGCGACGGCGAATGCCGTCCAGGCCCGCGGCGAGCTGGACGGCGAGGGCGAGGTACGGGTTGGCGGCGGGGTCGGGCATGCGGAGCTCGACGCGCGTGCCTTTGCCCCGCCGTGCGGGCACGCGCACCAGCGGCGAGCGGTTGCGATGCGCCCACGCGACGTGCACCGGCGCCTCGTAGCCGGGCACGAGACGCTTGTAGCTGTTCACCAGGGGGTTCGTCACCAGGCAGAAGCTCCGTGCGTGCTCGAGCAAGCCGCCCACGTACCAGCGCATGATGCGCGAGATCTGATCAGGCGCCTTGGGGTCGTAGAACGCGTTCTCGTCCCCGCGGAAGAGGGACTGGTGGGTATGTAGCCCGGAGCCGTTCTGCCCGAAGATGGGCTTGGGCATGAAGGTCGCGTGCAGGCCGTGACGGAGCGCAATGCTGCGCACGACGAAGCGGAACGTGGCCAGATTGTCCGCTGCGACCAGCGCCTCCTCGACGCGGAAGTCCACCTCGTGCTGGCCGGGCGCGACCTCGTGATGGCTGGCTTCGACCCGCACGCCCATCTGCTCCAGCGCGTTCACGATGTCGCGCCGCGCCATCTCGCCGAGATCCACGGGCGTCAGATCGAAGTAGCCGCCCGCGTCGTGCGGCCGCCGGGTCGGCAGCCCCTCCGGCGTCCGGTAGAACAGGAAGAACTCCGCCTCCACGCCCACCATCATTCGGTACCCCATGGCCGCAGCCGCCTCGATCTGCCGCCGCAACACGCGCCGGGGGTCGCCCTCGAACGGCTTCCCGTCCGCCGTGTGCACGTCGCAGATCAGCCGGGCGACGCGGTCCTCGTCTTCGGCCCAGGGGAAGATCGCCAGCGTCGACAGATCCGGCTTCAGGATCATGTCCGACTCCTCGATGCGAACGAACCCCTCGATCGAGGAGCCGTCGAAGAGCATCCCCCCGTCCAGCGCCTTGGCGAACTGACTCGCCGGGACTTCGACGCTCTTGATGACGCCTGTGATGTCCGTGAACTGGAGTCGCAGGATGCGCACGCCGGCGGCGTGCAGCCGCTCGAGCAGCTCCTCCTTCGTCGCCATTCCCCAGGGCTTCTCCGTTGGTGGTTCCCGAGCGTGGGGCCCAGATTTTCGTCCCGGCGCGCGCGGGCGTCAAGCCGGCGCGCCGCGTCCGGCCTGCTTGACGGGCATCGACCAGCCCTCTATCGTGCCGGTGTGGACGCGCGCGAGATCACCGAGGCCCATCGCGGCTGTGAACCGGCCGCCCCCCGGATCCTCCAGCTCCGTACGGATCGCCGGTTGGGTCACGAGTGGGACGACTGGGACGGGTCGCCCCTGCCCGGCAACGGCGTCTACCGAGAGCCGCCGGGGCTCTTCTTCCGGCTCCTGGCCGCCTGGTTCGGGGCCAGGATCCTCGCGGTCGGCACCATCCTCTGGCTCGTCGCACCGCGGCTGGCCCAGCTCTGGGCCCCGTTGCCGACGGTGCTGGGCCTCACGCTCGCCGCCGCGTGTCTCGCCCTCGCCGCGTGGTTCGGCGCCCTGGCCATCTCCCTGCGTTTGGGCCGCAACCTGCTTCCACCCATCCTCGCGGAGCGCGGGTTGCTCCCCAAGACGCTCCCGCTCGCGGAGCGGTCCGGCCGCTGGTTCCGCATCTCGAGGGACCGGGCCGGCAACGCCGGCCTGCGTGTCTACAACGCCCTCGCGGCAGCACGCGCTCGCCCCGGCATCCGCCCCGATGAGCTGCTCATCCTGCTGCCTCGTTGTCTGGACAAGGAGAGCATGCAGCGGGCGATGGAGCTCTCCGGCCGGTACGGCGTCCCGCTCTTCGTCGCATCGCGCGGGCGGTACGCGCGCGAGATGATCGCACGCACGCGGCCCAGCGCCGTTGTCGCGGTGGCTTGCGAGCGGGACCTCGTCAGTGGCGTCCGCGACGTCGCAGGACGACTCCCAGTGCTCGGCACCACGCTCGCCTTGCCGGACGGGCCCTGCAAGAACACGAGCGCCGACATCGAGGCCCTCGAGAGCCAGATCCGAACGTTCCTCGGACTGGATGGCCGGCGCGGCTGAGATCCTCGAAGCGCTCGAGCGCCAGACCCGCCGCTCCCTCTCGCTCTGGCGCCGGCTCACCGCGGCGCAGCTCCTCGTCGGAAGCTTCCTCGGCCTGGTGCTGCTGGGCACGCTGTTGCTGCTGCTCCTGCCCGGGCTCTATGTGGGCGAGCGGCTCTCGCTCGTGGACGCGCTGTTCACGGCGACGAGCGCCATCTGCGTGACCGGCCTGACCGTCGTCGATGTCGCGACGTACTTCACGCCCGCCGGCCAGGCCGTCATCCTCCTGCTGATCCAGCTCGGCGGCCTCGGCATCCTCACGTTCACGACCCTGCTCATCCTGGTGATCGGCCGCCGGATCTCGCTGCGCGAGGAGGCGCTCGTGGGCGGAGCAGAAGCCGTCCTGCACGTCGAGCCCGGTGAACTGGTGCGCAGCATCTTCCGCTACACCGTGCTCATCGAGGTGGCGGGCGCGCTGGCGTTCTGGATCGCCTGGGCGCCGGACCTCGGCCCGATCCGCGCCGTCTGGCCCGCGATCTTCCACGCGGTGAGCGCGTTCTGCAACGCCGGCTACACCGTGTTCCGCGGCGGCCTGGCTCCCTTCGCCGGCGATCCCGTCACGCAGACCATTTTCATCACGCTCGTCGTGCTCGGCGGGCTCGG
>DATCLK010000154.1:0-13307 GCA_036563975.1 Longimicrobiales bacterium | reverse complement strand
CGCGCGCAACCAGCAGATCGCGCGCTTCGACACCGAAATGGAGGAGGACGTCGGCCCGGACGCCGCGGCCGAGCTCATCGCCGCGATCGAGGCCCTCGCACCCGGCGCCGATGTCATCGTCCTCGAAGACTACGACAAGGGCGTCCTCGCCCCGACCGTGATCGCGGCTGCGCTCGAGGCAGGCCGTCGCCTCGGTGTGCCCATCGTCGTCGACCCCAAGGAGCGTCACTTCTTCGACTACGCCGGCGCGACCGTCTTCAAGCCCAACCGCGTCGAGCTCAGCGCCGCGCTCCGCGCCCCGGTCATGGCTGACGACCCCCGCTGGATGGACGAGGTCCGCACGCGCCTGGGCTGCCTCAACCTGCTCGTCACGCTGGGCGAGGACGGCCTCTCGCTCGTGACCGAGACGGGCGAGTTCGTCCGCGTCCCCACCGTCGCCCGATCCGTCTACGACGTCTCGGGCGCGGGCGACACCGTCACGGCCGTCGTGGCCACCGCGCTCGCGGCCGGCGCCTCGTTGCCCGAGGCCGCCGTGCTCGCCAACCACGCCGCCGGCATCCAGGTCGGCAAGGCGGGAGTGGCCGCTGTCACGGCGGAAGAACTGCGCGCATCGGTTCGCGCCTTTCAGTTGGCGTGAGGTGGCGCGCACGCGTTCGTGCATGCGCAAACGAAGCTCACGTGGGAGGAGGATGATTCGGTGACCGATCTGCGGAGAATCGAGACCGACCGCGCACCGCAGGCCATCGGGCCTTACAGTCAGGCGATCGTCGCGGGCAACCTCGTCTTCACCGCCGGCCAGATCCCCCTCGACCCGGCCACGGGCGAGATCGTCCCCGGGGACATCGCCGCGCAGACGGCGCGCGTGCTCGACAACCTGCGCGGCATCCTGGAGGCCGCGGGATCTTCGCTGCAGCAGGTCGTGAAGACCACCGTGTTCCTCGCGGACATGAACGACTTCGCCGCGATGAACGAGGTCTACGCGCGCTACTTCGGGGATCACAGGCCGGCCAGGTCCACCGTCCAGGCCGGACGCCTGCCCAGGGATGTCCGCGTCGAGATCGAGGCGATCGCGGTCATCGGCTGATTCCGGCGCGTGTGGCTGCAGCGGCGGAGAGGGCCGGCAGCGTTGTGTCGATCCCGGCGCGCGTACGGGCCCCACGGGCCCGCTGTGACGCGCTGCTGCGGAGCGCGGTCGGTCCGGGCGCGCGGGCGCGCGTGGCGAGCGCCGGCCTTGACACCGACCGCGCTCCCTGCCCATCCCTTGCGAGTCGGTGCGATCCGGCGCACCGGGGGGCCGCATGGTGGCTGGTGCTGCCTCTGATCTTCAAAATCAGCAAGGGCGGCGAGTAACCGCCCTGGTGGGTTCGATTCCCACGCGGTCCCGTGGTCGCCCGGCGCGGCACCTTCTCCCGGCCGCGGCTGTACTAGCTGCGCGGTGCACCCCGTGCCCGCACGGGGTGCCTGTTGCCAGGAGGTGCTCATCCGGATCACCGCGCTCTCGCCGCTGCCTGGGCGGCCCGGTCGAGTCGCCGTCTGCGTGGATGGCGTCACTCGCTGCACTGCGGCGGTCGACGTCGTCGCGGCCGCAGGCCTCGGTGTCGGCGACGCCGTCGACGAGGCGGCGCTCGCGCGCCTCGAGCAGGCCGACCTCGCGTGGCGGGTCCGCCAGGCCGCTTTCGACCTGCTCGCCTACAGGCCGCGGTCCGTCGAGGAGCTGAGGCGCCGCCTGCTGCGAAAGTCGTTTCCGGAGGACGCCGTGGACGCGTGCCTGGCGGATCTGCGGGCCCGTGGCTGGCTCGACGACGAGGCGTTCGCCGCCGGATTCGTGCGCGAGCGCATCCGCCGTCGGCCTCGCGGGCGCCGTGCCCTCGTCTCCGAGCTGCGGGCGCGCGGCGTGGCGCCGGAGCAGGCCGCGGGGGCGGTGGAGGAGGTCTTCCGCGAGGATGGTGTTTCCGAGCTGGACCTCGCCCGTGCGGCCGCCAGGGCCTGGCGCCGCAAGGCGGGGAAGGACGCGGCCCGTGCCGGCGCGGCCTCCCGAACCGCGGCCGACGCCCAACGGGCGCGCGACCGCCGTCGTCTCCATGCCTACCTGATGCGCCGCGGGTTCAGTGCCGCCGTCATCGGTGAAGTCGTGGCCGAGATCGGCCGGCACGGCGAATGAGCCTGCCGCGCGGGAGTCGGATCTTCTGAGCCATTCCGTCCGCGATCTGGGCTCGGCTCCCGTCTCCGTCCGGGATGCCCTGCACGCCGCCGAGCGCCGCATCGGCGAGGCCGATCGGGTTGTCGTCATCCTGAACCCCGTCGCCGGCGGCGGCCGCGCGCGCCGCCTGCGCGCCGAGATCGAGCGGGAGCTCGAGGCACGGCGGATTGGCTTCTCTCTGGAGAGGACCGAGGGGCCCGGCCACGCGCGGGAGCTCGCCCGGGCGGCCGCCACGAACGGCGCCTCCGTCGTCGTCGCCGCCGGCGGGGACGGCACGGTGCACGAGGTGGTCAACGGCCTGCTCGGCGCCGCTGCGGAGCAGCCCCGCGCACCCACCCTCGCCGTGCTTCCGGTTGGCACCGGCAACGATTTCGTCAAGGCGATCTACCCGTCGTCCGCCCGCGTGCGGACGTATCGGGCGCTGGATGGCGGGCTGATCCGCCGGCTCGACGTCGGCCGCGCCGAGTGGGACGGCCAGGTCGAGTACTTCGTCAACGGCTTGGGGACCGGGGTCGACGTGGAAGTCGTGCGGCGCATCGCGCGCCTGCCTCCTCTGCCCGGCGTGCTGCGGTACCTCGTCGCGGCCATCCAGGCGCTCCGCGGCTTCCGCCCGGTTCCGTTGCGGGTGTCCCTGGACGGTCACGGCCTCGAGCAGCGGGCGATGCTGTTCGCCGTCGGCAACGGGCCGTGTCAGGGTGGCGGCTTCTTCCTGACGCCGGAGGCCGCGCCCGATGATGAGCGGTTCGATGTCTGCATCGTCGATGAGCTGAGCTACGTGGAGATCGCCGCCGTGCTGCCTCGCGTGATGCGAGGCAGCCATGGCCGATCCCCGAAGGTGAAGATGAAGCGAGCGCGCACAATCGTGGTCGAGGGCCCCGCCGGGGCGCCGTTGTTCTTCCAGATGGACGGGGAGCTCCGCGAGGCCCGCGAGACGCCCGTCCGCGTGCAGATCGCGCCGGCGGTGCTCCCGGTCCTCGCGCCGGCAGGAGGTGGGCGGCCATGATGACCCGCGCGCTTCGGCTCGTCGGGCCGCTCCTGCTTCTCCTCACCTGCATCGCGCCGGCTGCGGCCCAGGTGCGCGCGGCGGCGGATAGCGTTCCCGCCGCCGCACAGGCGCCGGTGGCGGACGCCGCGCCGCCCGCCGATTCCGCCGGCTCGCCGCGCACCCTGAGCCCACGCGGCGCCTTCATCCGCTCTCTGCTCGTGCCCGGCTGGGGGCAGGCGTACGCGGGGTCGTACCTGCGCGGCGGCATCTACTTCGCCGCGCAGACCGGGAGCTGGTACATGCTCCTCAAGACGCTGGCACGCCTGGACGAGGCGCGCTCCATCGAGCGCCGGCGGGTCGCCAAGGTGCGGCAGGAGCTGCTCGACCGAGCACAGGAGGACCCGGACTTGCAGCAGCGCTACAGCGATCCGGCCGCACTGGAGGAGGACATCGCGAATGATCCTCGCGTGCAGAGCATCCGGCGGCTGGTGAGCGCGCGCGAGGAGCAGCGTGAGGACTGGATCGCCCAGACCATCTTCTGGACCTTCGCCAGCGCCGCCGATGCGTACGTCAACGCTCACCTCGCCGACTTCCCGGCCACGATCGCTGCCGAGCCCCGCCCGGATGGCGGCGTCGAGTTCCGCGTGAGCGTTCCTGCCGGAGGCAAACGTTGAGGGAGCACGGAGGGCAGCCGATCGGGGTCTTCGACTCGGGCGTGGGTGGCCTGACCGTGGTGCGCGAGCTCTGGCGCCGGCTGCCGGGCGAGTCCGTGGTCTACTTCGGCGACACGGCACGGGTGCCGTACGGCTCCAAGTCGCCGGCCACCGTATGCCGCTATGCCTCCGAGGCCGCGCGCTTTCTGCTGTCTCGCGGCGTGAAGATGATCATTGTGGCGTGCAACACCGCAACGGCCCACGCCGTCGAGAGGTTGAGGGCTGAGCTCGGCGTGCCGGTCGTCGGCGTCATCGAGCCGGGGGCGCGCGCGGCCGTGCGTGCCACGCGCACCGGTCGCATCGCCGTGCTCGGAACCGCCGGCACGATCGCGTCCCGCGCCTACGAGCGCGAGATCCAGCGGCTGAGCCCGTCCGCAGCCGTGCTCGGGCAGGCCTGCCCGTTGTTCGTGCCGCTCGTCGAGGAGGGCTGGGCGGATCACGCGGCCACACGCCTCATCGCCCGCGAGTACCTCGAGCCGGTCCGGCGCTTCGGCGCCGACGTCGTGATCCTCGGCTGCACGCACTATCCGCTCCTGCGGCCGATCATCGCGGAGTGCCTCGGCGACGGCGTCAAACTCGTCGATTCCGCCGCTGAAACGGCACTGGATGCGGAACGCGTCCTGAGGGATGCCCGGCTCCTGGAGAGGCAGGCCCGCCCGCGGCCCCAGCACCGCTTCTTCGTCAGCGATTCGCCTGAGCGCTTCCTCGAGGTGGCGCGCAGTTTCATCGGGGACCTGGGCGGGGAGGTCGAGCTCGTGGACGTGGACGGCTACGACCGCGCTGCCTGACGCGGCAAGCGCGGTCGTGGACATGGACGGCTGCGACCGCACTGCCTCGCGCGCGCAGCGCCGCAGACTCGCCCTCGTCGCTTGCCGGAGGTCGCCTACGCTCACGTCGCCTGACGCGGCCAGCGCCGCAGCTCGGGCGTGCCCGCTGCGTCCACGGTGATGTAGGAGTCGTGGTGGATCCAGTCCCCAGGGTTCAGGTAGAAGCGGCCGGGCTCGAGCTCCCTGATCGCGGGGAGATGCGCGTGGCCGCAGATCACCCATCCCAGTGATGGGTCCGCCTCGAGCTGTCCCGCCGCCCACGTCTCGAGGAAGCGGGCCCGCCCGCGCGTCGCCGCATCTGCCTCCTCGCGGCTCTCCGTCCTCGACACCGCCCGCGCGATCCGGATCCCCAGCTCCGGGTGCAGCGCCCGGAACGCCAGCACCGACGCGCGGCTCCGCAGCACGCGCTTCAGGATGCGGTAGCCCAGGTCGCCGCTGCCCAGGCCATCGCCGTGGGCCACCAGCGCGGGCTTGCCGGCGATCTCCAGCCGCACGATCCCCGTGTGGTAGTCGATCCCCACTTCTTCCCGCAGGAAGCGGCCACCCCACGCATCGTGGTTCCCGCCGACCATCGTGACCGGGATCCCCGCGTCCACCAGGTCGGCCAGCGCGCCCAGCACCCTGAAGTGCTTGCCCGGGATCACGGCCCCGTACTCGAACCAGAAGTCGAACAGGTCGCCCGCCAGCAGCAGGTCGGCGCCATGCTCCCCGACGTGCCGCAGGAAAGCCACGAACGCGTGCTCCGTGCTGTCCGGCACCGCGCCCAGGTGCACGTCCGATGCGATGAAATGCAGTTTGCCCATGACCCGCCAAGCTAGGGCGCCGTGCCACCGCCTCACAAGGCCGTTGACGCCCCGTGCTCCCGTGCCGTACAATGGGGCCGCACGAATCCGCAGCACCCACGTTTTCCTCGAACGCAGCCCAACGTTCCTCGCGGAGGAGCCATGCCCTTCGATGCCCTCGGGATGGTGGAGACCAAGGGCCTGGTCGGAGCCATCGAGGCCGCCGACGCCATGGTCAAGGCGGCCAACGTCAGACTCATCGGCAAGGAGAAGATCGGCGGCGGGTACGTCACGGTCATGGTCCGTGGCGACGTGGGCGCGGTCAAGGCCGCGACCGACGCGGGCGCCGCAGCGGCCGAGCGCGTCGGCGAGCTCGTTTCCGTCCATGTCATCCCGCGGCCCCACGCAGATGTCGAGATGATCCTGCCCCAACGGCCCGAGGAGTGAACGCCGATGGCGGCAGGCGCGGGTAGCGGAGCCGCCACAGGAACGCGCGGGCGCGACCTGCCGTCTCCGATGCCGCCGGGAGACGCGCTGGGGATGGTCGAGACCCGCGGCCTCGTCGGCGCCCTGGAAGCGGCGGATGCCGGCGTCAAGGCCGCCGACGTGCGCCTCCTCGGCCGCGAGTACGCGGACGCCGGGCTCGTCACGGTGTACTTCGCCGGCGAGGTCGCTGCCGTGCGCGCCGCCGTCGACGCCGGGGCCGCCGCCGCGCAGCGCGTGGGCGAGCTCGTCGCTATGCACGTGATCCCGCGGCCGCATCCGGATACGGGACAGGCGCTCCACCCCGGCGGCCCGGCGGGCGCGCCCCCGGCGCCTCCCGCCGGCGCGGCGCCGCACGGGGGCCGCAGCCGGGGCGCCGCACCACCGCGCCGCGCCGCGCCCGGCCGCGACCCAACTGTGCTCCCGCCGCGCTCCGAGCTCGAGACCATGCGCGTCGTGGAGCTGCGCCGCCGCGCGCGCGCCCTGCCGGGCTTCCCGCTCCAGGGGCGTGCCGTATCCCGTGCCGGCCGCGATGAGCTCCTCCGCGCGTTCGACGCCTACCGCGGCGGCTGAGCCGCCCATCCACTTCCGCGGGGCCCGCCCATGGCCACAGACCTCGACAGCGATCTGGCTTCCATCCAGGAGGCCCGCCGCCTTCTCGAAGCCGCGAGCCGGGCGCAAGCCGCGTGGGCGTTCTCGACCCAGGAGGATGTGGACCGCGTCTGCGAGACCATGGCCCGCGCCGCCGCCGCCAACGCCGAGCACCTCGCGCGCCTGGCCCGCGATGAGACCGGCATGGGCCGCTACGAGGACAAGGTCCTCAAGAACCGCTTCGCCGCGGAAGACGTCTGGCGCGCGTATCGCCCCCTCCGCACGCGCGGCATCCTTCGCGTCCTCCCGGATGCCCGCGTCAAGGAGCTCGGCATCCCCATGGGAGTCGTGGCCGCGCTCACGCCGTCCACCAATCCCACGTCCACGGCGATCTACAAGGCGATCATCGCGGTCAAGGCGGGCAACGCCATCGTCTTCTCCCCACACCCGCGTGCGACCGAGTGCGTCGTCGAGACCGTCCGCATCCTCTCCGAGGCCGCCCGTGCCGCGGGGGCTCCGCCGGGCCTGATCGGCTGCATGCGGACCGTCACGCTCGAGGGCACGCACGAGCTGATGCGTCATTCCCTCACAGCCGTCATCCTCGCCACCGGCGGCGCCGCCCTCGTCCGCGCCGCCTACAGTGCGGGCAAGCCGGCCTTCGGTGTGGGACCCGGCAACGTGCCGGCGATCATCGAGCGCACCGCGGACGTCGACAAGGCCGTCGCCGACATCGTCACGGGCAAGTCGTTCGACAACGGCCTGCTGTGCTCGGCCGAGAACTCGATCATCTGCGACGCGCCGCTCGAGCATGCCGTGCTCGCGCGGCTGCCCGAGCACCGCGCGTACGTCTGCAACGCCGACGAGAAGCGGCTGCTCGAGCGCACGCTCACGCCCGGCGGCCACCTCGACACGTCGCTCGCCGGCCAGGATGCGCCGCTGATCGCTCGGCGCGCCGGCTTCGAGGTGCCGCCGGACACGCGCGTGCTCGTCGTCCGCCTGGAGCGCGTGGGGCGCGACGTCGAGCCGCTCAGCATCGAGAAGTTGAGCCCCGTGCTCGGCTTCTACGTCGAGGACGGCTGGCGCGCGTGCTGCGAGCGCGCGATCCAGATCCTCGAGCTCGGCGGGCTCGGTCACTCGCTCGTCATCCACTCGATGGACGAAGCCGTGATCGATGCGTTCTTCCGTGAGAAGCCGGCCTTCCGCATCCTCGTGAACACCGTCGCGGCCATGGGGGCGACGGGCTACACCACCGGCCTCGCGCCCGCGATGACGCTCGGCCCCGGCACCCCGGGCGGCTCGATCACGTCGGACAACGTGACGCCGCTGCACCTCATCAACGTGAAGCGGCTCGCCTACGAGGTCCGCAGCATGACGCGCCCGGAACCGTCGCCCGCGCCTGGACTGCTCGCGCAGGGCGACGTCGCTGCGCCCGCCTCCGGGCGCGACGCCATCTCTCCCGCCGCGGTCCCGTCGCCGGCTCCCGCCGACCTGCCCGGCGCGCGTTGCGCCGTCCCGGCGGCTGCGCGTTCCGGCCGGGACTCCGCGGCTGGGGGCGCGCCGCACGCCCCCGCGCGGCCCATCACCGCAGCGGACGTGGAGCGCATCGTCGCGGACTTCCTCCGGCAGCACCGCGCTGGACGCTGATGGACGAACGGGACCTCGACCGCCTCGCGGACCTCATCGCCCGGGAGATCCTGCGCAGCCAGGACGCGGGGCCGCCGCCCGCGCGCCCGTACGGCTACACGGAGCGCGAACACGTTTCGGCCCCGGTCTGGAACGAGCCGGTGCACGGCGTGGCGCCTGCGCCGGATGGGGTCGTCGCCGCGCGCGCCGCCGCCTCCCGCCGCGGCCTCGGCGCCGCTGCGCCCGGCGCGACCCGCCGCGCCCGCCCGGTCGCCCTCGATCCGCGCGCGAGGGAGATCCCCATCGGCGTCGCGCCGAGATACGCCCTGCTCACGGACGAGGACTGGCGCGCGCTCTTCGGCTCCGAGACGCCCGCCCTGCTCCACGAGCTGCGGCAGCCCGGGCAGGTCGCCTGGCGGCAGACGGTTCGCCTCATCGGGCCGCGCGGAGAGCTCGATCGCATCCGCGTGCTCGGGCCCTTCCGCCAGCGTAGCCGTGTCGCCATCACCATGACGGACGCGCGCCGCCTCGGGATCGATGCGCCCGTGCGCCTGCCCGGTGACTTCAG
Source organism: Longimicrobiales bacterium (assembly GCA_036563975.1). Taxonomy (GTDB): domain Bacteria; phylum Gemmatimonadota; class Gemmatimonadetes; order Longimicrobiales; family RSA9; genus RSA9. The sequence continues at coordinate 4,535 of DATCLK010000154.1, read as the reverse complement.
GGACGCGCCGTCGGCGACGCTCGTGGGGCCCGCCGGCAGCCGACCCGTGCCCGTGGTGATCGCGGCTGCGCACGTCCACCTCTCGCCGGATCGCGCTGCCCAGCTCGGTCTCCGCGATGGGGATCGCGTCGCCGTGCGCTGCGGCGGCGCCGGCCGCGCCATCACGCTCCACGATGTGCCGGTCTACGTCGGGCCAGAGCACCGCCCGGAGTTGCACCTGGATGCGGACGAGGCCAACGCCGCCGCCGTTCGCGACGGCGACCTGGCAATGCTCGTCGACCTGCCCGGCGCCGCCGGCCGCGGCCGCACCGCCGCGCGCGGTCGCCGGCCCCTCGTCACCGAACGCGATGTGGCCGCGTTCGCCGCGCGCGGCGAGATCCTGTCGCGTCATTCCCCCTACCTGATCACCCCGGCCGCCCGCGACCGGGCGAGAGAACTCGGCATTTGGCGAGAGTCTCCGTGACCACCCCGCACCGCACGGTCTCGACCTTTCGCGCCCGTTACGCCGAAACGGATCAGATGGGCGTCATCTATCACTCGCACTATCTCGTCTGGTGCGAGATCGGACGCACGGACTTCCTGCGCTCGCTCGGCCGGACGTACGCGGAGCTCGAGCGCGAAGGCGTGTACCTGGCCGTCACGGAAGCCCGGATCCGCTTCCTCGCTCCCGCCCGCTACGATGAGGAGATCCGCGTCGAGACCTGGATCGAGCGTGTCCAATCCCGGGCGGTGACGTTCGGCTACGAGATCGGCCGCGCCGCACCCTCTCCGCCCGCGCGCCTCGCTCTCGCGACGACCACTCTCGTCGCGCTCGACGCGCGGGGCACGCCCATGCGCCTGCCTCCCGATCTGCTCCAGCTCCTTCGGGACGCCGCGACGCCGTCTCCCTGAGCCACGCTGCCGGTGGCCGGCCCGGACCCAGCCGGCTCGCCGCAGCCGCGGGGGGGCGCCCCGCCACCGGCCCATTCCGCTCCCCGGTACGGCGTGCGGCGGAGCAGCGTGCGGTCGCCTCCGGCCTGCGGCCGCTCTCGCGAGCGGCACGCGGGGCGGCCGGCGGGGACGACGGCCCCTAAGATGAGCTGTCGCCGGGCACAATCCCGATCTCTCGCGCGTTTTTCAACGCAGATCAGGTGTCCTTCGAACGCGCCGCCCGCGTGGCGCCAGCCCCACGGTGCCACGGCTCCCGCCACGGGTCAGTCGGCGGGATGGCGCGCATGCCGTCGGGCGCCCCGCCGGCCCGCCTTGGCCTCGGCCGTCAGTGCGCCGACCCGCCGCCGCTCCGCAGCCGGGCTCGTCGCCGTGGGCGGCCCGGCCCTTGCAAGCCGCTGCGGGAACGACCGGCCCCGAGCCCGCTGGAAACGTAGCCGCATCGGTGCCATCGGGACCGGGAACCGGCGGACTGTCCGTCACGAGCCGCCCGCGTGGTCCTGGCCCGGTCGAGGGACGCCGCCGCCTCCGGTGGCGCTGTCGCCGGCGTTGACGCGACCGCCGGCCTCGCGCAAAATGACCGATCACCTCGATCGAGGTGCCGTTCATGAACCGATCCGCCGCCTTCGCGGGCTTGCTCGGCCTCCTGACGCTCGCGGCGCCACTCGCCGCCCAGACCGTCCCGTTCGGCAAGAACAAGATCCAGTACCGGAACTTCAACTGGCACGTGCTCTCCGGCGAGCACGTGGACGTCTACTACTATCCGGAGGAGGAGACGCTCGCCCGCCTGACGCTGGCCTATGCGGAGGAGAGCTACCGTTTCCTCGAGCGCAAATTCCAGCATCACCCCTTCCGGCGGATCCCGCTGATCGTCTACTCCTCCGATCAGCACTTCGAGCAGACGAACGTCTTCCCCGGCTTCATCCCGGAGGGCGTGCTCGGATTCACGGAGTACCTGAAGCGACGCGTCGCGCTGCCGTTCCGTGGCGACTACGCGCAGTTCCGGAACACGCTGCGGCACGAGCTCGTCCACGCCTTCCAGCTCTCGAAGCTGGCCGAGGTCCAGCGCCTCTACCCCGGGCAGCGCCGCGTCTCGCCCCAGGCGATTCACTGGTGGACGGAGGGCCTCGCGGAGTTCTGGTCCAGCGAGCAGACCACCGAGGACGAGATGTTCATCCGCGACATGGTCCTCACCGGTCGACTCCCCTCGATCAGGGACTTCAACTACATGTACAGCTTCGCCTCCTATCCGCTGGGGGCGGAGCTGCACAAGTATCTCACCAAGCGGTTCGGCGACGAGTACATCGTCCAGGTCTACGAGAACTACTGGAAGTACAACACGTTCGAGGAAGTACTCGAGGGCGTGCTCGGCGTGGACCTCGAGCAGCTCAGCCGCGAGTGGCGCTACGAGCTCCAGCAACGCTATTTCCCCGTGTACGGGCAGAGGCCGCCGCTCGACGTCGGTGCGGAGCCGATCATCTACCGCGGCGGGGCCAACTTCAAGCCCGTGCTCTATACTCCGCCCGGAGACAGCACCCCGGACCTGTTCTTCCTCTCTCCCAGGACGGGTTACACCAACATCTACAGGACGAAGCTCAGCCTCGGCGAGCGCGGTGTCCGCACGGTGGTGGAAGGTGAGCGCAGCGCGGAATTCGAATCCTTCCACGCCTACGAATCCAGGATCGACATCAACGCCGATGGGATCCTCGCGTTCGGATCCAAGTACCTGGAGCGCGACGCGCTCTTCCTCTGGGATGTCGAGCGCGGAGAGATCGTGGGGCGCTATCAGTGGCCCGACCTCGTCGGGATCAAGTCGCCCTCCTGGGATCCATCCGGGAACCGCGTGGTCTTCGAGGGGCTCTCCACGTCCGGTTTCTCCGACCTCTACGTCGTCGACTTCCGAACGCAGGAGCTCCGGGCCCTCACGAACGATCACTTCCGCGACCAGGATCCCGACTGGGCGCCGGACGGCCGCACCATCGTGTTCGCTTCCGACCGCACCGTGTTCGGCCCGGAGGGATACACGAACCTCTTCAGCATCGATGTCGAGACCGGCGAGATCCGGTATCTGACCTACGGCGCCTGGAACGACCAGGATCCACGCTGGTCCCCCGACGGCTCGCGCATCGTTTTCAGCTCCGATCGCGGGGGCATCTTCGACCTCTACGTGGTCGACGGCGCCGGGTACGGACGGCGCCTCACCTCCATGACGGGCGGCGCCTTCGATCCCGAGTGGCTGCCCGATGGCAGCGGCGTCGTCTTCGCCGGCTTCAGCGAGGGGATGTTCCGCATCTACCGCTACGGCCTCACCGCCGACACCGCGACGCTGCCGACCATCGCCCTCGCCGACGCACACGCGCCTGGCCTCGCCTTCGGCGACGGACCCCCCAACGGCGCGTCCCTGCCAATGGGCTGGGAGTGGGCCGAACTCGACGCACCCATTCTCGCCACGGCAAGGTCCGCGCGTTACGACCAGTGGCGTGAGTTCTCACTGGACTTCGCTGGCGGCGATGCCGTCGTCGCACCCGGCATCGGTTCCGCGCAGGGGGCACAGCTCCTCGCCAGCGACATGCTCGGCGACCACATCCTCTACCTCGGCATCTCCGCGGCGCAGGCCCAGGACTTCGGCCAGCTCGTGGACAACTTCAGCGGCCACCTCCTGTACCTCAACCTCTCGCGCCGGCTCAACTTCGGCGCCGGGGTGTTCCGCTTCAAAGGCCTGTTCCGCGATGTCGTCTTCAACATCTACGAGGAGGAGACGTACGGCGGCTACTTCCTCGCCAGCTATCCCTTCTCCAAGTTCAAGCGCCTCGAGCTGCGGCTCGGCCTCGAGCACAGCAACCGCATCGATGTGGAAGACGCGTTCGATGATGGCTTCTTCGGACCCGATCCGCGCGAAGATCCGCGGGACCTGACCCGCGCGGGCGTGCTCACGACGAACTACCTCTCGTACGTCAAGGACAACACCCTCTGGCTGCCGACCGGCCCCATCGACGGAGAGCGCCTCAACATCACGGCCGGCCTCGTCGCCTGCTTCAACTGCACGCTGCCGAGCGACGTCAGCGGCCAGAACGTGACGCGCAGCGTCGCCGCGGAGAACTACGTCATCTTCGGCGACTACCGCCGCTACCTGCGCACCTCGCTCCTCAGCGCGTACGCGTTCCGCATCTACGGCTTCTACAGCGACGGCGCCATTCCCGGGCGCGCGGTCCTCGGCGGGACGCACCAGCTGCGCGGCTATCCGCGCTATTCTCTCGCCGGCTCGCGCGTGTGGCTCGTCAACCAGGAGTGGCGCTTCCCGCTCCTCCACGGCCTCGCGCTCGCCTTCCCGTTCGGCCAGCTCCGCTTCCCCGGCATCCAGGGGGCGTTGTTCGTCGACGCTGGCTCGAGCTGGCTGGAGGGCCAGAAGCCGGAGGGGACGTGGGGCAGCTACGGGCTGGGCTTCCGGACCTCGCTCGGCCCGCCCCTCGTGCTCCGGCTCGACGTGGGGCGCCGCTTCCGCATCGGTGAACTGCCGCCCGTCCGCTTCGACCCCGATGAGGACTTCGGGGACACCTTCGTCGACTTCTTCTTCGGCTTCAACTTCTGATGCGGACAAGGGTTGACCG
>DATCLK010000153.1:0-3230 GCA_036563975.1 Longimicrobiales bacterium | reverse complement strand
CCGCAGCCGGTCCTCCGGCAGCGCCGCGCGGTAGAGCGCGGCGAGGATCCACAGGGCGACCACCGACAGCCCCATGAAGATCCAGCGCGACGCGCTGCCCAGGTGCAGGCTGAACGCGGCCCCCTGGTTGAACGCCAGCGTGAGCGGGACCAGCCCGCCGAACAGTTCGATCCGCTCGCCGCCGGCCAGCGCGGCGAGGGCCCAGCGCTTGGTCACAATGTCCAGCGCCAGGATCACCGCCAGCGTTGGGACGAGCACGCGCGCCTTCGCGCTCAAGACATCACCCCCGTGCCTCACTCGTAGACGACCGCGGTGCCGTTGGCGCTGACCATCAGCATCCCGCCGCCCTGCCCCAGCTCGATCGTCTCGTAGTCCAGGTCCACGCCGATGACGGCGTTCGCGCCGAGTTGCGCCGCTTCCTGGATCATTTCCTCCAGCGCGATCTGCTTCGCCTTGCGGAGCTCCTTCTCGTACGCCGCCGACCGGCCGCCCACGATGTCGCGGACGCTGGCGAACAGATCCCGGAAGATGTTCGCGCCCATGATCGCATCACCGCTGACCAGCCCCAGGTACCGCGTGATTCTCTTACCCTCGATGGACGAAGTTGTCACGACCAACATCCGCGTGCTCCTTTCCTCGGAGTGAACACCGCTCCTCGTCCCGGGGCAGCCGGCGAGCGCCGGCGGCCGCTCCAGAAACTTGCCGGAGACGGGTCCCCACCACAAGCGCGGGGCCGGCGCAAAGCCCGCCGCCGGCGCTCCGGGCCGTCATCGGCCCGGGCCGTGGCTCACGCCTCGCGGACCCAGAGCATGGAGGACAGCATGGCAGGCATCTCCGGCCGTCATCAGGGCCAGCGGCGCCTCACGCCGCCGGGTTCCGGCGAGAGCCGGCGCACCGCACACGGCGCGGTCGCAGCCGCCGGGTCACGGATTGCCGCCGGCATCGGCCCCGGCAACAGCGGGCAGTGGGAGGTGGGGTGCTATGCGGCGCAGCCGGCTGCGGTCGGGAGCCGGCCGTCGGATGGGTGGGAAGAAGGCGCGGCGGAACGGTCGGGTCGCGCGCCGGGGTCGCTGGCCGACGCAGCCGTCAGGCCCGGCCCACGGGCCGCGGCGGGAGCTCGCCGCGTACCGGGGCGACGCACGTGATCGGCGCCGCGCCGGTGGACGGGGCCGCTGCCTCGGCCAGGCGCGCAACCCGCTCCACGCGCCGCTGGAGGTGGTCCAGCAGGGCGCGCGCCTCGCTCAGGCACCAGGCGATCTCGCCCGTGGCGCGGTCGATCTCGACGCGCACACGGCGCAGGTCCTCGCCCAGGCCGGCGAGGCCGCGCGCGGCGATCGCGGCCCCCGGCGCCGGGCCGCCGCCGTGCGACGCGGAGCCGTCCGGCATGGCGCCGCCGAGCTCGGCGAGGAGTCCCTCGGCGCGGCGGAGCGTCGCTTCCGAGTCGTCGAGCAACTCGATCGGGACGCCGGCCCCGCGCACCGCGTGCTGCGCGGCCATCAGAGGTCTCCGCTCTCGAGCAACCGGCGCGCCACCTCGCGGGCGACCTCCGGCGTGTCGTACGCGCCCTCGCGCAGCCGGCGGAGCAGGGCCGCCACCCTCTCCGGGCTCAGGCCGGCTTCCGCCTCGAGCCAGGCGGCGATCTCCGCGTGCGCGGCCAGGACGCGCGCCTCCTCGGAGATCTCGACGCGGTCCGCCGCGGGGACCCGGCTGACCTCCTGCACCGGCTTGCGGCCCGCTCGCTCCCCCTCCTCCGGCACGGGGGGCGGGCCGCCCGCCTGCGCGAGTCGGCTCGAGCCGATGTTCTCGATGTGCATGCTCCACCTCAACGCGGGAATTAGAGGATCGGCCGGGCGAGGTCCGGGCCCCGGGCCGGCGCGTGCGCCTCCAGTTCACAGGCGCACGTCCAGGCGGGGTGCCCGCGGCCCGCTCCGCAGGTACGCACCGATCCGCGGTCGTCTCGCCTCCAGGCGCCGGAGGCGGTCGCGCGCCTCGGCGCGCATCGCGCGCAGCCGCTCGATCAGCCGCCGGTCCGCCTCGGCGCAGCGCTCCAGCGCCTCCCGGAGCGCCGCGGCGTGCTGGGCCATCGCGGCGCCCGGAGCCGGCGCCGCATGCGCCGGGCCGCCGAGCTCGCGCGCCAGCGCGTCGCGCTGCCGGAGCAGCGTCCCGAACGCATCCAGGTCGCCGCGCTCCAGCGCCTCGATCTGGGCGCGCACCAGCGTCGCATACCGCTCGTACGCCTCGATGCGCGCCTCGAGCCCGCGCTCCGGCTGCGCGCCGGCCGCAACGGCCTGGCCCATCATCCCCCCACGCGCCGGCCGGCGTCCCGCGACCGACTGGCCGTCTGTGCCGCGGCCTGCTGCCAGGCGCCGTGCAGCGACTCGACCATCCCGATCACGCGCTCGAGCCGCGGCCGGTCCAGCGTCCGGCTGGCCTCCGCGATCTCTCGCGCGAAGAAAGAATAGAGCGCGGCCAGACGAGAGGCGAGGTCGCCGCCGGCCTCGAAGTCGAGCGAGGCGAGCAGCTCGAAGATGATGCCGGACGCGCGATCCAGACTCGCCGCCTTGCCCTCGATGTCACCCGCCTCGATCTGCGCCGCGGCGCGGCGCAGGTTCGCGCACAGGTGCTCGTAGAGCAGCGGGATGAGCTCCTCGCGGCTGCTGCTCAGGATCTTCGCTTCCAGGTACGCCGAAGCGTTCCGCTGACCGATCATCGTCACGCCGCTCCTCCTCAACGCGCCGCGCTCCTGGCGCCGAGCTGCGCGACCTGCCCGGCGAGCCACTGGGACTGCGCCTGCGCCTGCGCGAGCATCTGCTCCAGCGCCGCGAACCGCAGCATCAACTGCTCGCGCTGCCGCTCGAGGCGGTCCTCCATCTCTGCGACGCGGTCCTCGAGCTGCCGGACGGACGCGCCGATCCGTTCCAGGACAGAGGGCACGGTGCCCGTCCCGGACTGGAGCAACTGCTTCGCGACGAGAGAGACGGCGGCGCCGGCGCCGCGGGTGAACGTCACCGTGCCAACCGCGCCCGTGGTGCTGCCGGTGTAGGAGAGCACCAGCCCCTCGATCTCCGTCCCCTCCGGCCCGCGCAGGGTCCGGCCACTGCCGTTCGCCGCGATGCCGTTGATCGTGCCCTGCACGTCCTGGCCGCGGTACGCCTGCGCGGCGATGCCGAGCTCGGCCGTCGCGTCCGCCCCGCCGGCGACCAGCGCGATGTCGAACCCGGCGTTCGAGC
>DATCLK010000152.1:0-3757 GCA_036563975.1 Longimicrobiales bacterium | reverse complement strand
CGGCGCCGTGTCCGTGTCGCCTTCCTCGACCGTGATGTCATCGACCGGGATGCCCAGCTCCTCGGCGATGATCTGCGCGTACGTCGTCTCGTGCCCCTGGCCCTGGCTCTTGGTGCCGAACCGCGCGATCGCCTTGCCCGTCGGATGGATGCGGATCTCGCACGAGTCGAACATCTTGAGGCCCAGGATGTCGAAGTGCTTCGAGGGGCCTGCGCCCACGATCTCGGTGAAGCTCGAGATGCCGATGCCCATCAGCTCGCCCCCTGCCCGCTTCTCCGCCTGCTCCCTGCGTAGCTCGGCATAGCCGATCTTCTCGAGCGCGAGGTCGAGCGCACGCGCGTAGTTGCCGCTGTCGTACTCCCAGCCGAGCGCGGAGCGGTAGGGGAACTGCTCGGGCTTGATGAAGTTCTTCTTGCGGAACTCGGCCGGGTCCATGCCCAGCTCGTGCGCCATCAGGTCCACCATCCGCTCGATCGTGTGCACGGCCTCCGTCACGCGGAAGGAGCAGCGGTACGCGATGCCGCCCGGCGGCTTGTTCGTGTACGCGGCGTCCACCTCGACGTGCGCGGCCTTGAAGTCGTACGAGCCCGTGCAGATGTGGAACAGGCCCGCCGGGAACTTCGACGGGTTCGCCGCCGCGTCCGTGTAGCCGTGGTCGGCCAGCGTCTTGATGCGGAGCGCGGTGAGCGTGCCGTCCTTCTTTCCCGCCAGCTCCGCGGTGATGTGGTAATCGCGCGCGAAGGAGTCGGCCTGGAGGTTCTCCATCCGGTCCTCGATCCACTTGACCGGCTTGCCGGTGAGGAACGAGGCCGCGATCGCCAGCACGTAGCCCGGGTAGACGGGCACCTTGCCGCCGAACCCGCCGCCGATGTCCGGCGAGATGATGCGGATCCGGTTCTCCTTCAGCCCGAGGTGCCCCGCGACGAGCGCGACGACGGTCCGGATCGCGTGCGGTGCCTGCGTCGTCATCCAGACCGTGAGCTGGCCGTTCACCTTGTCGAACGAGGCGACGCAGCCGCACGTCTCGATCGAGGACACGTGGATGCGCGGCAGGTAGATGTGCTGCTTCACCGTGACGTCCGCCTCGGCGAACGCCTTTTCCGTGGCCGCGCGGTCTCCCACCTCCCAGTGCCAGATGTGGTTGTCCGTCTTGCCCTTGTCCGGCCGCAGCACGGGCGCGCCGGGCTCCAGCGCCTTGAACGGGTCCACCACCGCGGGCAGCGGGTCGTACTCGACCTCGACCGCCTCGACGCCGTCCGCCGCGGTGTAGCGGTCCGTGGCCAGCACCGCCGCGACCTCCTGGCCCTGGAACATCACCCGGTCGGTCGGCAGGACCATCTGCGTGTCCGACATCAGCGTCGGCATCCAGTGCAGGTTGTACTTCTCGAGGTCCTTGCCGGTGATGACGGCGAGCACGCCGGGGATGGCGAGCGCCCGCGACGCGTCGATCCTCGTGATCCTCGCGTGCGCGAACGGGCTGCGCACGATATCCAGGTGCAGCATCTCCGGCAGCACGATGTCGTCCACGTAGGTGCCCTTGCCGCGGATGAAGCGCGCGTCCTCCTTGCGCTTCACCGAATGGCCCATGCCGCCGATCTCTGGAGGGGTCCGGGTCGCCATGGTCGTCGCCTCCCGTCACGCGGTGCCGCCGCTGGGGACCGCGGCTTCTTCGCTCAGCTTCGCCGCGGCGTACTGGATCGCCTTCACGATGTTCACGTAGCCCGTGCACCGGCACAGGTTGCCTGAGATGGCGTGCCGGATCTCCTCCTCCGTGGGGTTCGGGTTCCGCTCGAGCAGCGCCACGGCGGTCATCATCATGCCGGGCGTGCAGTAGCCACACTGGAGCCCGTGCTCCTCGTGGAAGCCCTCCTGCACGGGGTGCAGCTTGCCGTCCCGTTCGAGCCCCTCGACGGTCAGGATCTCCTTGCCGTCCGCCTGCACGGCGAGGACGGTGCAGGACTTCACGGGCCGGCCGTCCAGCAGCACGGTGCACGCGCCGCAGTGCGTGGTGTCGCAGCCGATGTGCGTGCCGGTCAGCCGGAACGTCTCGCGGATCAGGTGCACCAGCAGGGTGCGCGACTCGACGTGCGCCGCCCGTTCGACGCCGTTCACCTTCACGCGGATTTCATGGTTCGCCATGGTCAGCGCCCTCCCGCCGTTGCGTAGGCGCGCTCGGCCGCCGCGACGGCGCGGCCTTCCGCGCGGTCGCGCGCGCGCCGGAGCGCCCGCATCGTGAACACTCGCACCAGGTCCCGCTTGTACTCGACGGAGCCGCGCCGGTCCGCCGTCGGCTGCGCCTCCTCGGCCGCGAGCCGGCCCGCCTCGCGGATCGTCGCGTCGTCCAGCGGCTTGCCGGCCAGGAACGCCTCGGTCCGCACTGCCTTGATCGGCGTCGAGCCGACGTTGGTCAGCCCCACGCCCGCGCGCACGACCGTGCCGTCCTCCGCGAGCGTGACCTGCGCCGCGACGGCCGCGGTCGCGAAGTCGCCCACCTTCCGCTCGAGCTTGAGGTACGCGCCGCCGCTCCGCGGCGCCGGCGCGGGCACGCGGATCTCCGTCAGGATCTCGTCGGGCCGCAGCGCGGTGGTGAACACGCCCGTGAAGAACTGCGTCACCGGGATCACTCGCTCGCCCGCCGCGCTCCGCGCCACGACCTCCGCCTCCAGCGCGAGCATCGTCGCGGGGTGGTCGTTCGCCGGGTCGCCGTGCGCCAGGTTGCCGCACACCGTGGCCATGTTGCGCACCAGCGGATCCGCGATCACGCGCGCCGTGTCCAGCAGGATCGGGTACCGCCGCCGGATCAGCTCCGCCGACTCCAGCGCGGACTCGCGCACCAGCGCGCCGATCCGCAGCCGGCCGTCCGCCTCCTCGAGCCGGTCGAGCCCGGGGATCCGGTTGATGTCCACCAGGACCGCCGGCGCGGCGAGCCGCAGCTTGAGCAGCGGGATCAGGCTCTGCCCGCCCGACAGGACCTTCGCATCATCACCGTGCTGCCGCAGCACGGCGAGCGCCTCCTCCAGTGTGGTCGGGGCGACGTGGTCGAACCTCGGGGGGATCATCGCGCCGCGCCTCCTTCCGCCCCCGCGCCGGCCGGATGCCGGCCGGGGGCCGCCGGGTGAGATGGGGCCACCTCCGCGGCGGCATCCTGCCGCAGCGGCGGGCACCACGGGGAAGGGAAGCGCAGAGCCCTGCGCTTCCCGATCGAGCGCGTATCTCTGAAGGCCGGCGTCAGCCTGGGATGATCAGGAAAGGCGGGGCCGGGTGCGCAACATGAGGGTTGACGCTCCCGGCGTGCGGAATTCATAATGCGCCCTCACACCGCAGGCAAGGCCACGCCGGCACGCGGCGCGCGCCGGCCCGCCGCGAGCGGGCCGCACAGGAGGGGAGCCATGGCCGTCAGGATCGAGGAGACGTTCCGCGTCCGCGCGCCGGTCGAACGCGTCTGGGCCTTCCTGCTCGACCCTCACCAGGTCGTGCAGTGCCTCCCCGGCGCAGAGCTCATCGAGGCGCAGGATGAGCACACCTTCGTGGGCCGTGTACGCGTCAAGGTCGGCCCCATCACCGCGAGCTACAAAGGCAGGGCCGAGCTGACGGAAGTGGATGAGCGGAACCACCGCGTCCGGATGACGGGCGAGGGGCAGGACACCGCCGGCTCCGGCTCGGCACGCATGACCATGACCAGCAGCATCGTGGCCGGCCCGGACGGCGCGGCCGAGGTCAGCGTCCAGTCCGAGGTCCAGCTCGTCGGGAAGCTCGC
>DATCLK010000151.1:0-3847 GCA_036563975.1 Longimicrobiales bacterium | reverse complement strand
TCCACCTCGACGCCGATCCCCGGCGCGTGCAGCGGCACGTCGACCATGCCATCGGGCGCCATCGTCCATTCGGGCACCACGATGTCGCGCTCCCAGTAGCGCGCGCTCGGCGAGAGGTCGCCCGGCAGCGTGAAGTTCGGCAGGGAAGCGAGCGCCACGTTGTGCGCCCGGCCGATCCCGCTCTCGAGCATCCCGCCGCACCAGACCGGGATGCCGTGGCGCGCACAGAAATCGTGGATCGCGATCGCGGAGCGGAAACCGCCCACCCGCCCGGGCTTGATGTTCACGATCCGGCCGCTGCCGAGCGCGACCATGTCCTCCGCACGGTCCAGCCCCGTGATGGACTCGTCCAGGCAGATCGGCGTACGGAGCCGCTGCTGGAGCCGCGCGTGTCGCACCAGGTCCTCGCGGTCGAGCGGCTGCTCGATCATCATCAGGTCGAACGCATCGAGCTGCGCGAGATGGTCCGCGTCCGCGAGCGTGTACGCCGAGTTCGCATCCGCCATGAGCGCCGGCTCCGGCCCCACCGCCTCGCGCACGGCCCTCACGTACTCCACGTCCGCACCCGGCTTGATCTTGATCTTGACCTTGCGGTAGCCCTGCGCGATCGCCGCTTGCGCACGCTCGACCAAGGCCGCCGGGTCCTTCTGGATGCCGAGCGAGATGCCGACCGCGACTCGCTCGCGCGTCCCGCCGAGCAGCCGCGCCAGCGGCACCGAGCTCAGGCGCGCGGCGAGCTCCCACGCGCCCATCTCGATCGCCGCCTTGGCCATGGGGTGCCCCCGCAGATCCGCGTCCAGCAGCGGCTGCACCTCCTCGGGGCCGGCCAGCGTCCGGCCCAGGATGCGCCGCGCCAGCCACTCCCGGATCGCGAACCAGGCCGTGTCGATCGTCTCGGGACTGTAGTTCGGCTGCTCGCCTGCCACGCACTCCGACCAGCCCACGATCCCGTCCGGGTGGTGCAGCTCGAGCAACAGGATGCGCCGCTCCGAGACTTCGCCGGAAGAGATGCGGAACGGCTCGCGCAGCGGCAGACGGATCTCCCGCAGGACGAGCCTGTCGATCCGAAGCATCAAGAATCCACTCCCGCCGCGCTCGGCGCGGCCAAGACGTAATGACAGCGGCCGGCTTCCAACTCGCGACTGAAGCCCACGACCCGGTATCCGCGGCCGAGATACCAGAGGAACGCGCGCCGGACCGAGTCGCGCCAGCGCACGGCCAGATCCAAGGACACCGCGCGCACCGCGTCGATGTCGGCCGGCACCTCGATGCGCACCAGCGGATGCTCGTCGAACGCCCCGGTGTCCGCAAGCGGCTCGCCGCCCGGGCCGCGGTTCACCACCGGCGCGGCGTCCACGCCCGGCGGCGCGGCGTCCACGCCCGGCGGCGCGGCGGCTCGGTCGCCGGCGCGCTCGCCGGCCCACTCGCCAGCAGCGATCCGCCAGACGACGACGAGCCGGTCCGTGCCCAGGACGTGGAGGTCGCTCCCCGTCCGGCCGTACATGTCCGGCGAGTACTCGACGACCTCGGCGCCCAACCGCGTCAGGTTCAGGTGCGCGTTGCGCGCGATGAGCGGATCGAACGTCCAGTAGATCTCCTCGACCCCCAGCTTCGCAACCGCCTCGCGCTGGTACTCCTTCAGGCGCCGGCCGATGCCCAGGTTGCGCGCCTCGGGCCGGACGGCGAGCATGTGCGACCAGTGCGCCGCGCGCCCGTCCCGCATGCCGGTCATCCCGAACACGAACCCGAGCATGCGGCCGTCCCCGCCGAAAGCGCCGGCCACCACGCCGCCGACCTTCGGCACGACCTTCAGCAGGCTCGCCGGCACCACGTCCGAGAAATCTCCGCCCCAGGTCAATCGCTGGAGCTCGACGCAGGCGGCGAAGTCCTCGTGCGTGCTCAGCGGCCGCACCTCCACCGCAGCCGCAGCGGTCCTGGCGTCCCCCGCCCCGACGCCCTCACACACGCGCGTCATCGGGCGAGCCGTTCCAGGCCCTGGCCGGCGCCGGCAGCCGCGGCCACGAGCCGCCGCGCCGCTGCCCGTCGCCCGCTCGGAGGGGCGGGGATCTGTTCGAAGGGAATGTTCAGGATCGGGTACTTCGCCCAATCCTCGTGGTCGAAGTGCCACCATTCCCACTCGTAGACGCGGAAGCCCTCCGCCTCCATCGCGTCTCGCAGCACCTCGCGGTGCCACCGCTGGAGCGAGGTCCCGCCAGGGTAATCCGCGTAGGAGCGATCCGAGAACTCGTCGTAGCCGCCCACCATCGGGACCGGCTCGCCCGTCTCCAGGTCGACGAGCGTGAGGTCCACCGCCGAGCCCCGGTTGTGCCGCGAGCCCCGGCTCGGGTCCGCGACGAAGATCTTCTGGTGCTCCGGCGTGGCGTCCCAGAACATCTTGGTCACGTGCCACGGCCGGTAGGCATCGTGGATCAGCAGGCCAAACCCCTGCTCCCGCAACTTCCGGTGGGCCCGCACGAGGGCCTCCGCAGCCGGACGCTGGAGGAACGCCCGCGGTTGAGTGTAGAAGACCGCGCCCATGAAGTTGTTCGTCGTCGCGTAACGAATGTCCAGCCGAATGGTCGGGTCCAGCGTGATCAGCTCGACCAGCTCCGGCTCGCGGAACTCGCCCTCCTCGCGCGGAGGCGAGGCGGCCAGCGCATCGACGCGCAGCTCCTCGACCGGGCGGACGGGCTCGATCCGGAACGTCTCACCGGCTTCGGTCCCCACGTTCCTGCGGGGGAAGACGACGCTCGCCGCCTCGACGCTCGTCGCGCGGCCGTGCGCGTCACGCGCGAAGACGAGCCGCTCACCCGCGTACAGCCCCCAGTCCGGGAACGCGAAGGTGTCCGCCGACACCTCCTCGAGCGGATACTCGAAGAACCACTCGATGAGCGCGTGCAGCCGCCCATCTCGCTCAAGGATGTAGAGGATGTTGTGGTCCCAGCCGTACTCGCCGATCAGGCCCTGCCAGCGTTGCGGTAGGGGTGCGGGGCGAGCCGCAGGAACCCGCCGCAGCGTGTCCCCGCCCACGACCAGCACGTCGGTGCCGATCGGGACGACGCGCGTCCCGTAGTCCAGCCGGCTGTCGGAGAGCAGCGCGTCCCCCGCGGCCCGTAGCTCGCTGCGGAGCCCGCCGCGCAGCGGGAGCATCAACAGGCGGCCATACCGGTCCACCAGCTCGACGCCGCCATCCTTGCCCTCGTAGCGGCCCTCCAGCGCCGCCGCGAGCCCCTCGGCCAGCGCGCCCGTCGTGTCCGGCACCGGCGGCGCCTCGCCTGCCCGCGCCGCGAGCATGGCGCGCAGCGCGTGATCCGCGATCCGCGCGACCACCACGTTCGCGGCATCGAGCGTCGTCACCGCGACCACGCCCAGCTTCTCGTCCGGAAGGAACGCGAGCTCGGTGGCGAAGCCGTAGATCGCGCCGCCGTGCCCGATCCTGCGCCGCCCCTCCAGCTCCGAGATGCCGAAGCCCAGCCCGTAGCCGGAGACCTCACCCGGCGCGGCAAACTGCGGCCGCCACATCTCCTCCAGCGACTCCCGGCTCAGCACCTGAGCACCACCCACAGCACGCCCACCCGCGAACAGCATCGAGAGGAAACGGGCGAGATCCGTCACGGTCGAATACATGCTCCCCGCCGGCGCCATGCCCAGCTCGAACACCGGCGCCTCGAACCGCCGCCCGTCGTAGCCCCACATGTACGCCGTCGCGAGGTGCCGAAGCAGCTCCGCCCGCGGCTCGAACGCGCTGCTGCGCATGCCGAGCGGCGCGAGCACCGCGGACTCGAGCCGCTCGGCGAACGGCTCGCCCGTCACCCGCTCCAGCACCCGCCCAACCACCGCGATCCCC
>DATCLK010000150.1:0-3767 GCA_036563975.1 Longimicrobiales bacterium | reverse complement strand
GTCGTAGGGGTAGGGCAGCTCCGGCAGCTTGAACGGATACGCCATGCGTCCCTCCTCCGGTTGAGGCCTCCCGGCCGGGAGGCGTTCCTTCGCGTTCGGGTCGGAGCGGACAACCTGCGGCTTTCCGGCCCGGAGGTCAACCTGTGGAAATCCTGCCACCGCTCCGCTGCGGCAGTGTGCTGCACCCGCGCGGCCGCGCACACGACCTCGACGGGCACGCAATGCGACGAAGGTCCAGAGACACGCGGCGCGCCGGCGTTCAGCGGCTCACCTCATGCCGAGGTAGCGTTCTGGGATCCGGTTGTCCTTCCGAGGTGTCCCAGAGGACCGTGACGATCCACCAGCGCGTGCCGTCGTGGAGGAGCTGGATACTGTTGACGCCTCGCGCAAAGGGCTCCGGATCCGAGAGCGTGTGCAGGGACTCGTAGGCGCTGAACACGTGGACGACGTTCCCGAAGCGGTCCTCCCGGCGCCCGATCTCGCGCTCGAAGAAGCCGTCCCGTTCGAGGCGTGGCCCCACGCGCTCGGCGTACCCCTGCGGGTCCACGATCAACTGCCGTTTGGCGCCGGTTTGTGGGTCCTTGCCCACCGCGATGAGGCGCGCGGCGCCGGGCAGGAACAGCGAGCGAAAGCGGTCCCAGTCGCGGGCCTGGCCGGCGGGGCCGGAGATCACGTCGTAGAGCGCGGCGAGGATCGCGTCGACGGAGGCGACGTCCTCGGGCCGGGCGGCGGGTGACGTCGCTGCCTTCTCCTGCGCGGCGGCGCGTTCGGCCGGCAGGGCGAGGAGCAGACATGCGAGCAATCCGAGACGGCAACGCGAGGTGTGCATGGCTGTCCCCCGGATGGACAGTGCCCGGATGACGCCGCCGCGGACCGAGGGCGGCCCGCGGAGTGCGGTACCGGCGTCACGCATCGGGCTTGCAACCTGGCGCCTGGGAAGCGCCTGCACAACCCCCGAGCCGCCAGCGCGCGACGGCCCGCCAGGCCGCGAGGCGGTCGCCCGCGATGCCTGGCCGGCCGTTCGCTGCTCCACTACTTCTTGTTGGAGAGCGTCCTCCAGTAAACCCTCGCGCCGCCCCTCATATTGCGTTCTACAGGCACGCCACACGCACTCCCCTTGACGGAGTACTGGCCGGCCACCAGGTCGAAGAGCTGCTCGACGTCGTACTCGCAGGTCGTGACTTCGTCGCCGTGCACCAGCGTCAGCGTGCCGAACTGGCGCCCCTTCTGGAGCAGCACGCTGGGCCGCCACGCCCCGTCGTCGAGCTCGAGGTGCGTTTCGCCGGTGTACGTCAGCTCGCCGTTGGCGGTCACGACCGATGAGCTGCGGTAGCCGCGGTGCATGCCGCAGTCCTCGTAGCGCCTGACGTACGTCACCCGGCGGATCTTGACAGTGCCCTCTTCCTCGAAGGAGACGCTGCCCTGGAACGTCATGCTCCCGCCCGCCGGGCAAGCGACGTGGTGCTCGAACTCGCCAGCATCCCCCGCAAGGGAGGCCCCCGGCGAGAGCTGTGCGAACGCGACCGCAGCGTTGGCTGGGCTGTACGGCGGCTCGGTTGGCCCCGTGTCGCAAGCCGCCAGGGCGCCGAGCGCCAGCAGCATGCCGGCACCGGCTACACGGGCACGATCAAGCTGCATCGTTCACCTCCTGCTTGGATGGTGCTGGAAAGGCGAGCACGCCGACGGTCCCGCCGAAGCGATCGGGCACCGCGACGAGGCCCGGCGGTACGGCCCAGTCGCCGCCGTCCACCCGGATGTTGACGTGGTAGACGCCTGCGGGCTTGTGGAACGTCTCCTCCCAGACGTCGGGATGCTGCGTGGAGCGGCGCAACGCGACGATGTCCCAGTCGGTGACGTCGCCCTTCAGCTCGACGCTCCGGGCGCCGGGCACGTGCAGGCGGACCAGGTAGACGCCCGGCTCGATCGGCACGACCGCGGGCGCCGGGGGTGGGGCGTCCGCCGGCCGCACGGGTTCGCGCTCCTTGCGCGTCGACCGGAAGTCCATGCGCAACCCGACCTGCGCGTAGCGGCCGCCCGGCTGCGCGAGCTCCGGCCGCTCCGGTCGCACGCCGCCGGCGAGGACGATGCCGAAGCGGCGCCAGACGGGGATGTCGGCCTCGGCGAACAGCCACTGCCGCGTGCCCCGGGTCTCGCCGCCGAAGCGGTGGCCGGCCGTCAAGCGGAGGGCGACCGGGCCGAGCCGGTGCAGCGCGTTCAGCTCGCCGTCGGTGTAATGGCCGCCGTAGTCGTCCTCAGGGAAAGGGAGCTGCGGCGCGTCCGGATCCAGCGTGCGGAAGGACGCGGACCGCCTGCCCTCGAGCCATGTGCTGCGCACCTCCAGCCGCAGCGCGGGCAAGCCGCCACCGAGCGTGAGCGAGACAGTCTGCCTCGGCCCCTTGCCGAACCCGCCGGCGACGGTCGCGCTGCCGCTGACGCGCGCCGGGCCCAGGTCGTGCCCGACATCGGAGCGCAGCCCCGAGCGGGTGTAGGCGTCGCGGCCTGCCGCGAGGCCGGCGAACAGGTGCAGCGCGAAGTCGGGGGCCGTGTCTGCTGCAGGCCACGTCACTCGCGCGTTCAGCCGCTGCTCGTGGGTGCCGTCGCCGAGGACCGCCGCCATCGGCCACACGACGAAGCGGGGGCCTCGTCGAAGAGCCGGTCGAAGGTGCCGCCCCGCGTGCCGCGCGGCGCGTCCGGCCATGCGGGCGGTACGCGGGCCTGCGCGGCGGTCTCGGTCGGGGACACGGCCGCGGCGAGCGCGCACGCCACGGTGGCGATGGCCGCGCGTCTCATGGCCGCACCCCGCCGCCAGGACCGGCCGGACGGCCGTGCCGGATCAACGCCTGGGCCCGAACGGTGGCCGCTTCCGCGGCCGGCGCGCCGGCCATCATGTCTCGCTCGACCAGCCGCTGGAGCGACGCGAACTCCGCCGCGGAGAGGCGCGCGTCCAGCATGGCCGCGATGAGGTCGAGCGACTTCTCGGCGGGCACGCCGCGCGACATGAGGTATACCAGCCCGGCCAGCCCGCCGGCGAACGCCTCGCGCGACCGGTGGGGCCGCAGCCGCTCGAGCTGGGCGGGCGTCGCGCCCGCAGCCAGCGCCGCGGCGGCGAGGCGCAGCGCATCGACGTCGACGTCGTCGCCCAACGCGTCGCGCGCCGTTGCCAGGTCGCGGATCAGCGCGCGCACCGCGCCGACGATCGCGTTGCCCGATGCGCCCTTGCTCTGGCCCTCGAGCGCCTTCTGCACGAGCGGCTCGGCGGGCAGTCCAAGCGCGCCCGCGCTGTCCACCAGTGCGGCGACGGCCGCGGCGGTCTGCGGGTCGAGCCGCTTCTGCAGGCGCGCGTCCTGGGCGAGCGCGTGCCGCGCTCCGAGTGTGAGCCCGAACGCGCAGGCGAGTGCGACAGAGGCGATGGACCGCGTGATCATGGCGCCTCCGTGGGAACGATGTACGCCACCGATGTGGGCAGGCCGAAGTCGTCGTACGCCGTCACGGCCTGCGGGTCCGCGCGCCACTCCGTGCCGTTCACCAGGTACGCGTACCGCACGGTGCCGGGCCGCAGCCGCACGACCGCGTACCAGACGCCGTCGCCCGTCCGCGCGAGCGGCGTGGCGTTGGGGTCCCAGTCGTTGAAGTCGCCGACGACGCTCACGCTGCGCGCATCGCGCGCGTGCAGGACGAACTGCGCCGACGTCAGCTCTTCCGCTGCCACGCCCCGCTCCGGCGTGTCGAGCCGCCAGAGCGCGAGCCAGAATGCGCTGGTCAGCGCG
>DATCLK010000149.1:0-12505 GCA_036563975.1 Longimicrobiales bacterium | reverse complement strand
GGAGATCGAGGCGATCGTCGCCGAGATGCCCTACGTCCGCCACGTCTTCACCAACGCCGGCGGCTTCGGCTTCGGCGGCGCGACCGCGGAGCAGGCGGGCCGTGGGAACCTGGACATCTACATCGGCCGCCCCTCCGAGCGAGACATGACGGCCGACGAGTGGGTGCGCATGCTCCAGGCGAAGATCGACGAGCGCGGCTTCCCCGGTGCCCGCATCTTCGTCCGCCCGCCGCGCATCCGCGGGCTGCGCACCTCCGTGTCGGGCGAGGACGTCGCCATCACGATCCAGGGCGACGACCTGGCCGAGCTCCGGCGCATCGGCCTCGACATCCTCAGCGTCCTCCAGGGCATCCCCGGCCTACAGAACCTGCAGCCATCGGCCGAGGAGGCAAGCCCGGAGCTGGCCATCGAGCTGGAGCGCGAGCGCGCCGCTTTCCTCGGCCTGAACGTCGCCACGGTCGGCCAGACCGTCCGCACCGCGCTGGACGGTACCATCGCGACGCGCTACACCGAGGGGAACAAGGAGTACGATGTCCGCGTGATGTTCGAGCGTGACAAGTTCCGGAGCCCGGAGGACGTCGCCGCCATCGCACTGTTCCCCGGCGTGGACGGCCGGCCGCCGATCTACCTGCGCGATGTCGCGCGGGTCTATACCTCGCTCGGCCCCACGACCATCAACCGCGAGAACCAGAACCGCATCTTCCGGGTGACCGGCGACGTGCTCACCGAGGTCGCGTCCGTCGGCGAGGTCAACGACTCGATCCGCGCGCGTCTGGCCGGCTACACGCTGCCGGACGGCTACTCGCTGATCATCGGTGGAGAGGAGGAGGCGATCCGGGAGAACAACCGCCAGCTCACCATCGTCATTTTGCTGGCGATCTTCCTGGTCTTCGTGGTGCTGGCCGTCCAGTACGAGAGCCTGGTCAACCCCTTCGTGATCATGTTCGCGATCCCGCTCTCGCTGATCGGCGTGGGCATCGCGCTCTGGATCGCGCAGGTGCCGCTCAGCGCGCCCGTGCTGCTGGGCGTGATCCTGCTCGCGGGCATCGTGGTGAACAATGCGATCCTGCTCGTCGAGTACACGGAGAACTTCCGCAAGCAGCGCGGCGGCTCGATGGAAGAGGCGGTCATCGACGCGGGCGCGGTCCGGCTGAGGCCCATCCTGATGACGACCATCACCACGGTGCTGGGGATGACGCCGCTCGCGCTCGGGCTGGGCGAGGGATCCGAGATGATGCGGCCGCTGGCGGTCGCCGTGGTCGGCGGACTCACCGTCTCGACCCTGCTCACCCTGTTCGTGGTCCCCTGCGCGTACGTCATCTTCAACCGCGGCGCGGAGCGCGTGCGCGTGTGGCTGACGGGCCGACCTGCCGTCCCCGCTCCGGCCCCGGCCCAGCCGGAGGCGGTGGCAGGCGATTAGGCGGCCGGGAACCGGCCCCCTGGCCGGGTGGGGACGCGACGATCCCCCGCGGGCGTGTCACCCACCCGGCCAGCAGGGCCCACCGGCCGCGCGCCGGAACGGCCGTGGCCTCCCGCCCCCGCTTCAGCCCTGCTGCGCCGCCCGACGGGCCAGCACCCGCGCCCGCCGGCGCCACCGCTTGACCGACCACCGCCCTCCACCCGCCTCCGCCAGTGCCGCGACGGCGTTGGCCGCGCGTGCCCCCTCGGCGGCCCAGCCCGCCCGCAGCGCGATCACGTACGACGCACGGCAGAGCGCGAAGGCGCTGGCGAAGTGGCTCAGCCGTTCCGCCTCCCGGCTCGCCCCGATCAGCACGCCGCACAGCACCCGGGGCGGCCGCGGCCCGCTCATCTCCACGAGCGCCATCAGCCAGCGCCGCTCGGCGAACTCCGGCGGCACGGCGGCCACGTACTCGGCCGCGGCCGCCCGCTCCGCTTCGAGGCCCGCACCGCGCAAGTCGCCGGCGAGCCAGCCCAGCAGCAGCCGCACGGTGGCGTAGCGCGCGAGGACCAGCGCGGTCTCCGCCACGTCCCCTGCGCAGAGCTCCAGGTCTTCGAGCACCGTCCGCCCGTCGAACGCCTCGTCCTCCTGCTCCCACGGCTCCAGCGGCCGCCGGCGACGTGGCGTCGTCTCCTGCACGCGGCCGCCCCGCGGCCAAACCGGGCCCAGCCGCCGGCCCCGGCGGTTGAAGGGCCAGTCCAGCAACGACTCGCGCATGCGCTCCGTCCTTCCCTCAGGGGTCCGTACTCCGGGGGTCCGCTTCCAAGATGAAGGGCGGGGGGACGGAAGGCCATGGCGCGATGGGACAACCGATTGCGCGATGTTAGCCCTTGTTGTATCGTTTTTTTCTCTGGGATCGGAGCGTCTGCGGGAGGTCCCGTGCCGAAGGAAGCCATCGAGATCGAAGGGGTCGTCAAGGAGGTCCTGCCCAACGCCACCTTCCGCGTCGAGCTGGAGAACGGCCACGAAGTCCTCGCCTATCTCTCCGGCAAGATGCGCCAGCACTACATCCGCGTGCTGGACGGGGATCGCGTGAAGGTCGAGCTCTCGCCCTACGATCTCACGCGCGGTCGCATCACGTATCGGTACAAGTAGGCGTCTTGCCTATCCCGTGCGAGCGCGCCACCTGGGTGGTGGGCCTTTCGCGTACCAGCGAGACCCACGCGTCCGGGCGCACTGCCGGTCGCCCTTCCCATACCAGCGTGCGGCCTGGGCCGCCCGCCTTCCCTGTGCAAGCGAGCCCCACTCTTTCAGGCGCGACCCCATCTCTCCCTTCCCGTACAAGCGTGCGGCGGCCGAAGCGTCGTGCGACAATGCCGGGATGGTACAAGGTTGTACCATCTCGGCCATCGGTGGGCCGTCTCGCCCTTCCCGTACCAGCGCGCCGCCCGGGCGGCGCGCCTGTCCCGTGCGGGCGAGACCCACTCCTGTAGGCGCGACTCCGCTCGCCCTTCCCGCACGAGCGCGCCGCGTGCTCGTCGCCGGCTCAGGACGGCGGCGCGGCCGTCGATGCCTCGCGCTCGGCCTTGCGGCGGTACAGGTCCCGGTCCGCCGCGCGGATCAGGTCGTCCGGCCCGTTCATCTCGGGCGTGTAGGTGGCGACGCCGACGCTCGCACGCACGCCCGCCGGCCCCAGCAGCGGGTCGATCTCCATGGAGCGCGAGATCCGCTCGGCGAGCGTGAGCCCGCCCTTCATGTCCCCGTCGGAGAGCACGGCGATGAACTCGTCGCCGCCGTAGCGCGCCGTGAGGTTCATCGCCCGGGTTTCGGCTCGGAGGATGCGGGCGAAGGCGCGGAGCGCTTCGTCGCCGGCCTGGTGCCCGGCCGCATCGTTGTACTCCTTGAAGCGGTCGAGGTCGAAGAGCAGGACGGTGAGCAGGCGCCCGCGCCGCGCGGCCGCGAACTCCCGCTCGAGGTGGATGGCCAGGTGGCGGCGGTTGGCGAGCCCGGTGAGCGGGTCGGTGAGCGAGAGGGCGCGGATCCGCTCGTGCAGCCGCGCGTTGCCCACGGCGATGCCGGCCTGGTGCGAGAGGCGCTCGAGCACCCGCAGGTCGTCCGCGGAGTACCGGCGCCGCTCCTGGTTCCCCACGGTCAGCGCGCCGATCACCGCGCCCTCGGCGACGAGGGGCACGACGACGCCGCACGCCAAACGCACGCGATCACGGACTTCGAGAGGCAGCAGCGCGTGCCCCTTGATGTCATCGAATACGAGGGTCTCGCGCTGCTCGCACACGCGCCGGTACAACTCGTCCGAGATGGTCGCGCGCATGCCGGGGTCGAGACTGACCGGCCCGCGCGAGAGCGCGACCTCCACCTCGCGTTCCCCGGTGAGCAACCAGACCGAGGCGGCCTCCGCCTCGACGAGCTCCAGCGTTGCGCGCACGATGCGTTCGAGGACCTCCGATAGCTCGAGCGAGGACGTGAGCGCGCGGCCGATCTCCTCGAGCCGCTCCGCTTCCCGGCGGCGCCGCTCCATCTCGGCCACGTCCAGCGCGTTCTCCAGCGCGACGGCGGCCTGGTCCGCGACAGCCACCAGCAGTTCCAGGTCTGCTTCTGAGTAGGCGTCCAGCCGATAGCTCTGCGCGCAGATGACGCCCAGCATCCGGTCTCCGCGCAGCATCGGCGCGGCGATCGCGGAGCGGGTGATCTCGTCATCCTGCGGCCCGAGCAGGATCATGGATGGGTCCCGCTCGTCGAGGCGGCGCAGGATCGGGCGCCGTTCCCGGATGACCGCGCTATCCGAGCCGCGATACGTGATGGGCGTCGAGTCGATGCGCCCGCGGTCTGCGAGGAAGACGATCGTCGCGGTGTCCGTCTCCGCGTCGTACAGCGAAACGAAGAAGCCGGTGGTCTCGAGAACGCGGCTGGACTGCTCGTAGATGGCCACATACAGATCCTCCGGCCGTCGCGTCGCGGCGAGCCGGCGGGCGATGTCGAGCAACACCGCGTATCGTTCCTTCAGACCCGGCGACTGGGGATGATGAGTCGGCATCCGGTGACCATCGGCGCCCGCGTGGGCGCTCATGCAGTTCGTGGAGGGGGGAGAGCCGTGGCGGGGCCTCCGATTCCGAAACGATAACCCCCGCACGGCGCGCGAACAAGAGCGAGGCGGCCGGCGCGAAGCACGGCCGCGCCAGAGACAACCGGCATCCCGTCGCGGCGCGGAGCCGCTGCGGGCCCGTTCCTGCCCAATGCCCGTGGCCTGTGCCGGCCCGGAGCCGCACGGCCGCACGACGGATCGGCGGGAGAGTGGTCTGCCCGGCTCTCACCTGCCCAGCAGTCGTGCGACCGCCTCCGGCACCGCCGGAACAGCGGCCAGCTCGAGGTTCTCCCGCACGTGTGCCGTCCCGCGCATCCCGACGAGCACGGCCGCGATCCCGGGCGTCGAGCGCGCGAACTGCAAGGCGCGCTGGGCATCCGTCCGCAGGTTCGGAAACGCGCCGCGGAGTTCGACGGGGAGCGTGCGCGCGAGCCGGGATTGCATCAGCGGCGCACTCGCGACCACCGCGATGCCCAGGTCCGCGGCGACCTCGAGCAGCGTCCGCCGGCGTGGCGGCCACGCGCCCCAGGCCGCAGCGCCGCCGGCGCCTCCACCGGCCGCGTCCGCCTCCTGGGTCTCCGCCAGCGCGGCTTCCGGCATGGCCACGTTGTAGGGCGCCTGGATGACCCGAAACCTGTGCTCCTCGCCGCCGACCTCGCGCGCCAGCGCGGCCAGCGTGCGCAGGGACAGGTGCTCGCGCGCTTCCGGCGGCACGCGGTACCCGTCCCATGTCGCCGTCCCGTAGACGCCGATCCACCGCTCGTCGCACAGCGTCTCGAGCAGCTCGAAGGCCGCGCGCATCCGCGCGAGGAACTCCGTTCGGTCCACCGAGCGGAGCTGCTCTTCGGGGTTGTGCAGGTAGTAGATGTCGATGCGCTCGACGCCGAGGTTCTCCCGGCTCCGCGCGACCTGCGCGCGGAGGAACCCGGGCGCGATGCAATGGTTGCCGCCCACCAGCTCTTCGGGTCGGCACAGCCCGGGTTCGACGAAGCGCTCGCGCACGTAAGAGACGTACGCGCGAGGCGAGGCGGGCGGCGCGTCTTCGAAGGGAATGTAGCCGCCCTTCGTGCAGATCACGATCTCGTCACGCGAGACGATGCCCTCCTGCTGGGCGCGGCGGATCGCGCGGCCCAGCGTGCGCTCGCTGCGCTGGCACCGGTAATTGATCGCCGTGTCCAGCAGGTTCGAGCCGCTCGCCAGGCAGAGCAGCGCGGCGGCCTCGTAGCGATGGTCGTCCGCGCCGTCGCACTCGCCGAGGTACGTGCCCAGCCCGATGGAGGAAACGGTCAGCCCGGCGATGGTGCGGTAGTGCCCGGGCGCCGCGAGGGCGGCGTGCCGTGCGGCGTAGGCGGCGGTGGCGGCTGAGGAGGGCAGGCCCGGCATGGACACCTCTGGTGGCGAAGCGGGGCGCCAAAGTAGGCACGCCGGCGCGGAAGTCAATGGGGCGGCCCCGGGCCGCCCGCACGCAGCGCCCGGCGGCGTCCTCCCCTTGCGGTCGCGCTCGCCACCTGTTATATCGGTGCGCCATGGAATTCGTCACCGGCTTCCTGATCTGGCTGGCGTTGGGCCTCATCGCCGGCTTCCTCGCCCGGGCCACGTATCGCGCCGCGGGCACCACGACCCTGCTCACGGTGCTGTTCGGCGTGTTCGGCGCCTTCATCGGCGGCATGCTCGGCATGTCGGCCTACATCTTCCACAACCCGGTCCCGCTCCGGCCGGGCGGGATCCTGGGCGCGGCCCTCGGGGCGCTCTTCTTCACCTATCTCTACCACTTCGTAGCGCGTAAAGCCGTCTGACCGAGCGCCTTTCGCACCGCCCTGCGCCCGTAGAGCACACGGACGAGCCCGTCGACGCGCGCGGCTGCTTGTTGTCGGCCGCGCGCTTCCTCGGCTGCTGGACGGTGCTCTACATTCTCATGTTCCTCGCCATCTTCCTGGCGGCGGCGGTGAGTCTGCTGTTCTTCCGGTAGGCGCCTGTTCCTGCCTCCGCCGCTCGCGCGGTGGGGCGGCCGGGCCGCGTGACCGTTGCCACGCCGCCGGCGAGCCCTGACATTGTCGGCCATGCGCGCCGTCGTCATTACCGCCCCCGGCGGACCGGAAGTGCTGGAGCTGCGGAACGTGCCCGAGCCGGAGCCCGGGCCGGGCCAGATCCGCGTGCGCGTCTACGCGTCCGGCCTGAACCGCGCGGACCTGCTCCAGCGTCGCGGCCGCTACCCCGCGCCGCCCGACTGGCCCGCGGACGTTCCCGGGCTCGAGTATGCCGGCGTGGTGGATGCGGTGGGGCCCGAGGCGCGGCTCTGGAAGCCTGGCGACCGCGTGATGGGGCTGGTGGGCGGCGGCGGGTGCGCGGAGGCCGTCGTCGTGCACGAGCGGGAGGCGGTCGCCGTCCCGGGCCCGCTCTCGCTGGACGAGGCCGCGGCCATCCCGGAAGCGTTCATCACCGCGCACGACGCCCTCTTCACCCGCCTCGGGCTCGCGCTCGGCGAGACGGTGCTGGTCCACGCAGTGGGCAGCGGCGTCGGCACCGCGGCGCTCCAGCTCGCGAAGGCCGCCGGCGCGCGCGTCATCGGCACATCCCGCTCCGCGTGGAAGCTGGAGCGGGCGACGTCGCTCGGCCTCGACCTCGGCGTGGACACGACCCGCGAGGACTTCGCCAGCGCCGCGCTCGCGTTCACCGGCGGCGCGGGCGTGGACGCCGTGCTCGACCTCGTCGGCGCCGCCTACCTCGAGCGCAACCTGCAGGCGCTCGCGAGCCGCGGCCGGCTCGCCTTCGTCGGCACGGTCGCCGGCGCGCGCGCCGAGCTGGACATGCGGATCGTGATGACGAAGCGGCTGAGCATCGTGGGCACCACGCTGCGCGCGCGGCCGCTGGAAGAGAAGATCGCCGCCACGCGCGCGTTCGCGCACCATGCGCTGCCGCTCCTCGAGCAGCGACGGATCCGCCCCGTGGTGGACCGCGTGCTGCCCGCAGAGGAGGTGCGGGAAGCCCACCAGCTCCTGGAGGAGGGGAAGGTGTTCGGCAAGGTCGTGCTGCGCTGGGCGGAGGAGCGGCGGGAGAGCGCGTGACGGGCGAGCAGCGGACCACGCGCGCGACGGCCGCAGGTCACCGGGTGACGCGGAGCGGCGGGGCGCCGTGGCCGGTGCTCCGCCGCATCCGAGTGGGGATATGGCGCCGGTTGCGGATAGCACCGGCGTGACGCGGCGCGCGGTGGTGGTCCGCCGCATGCGAGGGTTGCGGATGGCGCCGGTGTCGAACAGGCCCGCCTCGCGCTGCGCTGCATGCGAGGGTCGCGCACCGCACCCCACAGGACCTGTGGCCGCTCGCCGGCGCCATGCAGCCGGCAGACGCGCGCGCTGACGCCGGGCTGCGCTGACTCCGGCGTCACGCCATCAGCGCAACCCCTTCGGCAGTAGTCCCCGCTCCTCCGCCCACTTCATCACGCCGCGCACGCCGCCCTTGAAGGAGTACGCCTCGTAGCCGGCGCGCTGCATCTTCTCCGCGATGTACGCCGTCTGGATCCCGTGCTGGCAGTACAGGATGTACGTCCGGTCCCGGTCCAGCTCCTTGAACCGCTGGAGCAGGTCGTACTCGTCGCGGTGCTCCGCGCCGGGCAGGTGCCACGCGCGGTACTGCGACTCCGTCCGGCAGTCGAAGACGCGCGCGCCCTCGGGGATGTCCGTCGCGAACAGATAGGGGGCGACGAGGTCCGTCGGGCTCAGGGAGCGGAGATCCAGCACCTTGCGCTCGGAGACCGCGCGGTCGAGCACGGACAGATCGAGCTTCGCCTCCTCGGCATCGACGGCCTCCACACGCGCAGCCGTCACGGGATGACCCGGCGCGATCGCGCAGTACTCCTTCACCTGCTCGGACAGCGCCGCGGTGCCGATCGCGCGCGCGCGAGCGATGATCTCCTCCTTGTCGAAGCCGAGCAGCGGACGGAAGACGGGCAGGTCCGCCGCGGGCTCGATCGCGCGCAGGTTGCTCAGCGTCTGGGACGAGACCTGCCCGACCGCCTCGCCCGTCACGATGGCCTGCGCGTCCAGCTCCGTGCCCACGCGCGTCGCCGCCCGGTACATCAGCCGCTTGAGCACGACCTGCCAGTAGCTCGCCTTCGACTTCGCGCGCATCTCGTCCACGACGGCGCCGAACGGCACCACGTGCAGCCGCGGCCGCATGCCGAAGCTCCAGTCGTCCGCCAGGACCTTCGCGACCTGCACCACGGCGCGCTCGTGCGCGTCGCCGCCCAGGTTGCAGAACACGTAATCCAGCGCGACGCCGCGCTTGAGCATGAGCCACGCCGCAACGGCGGAATCGTAGCCGCCCGAGATCAGCGCGACCGCATTGCCTTCCACGCCCACCGGCAGCCCGCCGGCGCCCGGCAGCCAGCGCGTGAAGAGGTACGCCTCGTTCTCCCGCACCTCGACGTGCACCGTCACGTCCGGGTTGTCCAGGTCCACCCTGGCGTAGCGGTTCAGCGCCGCGCCGAGCTGAACGTGGATGTCGTGTGAGGAGAACGAGTGGCGGCCGGCGCGCCGGGCGCGCACCGCGAACGTCTTCCCACGCACCTGCTCCCGGAACGCCGCTTCGCCCGCGGACACGATCGCGTCCAGGTCCGCGGGGACGACGACGTCGACCGGCGACAACGAGCTCACGCCGAACACGCGCTGTAGCACGGCGGGCGACTCTGGGGACCGGGTGCGCACCCACATGCGGCCCCACGAAGGTTCCACGCGGAACGGCGCGCCGGTCGTGCGCAGCGCATCCCGGAGGTTGGCGAGCAGTCGGCGCTGGAAGCCCGCGCGCGTGCGCCGCGACTTGATCGCCAGCTCTGCGGCGAGGCGTACGAGGAGGAGCGTCTCCGCATCACGGGAGACGTTTCGGTCTTCGGTCATGCAAGCGAAGGTAGCCGGGCGTGTAGGGAGAGGGAAGGCCTGGCGAACCGGCGCGGCTCCGCCAGCAAGGCCGCGTCCCCGGTTGCCGGGCGCCGGCCGGCGGAGCGCGCGGGCCCGCCTCGACTGCGGCCGCCCTCGTACCCTCCAGCCGGGCGCCGGCAGGCGAATCGGGCGGGCCCGGCTCCGCCACACGGCCGCCCGCATACCCTCCAGCCCGGCGCCGGCAGACGGAGCGGGCCGGGCTCCGCCGCGCCCGCCCGCGCACCCTCCCGCCGGGCGCCGGGTCGCGTTACCGTTATGGAAAGCCCCCGAACGCTCCCCGGACTGCCTCCCTTACCCGTCTACCCGTCCACCGGAGGGCCCCGATGGACCGGACGATCTCGGCTTTCCACGGGACCGCCGCCGCGCCGCCGGCCTGTGTGCCGGTGGGGTGCGCAGCGGGGCGGGCGCAGGCCGGGCCGCGACGCCGGGCGCGGCTCATCACGATTCGCTCCCCCAGCAGAGCTGTCGGCGTCCCATCTGGCCCGGAAACCGCGAGCCCTGCTCCCGTCGCGGGGCCGCCACCACCCGCGTGCGACCAATGAGCGCCCGCCGCCGCCGCCGGGACCGCCGGCGCAAACGCGCCGCGCCCTGGCCCCGCCCGGGCCGGGGCCAGGGCCCCGCGCAACCCGCGGATGCGGCTCCGGAGCCACCGACGGGCGCGCTGGACCTGCAGCAGCGCAGCGCCGTCGTCGCGCTCGGCGCACTCCCTGCCGCCCGGCCGGAGGAGGTCGCATCGCCCGAGGCGATCGTGACGGCAGTCTACGCCGCCATCTCGGGCCCCGCGGAGCGCGAACAGCCGCGCGACTGGGATCGGTTCCGCACGCTGTTCCTCCCGGGCGCGCGGTTCCTGCTGACGCGCTGGGGCGACCGGCGCGCCGGGCAGCAGGAGGACGTGCTGCGGCAGTGGGACCTGGAGCGGTTCATCGCGGTCGCGCGGATGTTCTACCGGGAGAGCGCGTTCTGGGAGCGCGAGATCTGGCACCGTACCGAGCGCTTCGGCAACGTGGCCCACGTGTTCAGCACCTACGAGTCTCGTGTGGGCAGCCCCGACAGTGAGCCCGTTGGCCGCGGCATCAATAGCTTCCAGCTCGTGCGGACGGCCGGGCGCTGGTGGATCGCGAACGTAGCGTGGGACGTGGAGGTCGAGGGCAACCCGATCCCGGAGGAGTACCGGTAGGCTCCGCGGGCGCGGTCGTGCCGCAGGGGGCGAGGCGCGATCCGGCGGGGGAACACCGGAAGTCCGCGACCAGCTCGCTCGCGGCAGAGGCTGCGCGGCGAGATGCGGCGGGGGAGCGGAGAGACCCGGCAGCCGCTCGCCAGGCGTGCGGCAGGGTGTGCGTGGCGGGATGCGGCGCGAGGGCATCGGCTCGCCGCCGGGCGGTGGCGCGTGGGCCTGACCGCCGGTGGCCGTTCAGTTCAGCTCGACCCAGCCGGTCCGTCCGCCCGGCGCCTGCACGAACAGGTACGCGCCGAACCGCCCGAGCACCGGCACCTCCGCGCCTGGCGCGATGCTGTCCACGACGATCGCGCCCGGCAGGGGGACGGAGCGCAGGGCGAGGGTGGTCGCGACGCGCTCACTGGCGACCGCGTCGTCGGCTTGCTCGAGCAGTCTGCCCGCCACGAACCCGACCGTCCCGTCCGGCAGCCGCACCCGGTACCACGAGCCGGTGGCCGCCAGGACGCGCATTGCCGTGTGGCGCGGCAACTCGGCACGCGCGGGCGCATCCTCCGCCGGCGCGGCGCGCAGGCGGATCCCGTCTCGGGCGGCGCGGGTCCACCGGCCCAGCACGGTCGTGTCGACGTTGAGCCGTGCCGTCGGCGGATCCGGCCGAAACAGGAACCAGTACGGGTCCACCGGCCCCTCGCCTCGCCGGTAGATGCCGAAGTGCAGGTGCGGCGGCGTGGTGCGGGCGTTGCCCGTGTTGCCCACCAGCCCGATGGTGTCACCCGCCTGGACCCACATCCCCTCCCTGACGAGCTGGCTGTCCAGGTGCGCGTAGTACAGGGACTGCCTGCGCTCCCCATCGCTCAGCCACACCACCTTGCCACCTCGCGGCGTCTCCCGCACGCGGCGCACGTAGCCGGAGATCGCGGCGAGCACTGGCGTGCCGCGCGGCGCGATGATGTCGACGCCGTGGTGTTCGCGCCGTCCGCCGTCCCGGGGCGCGCCGAAGCCGCTCGCGATGCTGCGCGCGCTCGCCCCCTCGACCGGAAAGGCCAGCGAGCCGGCGGCGGAGATGGTGAGCGCGTATCGCCCGCCTCGCAGCAGCTCCGGCTGAATGCGGACGACGTAGCTCCCGTCACGCTGCGCCTCGAATTCGGTGCGGCGCGCCACGCTGTCCGCGGCGGCGACGAGGCGCAGCGTGCGCGCGCTGTCGTCCAGCAACCGGTACACCTCGATGAAGACGAGCGCCGCGCTGTCGGCGTGCAGCTCCAACTCCACCGTGATCTGCTGGCCCCGCCGCGCCGTGAGGAGATAGCCGATGGCCGTGGGTTGCTCGGGTGGCAGGTACCCCGCCTCCCGGTACGGGAGACGGATCGGGTGCGGCTCGGCGAGCGCCCGCCCCGCCGCGGCGAGCCAGTCCCGGCCGAGCGCCGTCTCCGTGAGCCCCGCAACACCGAGCGCGTGCTCGTACGTCTCCCGCGGCGTCTCCCCGCGGAAGCGTTCGCGCACGTCTGCCACGTTCCCGCACCCAGCGGCGAGCACGGAGCCGGCGAGGCCGAGAAGCGCGGTGACGGGGCGCAGTCGGCATGTCGGGTTCATCGCCAAGGGATTTACGGATCATGGCCGCTTCCGGTTCCGCCGCTGCGCGACGCCAGGAGCGGGTGGGTTCAGAAAAAGGAAAAACCGGGACGGAAGAACGGGCTTCCGCCGCCGGTTTCCGTTTTTTCGCACCGTCGGCCCGAGGGCACCCGACGGTGGGGAAGTCAGGCGCTCAGATCGCGCCCACCTCCCGCTTCAGCGCATCGCTCGCGAAGATCGCCACCTCGACGCGCCGGTTCTGCTGACGGCCGTACTCGTCGTCGTTGGACGCGACGGGCTCCAGCTCGCCGCGGCCCACCGCGCTGATG
>DATCLK010000148.1:0-1994 GCA_036563975.1 Longimicrobiales bacterium | reverse complement strand
CCCAGGCGCACGCCGCCATGGTCCACGGACAGCACGACGATGCGGATGCCGCCGTCGATCAGGATGGCGCTGCCGGGGCGGCGGCTGAGGATCAGCATCGGGGCGGCCCCGTCAGCCCATGGCGAGGAGGGCTTCGATCATTTCGTCCGCCACGGTGACCACGCGTGCCGCGGCAGCGTAGGCGGCCTGGTGCCGCATCAGCATGACCATCTCCTCGTCCAGCGAGACGCCGCGAACGCCCTCGCGCCGCGCCTTGGCCGCCGCGACCAGCGTATCGCCCGCCGCCGTGGCGTCTGCGGCGGAGGCCACGCGCGCGCCCAGGTCGCTGACCAGCCGGTTGTAGAATGCGCCGATGCTCTCGCCCAGCGCCGCGGCCGGCGCGTCTCGTAGCGCGGCGATCCGGAGCGCGATGTCGTTCGCACCCGACTGGTAGTTGCCATTCGCATCCGCGGAGCCGGCCGCGATCTGGTCGGGATCCGCGTCCACGGCCGCCGACAAGCGGATCGATGCGGCGGTGAGGCCGGCCGGGTCGAAGAAGTCCACCCCGGTCGCGCCGGCGGGGTTCGTGCCCGCCCGGTGCAGCGCGTTGACCTCCTGCACGAGCGCCGCGGCGAGCGCGTCCAGCTCGGCGATCTGCTCCGGGATGTCGACGTTGACGACTCCCGCAAGCGCGCCGATCTGCCCGCCGGGGCGCGGCACGACCGCCGTGTCGCCCGCGACGCCGAGCGCCACGCCGGTGCCGGCCGCGCGCACCTCGAGCGCCCGCGTCGTGGCGCCATCCACTACCACCACGTTGTCCACGATCACCGCGACCGCGCCCTGGGGCTGTTCTACGATCCGGATCGTGGCGAGCTCCGCCATGGCATCCAGCAGGCGCCCCCGCGCATCGCGCAGGTCGGCGGCCGTCACGCCGCCGGCCTCGGCCGCCAGGATGTCGCGGTTCAGCGCTGCGACCTGCTGCGCGAGCTCGTTGAGCCGGGCGACGGCATCGGAGAGGCGCCTTTCGGTGTCCAGGCGCAGTTGCATCAGGTCCTCGGCCAGGCGGTTCAGGTGCAGCGCCACGGCCTCGCCCCGGTAGCGCACCGCGCTCCGCTGCGCCGCGCCGCCGGGTTGCGAGGCAAGGTCCCCCCATGCCGACCAGAACGCGTCCAACGCGGAGCTCAGGCCGGTGTCGGAGGGCTCGCCGTAGAGCTGCTCGACCCGCTCGAGCACGTCGTGCCGGGCGCGCGAATCGCTCGCCTGTCCCACGTTCCGCCAGAACGTCAGGTCGGCGAACGCATCCTGGATGCGCCCGATGTCCGTGACCAGCACACCGGTGCCCAGGGCGCCGTACGGCGTTTGCAGCGCCGGCGCCGGCGTGAGGATCGCCCGCTGGCGCGAGTAGCCCTCGGTCGCCGCGTTCGCGACGTTGTGCGACGTGACCTGCGCGGCCTTCTGGTGGGCCGTCATTGCGCCGGCCGCGATCGAGAGTACGCTGCCGATCATGGCTGCCTCATGCCTGTCGGTTGATCAGGGTGCCGCTCCCCACCTCCTCCACCCCCTGCGCGCGGGAATCGTAGGCGAGCGGCCGGTCGCTGACGCCGCGGAGCAGCCGGAGCTGCGCATCGCCCGCGGCGAGTGCCGCCTCGACCACCTGTCGGTTCACGGCCACCTCGCGGCTCGCCAGCGCGGCGGCCTGCTGGAGCCGGTCCCGCGCGGCCAGCACCTGCGTGGTCGCCGCCGCACCCAGCGCCGTCTCGAGCGACCGGATCGGCGCATCCTCCGACCCGGCCAGCACACCGAGCAGCACGCGCCGGTGGCGGCGCGCTTCGCTCAGCGTGAGCAGCACGCGGTGCGCCGCGTGCACGCATTCATCGATCCGACCCGCGTCCGCCGCCGCGATGGCCTCGCGCTGCCGGCGCAGCACCTGAACCAGCGCGTCCAGCAGGCGCGCCTCCCTCTCCAGCGCCGCCGCCAGCATCGCCGGCGTCGCGGCCCGCGGCAGACTCAGCGCG
>DATCLK010000147.1:0-4606 GCA_036563975.1 Longimicrobiales bacterium | reverse complement strand
GCGCCCTCCCGGTACTGCGGGGAGTGCGGGCAGCGGCAGGGCTCGCGGCTGGTCAGCATGCGGCGCCTCGTGGGCGAGGCCATCGAGGACCAGCTCTCGCTGAGCGGCGCGCTGCCCCGCACGCTGGGCAACCTGCTGGCGCGACCCGGCTTCCTCACGGCGGAGTACGCGGCAGGGCGGATCGCCCGCTACGTCCCGCCCTTCCGCCTCTACCTCCTCGCCAGCCTCACGTTCTTCCTGACGCTCACGTGGACGACGGACGTGCAAGGGCCGGCGGACGTGGCGCCCGCCGACGGTGCAGGCGTGGCGGCCGATACCGTGTCCGGGAGTGGTGGAGCGGCCGGGGAGAAGGCGTCGGGCGTCACGGCCGACTCCGCCGCCGTCGGGCCGGGGCAGCGGGGGCGCCGCGCCACCCTTGCGCTGCCTTTCAGCGACACGGCGAACGCGCCGGCGTGGCGGCGGCCGCTGGCGCGGCGCATGGCGCAGCAGCAGCAGCGCCTGAACGCGATGGAGCCGGAGGCGCTGCAGGCCGCGTTCATCGAGGGGCTCGAGCGCAACGCGCCGAAGGCGGCCTTCGTGGCCTTGCCGCTCTTCGCGCTGCTCCTCAAGCTGCTCTACATCCGGCGCCGGCGGATGTACGTCGAGCACTTCGTCTTCGCACTCCACTTCCACGCGTTCGCGTTCCTGGTCGCCACGGCGATGCTCCTGGTGCCCAGCGAGCTCGTCTCGGGGTTCCTGTGGCTCTGGTTGATGGGCTACCTGTGGTGGGCGATGCGGCGCGTGTACCGCCAGGGCTGGGTGCGCACGACGCTGAAGTTCTGCATCCTCACGAACGCGTACTTCATGGCGCTGATGTTCGTGATCACGGCCGGCGTGCTCCTCACCATGCTGGTGATTTGAGCCGCTGCGCCGGTCTCCCCGCTCACTCCTCCAGCACGAATCGCATCGCCAGCCGCCCCGCAGCGGGGGCGGCTTCAGCCGCGCGGCGCCGGCGTCTGACCCACGCGCTGCGGCCGGGGGCGACGCTCTCCTTTCCGCGCCCTCGCCGGCTGCAACGGTGTCCACCCGCGGGCGCACAATCCTTGCGGTCCTCGTATCCGGCATCGATCCGGGAGGCGAGGATGGTCACGCGAGCGTTCGAGGATGCGGTCGAGAGCGCGCTGGAGCGGATGGGGCCCGTCGAGGAGGCCGGAACCCGGGTGGCACGCGCGGTGCACGACGCGGTCGTGCGTGATGAGGGCCGTCGCCGGGTCGCCGACGCGCTGCACGGCACGTGGCTGGGTCACCCGCTGCACCCGGTGCTGACGGACGTGACGATCGGCTCGTGGGTGCTCGGCGGGGCGTTCGATCTGGTCGGCGCGGTCACGGGCTCGCGCTTCGCGCGCCGTGCGGGCGACACGCTGGCGCGCGTCGGCACGGCGGCCGCGGTGCCCACCGCGCTGGCCGGCGTGGCCGACTATTCCACCATCACGCAACCCGCGGCGGCGACCGGGGCGCTGCACGGCATGCTCAACGCCGCGGGGCTCGGGCTCTACCTGCTCTCGCTGCGCGACCGGCGCAACGGCAGGCGGGGGCGCGGCCTGCTGTTCTCGTCCATCGCGCTGGGCGTGGCGACCGTGTCCGCGTGGCTGGGCGGCCATCTCGTGTACAGGCACAGGATCGGCGTGGACCACAGCGACGAGTTCACCGGCCCCCGGGATTGGACGCCCGTGTTGAACGTGGACGAGCTGGGCGACCGCGAGCCGAAGCGCGTGGAGGTGGAGGGCAAGGGCGTGCTGCTGTTCCGCGAGGGCAACGACATCTACGCCATCGGCGCCGTCTGCGCCCATGCCGGCGGGCCGCTCGAGGAAGGGAAGTTCTACGACACGTGCGTGCAGTGCCCGTGGCACGACTCGGTGTTCGACCTGAGCGATGGCCACATCGTGCACGGCCCGGCGACCCAGCCGCAGCCGGTGTTCGACACGCGCATCCGCGGCGGGATGGTTGAGCTGAAGCTGAGGCACTCCTGAGCGTCGCGGCGGCCGGCGGGTCCGCGGCGCCGCTTCGCGCGCACGGGAGGCAGGCCCCGCAGTCGCTCGACTGGCGCCGCTCCGCGCGCGGGGGGCAGGCGCCGCGGGCAGGCCCGCTTACCCGCCGGCCGGGACCTCCGCCTTCTCCTCGCCGGCCGGCAGGGTGAAGTAGAAGCGGGCGCCCGAGCCGGGTTCGCTTTCGACCCAGATGCGGCCGCCGTGCGCTTCGACGATGCCCTTCGCGATGGACAGCCCGAGCCCAACGCTGCGGCGGCCCGAGCGACGGGCTTGCCAGAATCGGTCGAAGAGGTGAGGGAGCTGCTCGGGCGGGATGCCGGGGCCGGTGTCCCGCACCTCGAAGCGGACCTCCGCGTTGCCATCCTGCGCGACGTGCACGTCGATCCGTCCGCCCGGCGGCGTGAACTTGATCGCGTTGCCGACCAGGTTGCCGAGGACCTGGAGCACGCGGTCGCGGTCCGCGTGCACCGTGGGCGCGGGCTCGCAGCAGTGGAACTCGAGTGCGAGCGACTTCTCGGCCGCGAGCACGCCGAAGGACTCGCGCACTCCCTCGAGCAACGCGTCGGCGCTGTGCTTGCGCCGCTCGAGGACCAGGCGGCCCGCCTCGATCCGGCGCAGGTCGAGCAGGTTGGTGATCAGCCGGTCCATTTCCTCGGCTGCGGTCCGGATCCCTTCCACCTGCTCGCGTGCCGATGCGAGCTCCTGCGGGAGCGTGCGCAGCAGGACACGGCTGCGGATGAAGATCGTGCTGAGGGGATTCCCGAGGTCGTGCGAGAGAATGCTGAGAACGTCGTCGCGCGCGGCGATGGCGCGCTGCGCCTCGAGGTAGAGGCGGGCGTTGTCGAGCGCGAGCGCGGCGCGGCGCCCGAGGTCCTCCGCGAGCGCGATGTCGGCCGCATCGCGGTAACGCTGGGGCGTGCGCGAGAAGAACTGCATGGCGCCGAGCAGGTGGCCGCGCGCCGCGAGCGGAACGGCCAGGACCGTGCGCGGGCTCATCTCGCGCAGCAGTCGGAGGTGCTCCTCGTCGCGCGCGATCGTTTGCAGCAGGGACGGCTCGATCTCGTCCAGCAGCACGGTCTCGCCGGTGTCGAGCACCTTCCAGACGGGATGGGGCCGGCTGCGGTCCAGCGGGATGCGCTGCAGCGCCGCCGCGAGCCCCGCGGCCGCCGGGTCACGGTGCGCCACGGTCACGCGCGCGACTCCGCCGTCATCCTGCACGATGTCCATCGCGCAGAAATCTGCGAGGGACTTGACGGCGAGGTTCGCGATGGTCCGGAGCGTGGCCTCGTAATCCAGCGACGCGGCGAGCTCGCGGCCGGCATCCGCGAGGAGCTGGAGTCGTGCGGCCGCGTTGTGGCGTTCCGTGACGTCGCGCAGCACGACCGTGTAGACCAGGTGGCCGTCGACCTCCAGCTTGGAGATGGATGCCTCGGCCGGGAACTCCGTCCCGTCCTTGCGCAGCCCGTAGATCTCGCTCCGTTCGGCCATGTGCCGCGCCCGCACCGGGGCGGCCGCGAACGCGGGAATGTGCACGTCGCGATGCACGCGCCGGAACCGCTCCGGGATCAGGAGATCCAGCGGCTGGCCGATGATCTCGTCCCGCTTGTAGCCGAAGATCGCCTCGGCACCCTGGTTGAACAGGAGGATGCGCTGCCCCTCGTCGAGGGCAATGATCGCGTCGGCCGCGATGTCGAAGATGTCGCCGAGGATCCGACTGGTGTCGATCGGGACCGCTGTTCCGGAGGGCATACGGGCGGTATCTGGCGCCATTGCCGTCGGGGCGTGTGAGTCTGACGGACGACGTCAGGGCACGGGAGCCGTTTGCCTCGCCCCGGGTCCGTGCTGGTTGCGGAGACTCCTGATCCTACCCCCGCCTGCAGAGCGGGGTCCGGTGCAGCGCAGTCTGGCCCCGGACCCCGCGCCTCCTCGCCGCACCGAACCCGCCGCGCGGCGCTGCTCGCAGAGCTCCGCGCGCCGCGATGCCCAGAACGAAAGCCCGCCTCCCGGCGTCCCGTCAATCCCCCGTCAGCATGCCCGTACGGACGGCGAGACGGATCAGCTCGGAGCGGTGCGTCAGCCCGAGCTTCTCCATGATCCGGGAGCGGTAGGTGTCCACGGTCTTGGGGCTGATGAACAGCTTCTCGCCGATCTCGCTGGAGCTGTAGCCCTGGACGGTGAGCGCCATCACCTCGCGCTCCCGCTCGCTGAGCTCGGCGAGCGGATCGTTCTCGCGATCCTCCTGCTTCTTCTTGAAGCCTTCGAGCAGCAGGCGAGCCGCGCTCGGGTAGAGGAACACCTCGCCTCGCGCGACCGTGCGGATCGCCTGCGCCAGCTCCTGGTCCGCGCTCGTCTTCTTCACGTAGCCGCTGGCCCCCGCCTCCAGCACCGGCAGCAGGTACTCCTCCTCCGTGTGCATGGTGAGGACGAGGACGCGCGTGTTCTGCCCGAGCGCCACGATCTCGCGCGTCGCCTCCAGCCCGTTCATGCCGGGCATCGAGAGGTCCATCACGACGACGTCGGGCTTGAGCGCCCTGGCGCGATCCACCGCCTCGGCGCCGTTGGATGCCTCGCCGATCACG
>DATCLK010000146.1:0-4469 GCA_036563975.1 Longimicrobiales bacterium | reverse complement strand
CCCGCGCGCGACGCGCCGGCGAGCCGCGCCGCCGTCGCCAGCGCCGCCCCGCGGCTGTCGGCTGCCGCGAGCACCGCAACCAGCGTCGCGTCTTCGCCCGGTGCCAGC
This sequence comes from Longimicrobiales bacterium, assembly GCA_036563975.1. Taxonomy (GTDB): domain Bacteria; phylum Gemmatimonadota; class Gemmatimonadetes; order Longimicrobiales; family RSA9; genus RSA9. The sequence continues at coordinate 4,361 of DATCLK010000146.1, read as the reverse complement.
TCGACGACGCGTCGCACACTCACCACCGGGTCGAGCACGTTGCCGACGGTGCCCGAGAGCGGCGCGGCGGTGACCAGCGCGAGCGGACGGCGCACGTCGCGCCCGCGGCCGATGAAGCGCGCGCGGTCGGTCTCGTGCTCCGGCGCACCCGGCCCGACGAGCGCATGCGCGAGCCAGAGCACCGGCTCGCCCGCGCTGCGCGGCCTGCGCCACGCCAGCAGCGCCTCGTGCTCCGGGACCCATGCTGTCTGGACGAACAGCTTCGAGAACGCGGGGTGCGCTGCATCGGCTGCGCGGTCGCCGAGCACCACCTCAGCGTAGGTGGTCACCTCGAGCCGGCGGCGGCGCGCGCTGCGGTTCGTCAGCGTGACGCGGCGAATCTCGCCATCGCAGTCCGGCGCCACCTCGATCTCGAGGTCCAGCGCGATGCCGTCGTCCTCCCGACGCAGCTCCGCGCGGGCGACATAGAAGTGCGTGTGGTAGCGCACCGGCTCGCGCGGCGCGGGCTCGAGGCCAGCGGACCAGAACTCGCCCGTGTCCAGGTCCCGGATGTAGATGTGGAAGCCGTCCCGCTCGCGCGTGGGGTCCGGCGACCAGCGCGTGAGCGCGCGGCCGCTCAGCTCCGAGTAGCCCGTGCCGGCCTCGGTCAGCCGCACGGTGTAGCGGCCGTTCGTGAGCACGTGCAGCCGTGGCGCGGTGCCACGCGGTCCGTTTGCAGCGGCCACGGTCCCCGCGCCGGACCGCGGCAGTGCATCGGCGGCTTGCGGCGTCGTCCGCCGCTCACGATCCATGCGATCCATCACCGGTGCTCCAGCACGATGTCCGCGGGAACGCGGCGGATCCGGAACTCGCCGTCGTCGGTCACCGCCTCCGGCGCGCCGTTCACCGTGGCGCGGCCGATCGGCCGGTCCAGCGGTGAGCGCAGCACGATGCCGCCGCGCGGGATGCGCAGCGGGCCGGCGATGCGGACGCGCACGGCGTCGCCCTTCATGCGCATGTCCAGGTCGAGCGGGCCGTAGTGCGTGCCGAGCCCGCGCACGCGCAGGCCTGGCCCCGCCACCCATACGGCCGGCACGCCCGCGCCGACGACGAGCGCCGAGTCCGCGCCGCGCTCGTACGCGAACATGTCGAGCACGGAGCGGATGAAGTCCGAGCCGACCCAGGTGTGCGGCGTGTCCCCAATGAACTTCGGCTCGCGGTACTCCCTCCACACGACCTCGGCCCACTGGTTCCAACCCGTAGGGCGGCGGTCGCGGAGGAAGTAGTCCAGCAGCTCATGCGCTTCTGCTTTGCGTCCCATGCGCACCATTGTGCCGACGCTGCGCAGCTCGTACGGCGTGTACGCCTCCCACTCGCGTGCGCCGTCCCGCCGCTCGCGGAACTCGCGCAGGTAGCGGTCGAACGTGGCGACGAGTGCGGCGGCCGGCAGGTGGTGCGCCTCGTCCACCGGCGCGAGCGCCACGGTCGTGGACGTCGCGTCGAAGTCGCCGAGCTCCACCGCGCCCGGCAGGTAGTCGATGCCGTGCATCGCCATCGCGCGCTGGTAGGATTCGACGAGGTGCCCGCGGAACTCGTCGCGCAGCGCGCCGAGCCGCGCCGCGTCATCGCGCCGGCCGAGGACGCCGGCGAGGAACGCGGCGTCCTTCAACCCGAGCAGCGCAAACAGGTCGTCCCAGTACGAATGCATCGGCTTCGCGGAGTAGCCCTCGTGGCTGATGGATTGCGGGAGCATCCCGTAGAACGCGCGCTTCTCGGGCGCGAGGTACTCCGGCGTCATCCGCTCGCGGCGCAGCGCATCGATGTACGCGGCCGCCTTCTCCACGTGCGGCCACAGCCGCTCGACGAGCGCGCGGTCGCCGGTGTGCCGATAGTACTCGGCGATCAGGTAGATGAGCTGGCCGTGGCTGTCGTGCTCCGGGACGGGGCCCGCGCCGAGGCGCTCCACGCAGCACGGCACCTTGCCGTCGGGGAACTGGTAGGGCGCGTACCACTCGGTGAACTCGCGTACCGTCTCGTGCTGCCCGAGTCGGAGCAGCGCCGCGGACGTGAGCGAGCCGTCGCGGATCCATGAGCGGGAGTACGAGCGCGAGCCCGGCTGGATCGCCGGCCCGTCCCGGTTGATCAGGATGTGCGCGAGCACGGTCCGCAGCGTGCGCTCGACCTCGCGGCCCGCGGGCGGCAGCCGGATCTCGACGCGATCCAGCTTCGCCGCCCACGCCCCTGCGACCGCCTCCATCAGCGAGTCCATGCGGGCGCGCGCCTGAGCCGCATCCTGCGTGGGGCGGATCGCGGTCGGCGACGCCTCGTGCAGCGGCACCGCGATGTAGACCTCCGCCGCGCCCCCCGGTGCGAGCTCGAGCGGGTAGGCCAGCGCGCCGGAGGCGGCCTCGAACGGGTCGCTCACCTCCGTTCGCGGCGGGACCGAGCCGGCCCGCAGCGCGTGGACGACGTCGCCCTGATCGAACGTCGCGGCGCCGAATGCGGCCGGCGGCGTGATCGGCACGACGCGGCGCCGCCCGTCTACCCGCACCGCCTCGCCGTCCCAGGCCAGCGCGCGGATGCGCGCGACGCCGCCCGCGATGTTCAGGAACTGCCACGGCGGGTTGACCTGGAACGGCCGGAGCGCGAGGAAGAGCGTGGCGCTCGCCGCGGTGGCGCCGGGGTTCTCCACACGGTAGCGCGCGTAGAGGGAGGACGCGCCCGGCTCGCCCGCCGCAAAGGCGGTCACCGTCAGCACGAGCGGGCCGGCGCGACGCCGCACCGACGGGATCGGGAGGTCGCCGCGCTCGAGCCAGCGCTCGGCGTCGCCGGACTCCCAGCCGTACAGCTCACCGCCGGCGTGGATGAACGGCTCGATCGAGAAGCCCGCCGCCCCCACCTCCAGCGCGCCGTCCTCTGAGAGGAGCCCTTCTGCCGTGTCCGCGTCCACGCCGACAACGGTCCAGTACGATTGCTCGCCGAGGAAGGCGCGCGGGTAGTCGCCGCGGCGCGCGTCGCGCGCGACGGCCATGAAGAAATCGTTCCGCGTCGGCGCCCAGTCGATGGGCTGGACCGCCACCTCGGCGAGCGCGTAGCCCTGCCCGCGCGCGCTCCGCGTGAGCCGCAAGCGCAGGTGGCGCGCCTCCGATTCCGGCAGCCACAGGTGGTCGCGCCCGCCATTGCCGTCCTCGACGACGCGGATCGTCTCCCAGCGCTCGCCGTCGGGCGAGACCTGCACCTCGTAGTGCGTCGCGTGATCGGGCCCGTGCCAGTCCAGCACCAGCCCGCCGAACTCGCGCTCACGCAGGAAGTCCAGCGCGAGCCAGGCGGTGTCGCTGCGAGCGCTGCGCCATGCGGTGGCCGGGTCGCCGTCCAGCACGAGCGCGGGCGCAGCGGCGCCGTCGTGGCCCGATGCGGTGGCGACCGGCGTGAGCGTGTACGGCGCCGGCGGGTCCAGCTCACGGAACGTGAGGTCGTCCACCCACACGGTGCCGCGGCCGCCCGTCGCCGCGGTGACCACGATCTCGAGGGCCGCGATCCGCTCCGGGTCGCCGCCGCCCGCCGGGCCCCACGCGAACTCGATGTGCCGCTTCTTGACGACGATGCGCGTCCACTCGCGCGGGTACTCGAAGCGCCGGCGGTTCACCCACCACACGTTCTCGCCCGTCGGGTCCACCAGCTTGAACTCGAGGTCGTTGACCGGCGCGTCCGCTCGCAGCCAGAACGCGAACTCGTAGTTCTCCGGCAGCTCGAGCGGCAGCTCCCGGCGCGCGATGGCGTAGCCGGAGCCGCCGCGGAAGTCGAAGTCCAGCCGCAGTGCGCGGCCCGTCCGGCCCGTGTCGGACGAGATCCGCAGCTCGACGCCATCCGAGGGGTGGGCGGTCCACCGGTCGGGCGACTCGAAGTCGTCGAGCAGACGCGGCGCGGGTGATGCCGCGGCCCGCGCGGCCCGGCCCGCGGCGGGCGTGGGCCCTGCCGCGCGCCCTGGCTCGCCCGCGCCGCCGTGCGGCCCGCACGCCGCCGCAACGGCCAGCAACGCCGGCGCGGCGAGCCAGGCCACCCGCACGTGTGCGGCTCGAATTCGCGGCGACCCGGGCGCGGCCGGGCCGGAACGTTGCGCGGGGCGAGCCGGATCCCCGGCGCGCCGGAGCAGGGAGCGCAGCCCGGGCCTCGCGTCGCTATGCCCGGTCCACGCCATGCGCCGCAGCCCTGTGGCGTCGCGGCAAGGATCGCGTCTCGTGCTCATTCCTTCACGCTCCCCACCATGATGCCCTGGATGTAGTAGCGTTGGAGGAAAAGGAACACGAGCATGACGGGCAGGGTGGTCAGCACCGAGCCCGCCATCATCAGCTCGATGTCCTGTACGTGCTCGCCCGAGAGGT
>DATCLK010000145.1:0-10167 GCA_036563975.1 Longimicrobiales bacterium | reverse complement strand
GTCTGGTTCTGCGGCCGGGACCGGGCGAGGAGCGTCTGCAGGCCGGCGAAAATGGGGATGTCGTGCGACAGGACGCGCCCCATCCCCTCGCTGGCGATGATCGTCGCGCCCGTGATGCCGAGCTCGAGGAAGCCCGACAGGATCTCGTCGAGCTTCTCTTCCTGGTTGATGACCGCGATCAGCAGTTGCATCGCTGGCCCTCACACGTGCTGGGCATCGACGCGCTCGAGGTCCTGGAGCAGCGCAGCCGGACTCTCGGCTGCTTGCAGCCGCTCGACCAGTCCCGGATGCCGCACCAGCCGCGCGATCCGCGCGAGCAGCTTGATGTGCAGTCCGGCGTGTTCGGGCGGCGAGAGCAGCAAGAAGAAAAGCCTCACCGGTTCGAGGCCGGCCGGGCCGTACCTCACCCCATCGCGCGCGACGGCCACCATCACCACGGGGCCATCCAGCCCGGCAACCGTGGCGTGCGGCACCGCCACGCCATTCCCCATCGCTGTCGTGTGGACCGCTTCCCGCGCGAGCAACGCCTTCTCGATTGCGGCCGGGTCCGCAACGGCCTTCCGTTCCGCCACCCGCCGGACCAGCATCCGGATCGCTTCAGCGCCGTTTCGCGCTTCGAGATCGAGAACGATGAACTCGGGGCGAAGATACTCGCGCAGTTTCATGTCCGGTCACGTACCCGCGCCCCGGCCGCAAGTGCCATCTTAGACGCGAGCCGGCGCGGGTGTCAAGCAATGTGGCCCCGGCCTGGAACATCTCTTGCTCCCGAAGCAGCCCGGAGGCCCTCGCCGGAAGCACCGGCGGGGCCCGGACCCCGGCCCAGTCCTCCGATGCGAATCGCGCTGGTGTCCACACCCTTCGTGGCCGTCCCGCCGGCGGATTACGGCGGGACCGAGCTGGTCATCCACGAGCTGGCCGAGGGGCTCACCGCCGCCGGCCACGAAGTCGTCCTGTTCGCGACCGGCGACTCACGCAGCTCGGCTCGCCTGGAGTGGCTGCTGCCGCGCCCGTCCTGGCCGCCGGACAGCTTGATGGCCCTGAACCACTGTAGCTGGGCGCTTTCCCGGATCGCCCAGGGGAGCTTCGACGTGGTGCACGCGCACAGCGCCGAGGCCCTGGCGCTCACCCGTCTCGTCCCGGATATCCCGTTCGTGTACACACTCCATCACGAGCGGGACGAGAGCTGCTCCGCCTACTATCCCTTCTTTCCGGACGTGTTCTACACCGCGATCAGCGAGCGGCAACGCCAGCTCGAGGTCGTGCTGCCTCACATCCGCACGATCCATCACGGGCTGCATGCCCCGCGCTACGCGGGCGAAACCAGGGCCGGCGACCACGTCTGCTTCATCGGCCGGCTGTCCCAGCCGAAGGGGCCGCACGTGGCGATCGACGTGGCGGAACGCGCGGGGGTACCCATCGTGGTGGCGGGCGCGATCCACGCGGAGGACCAGCCGCCCGGCTTCGCCGCCCGCGAAATCGAGCCGCGGCTACGACAGCCGCACGTGCGTTACGTGGGCAAGATCGGGATGCGCCGCAAGACAGCCCTGCTGCGCAGCGCGCGCGCCCTGGTCATGCCCCTCCTCTGGGAGGAGCCGTTCGGCCTGATCATGATCGAGGCCATGCTGTGCGGCTGTCCCGTGGTCGCCTTCCCGCGCGGCAGCGCGCCCGAACTGATCGACGAGGGATTGACCGGCTTCCTGGTCCCCGACGCGGACGCGATGGTGGACGTGCTGCGGAACGGGCTCCGCGGGTTCGACCGCGAGGCCTGCCGAGCGCGCGCCGTCGAACGCTTCGGGCGGGAGCGCATGGTCGCCGACTACGTCTCCTGGTACCGCGAGGCGACCCGGGCGAGAGCCGGCACCCCATCGAGTTCGCGACTCGACGCCGCGGCGTGACCGCGGATCATCGACGCAGATGGCCGGATCCCAACGCAGCGACGAGCGCCGCCCCGCCGGCACGCGCGATCCCGAGCTGGTCCCTGTCTCCGCCCTCGAGCTGCTGGGCTACGAGGAGATCGCCTGCGATGTCCGTTCGCTCGCCGCGACCGAGCTGGTCCTGAAGGAAAACCGGTTGTTCCTGCTGACGGATGCGGCAGGCAACATCGCGCCGGCCGGCGCGTGCGAGATGGGCCTGTTCTTCGAGGACACGCGCTTCCTCAGCCACTACGAGCTCCTCACGGCCGGCGGCAAGCCGGACGTGCTCAGCTCCCAGGCGGCACGCGTGTTCGTCTCGCAGATCGACCTCACCATCACGGACCGGGAGTTCGGCGGCGAGTTCACCGAGCCGAAGAACTTCATGCACATCCGCCGTGAACAGCTCCTGGACGACTCCATGGCCGACCAGATGGTGTTCACCAACTACCTGGGCCGGCCGGTCGAGTTCTGGGCCGAGCTGCGCTTCGCGGCGGACTTCGCGGACATCTTCGAGGTGCGGGGCGCGTACCGCCCCCGCCGCGGCCAGTTCTTCCGGCCGCTCGTGGGCGAAGCGGAGGTCGTCTGGCTGTACCGCGGCCTGGACGGCGTGCTCCGCCGCACGCGGCTCCAGTTCTCGCTCCCGCCGGACGAGCTCGAGGACAGACGCGCCCTCTGGCGGTTCCCGATGCAGCCGCGCGACTCCGTCCGGCTCGAGGTACGGATCTTCACAACAGAGGTGGCCGACACCGGCGCGCCCCTGCCACGCCCCTTCAACGAGCGCCTCGGCGCGCTCCGGTCGGCCTACGACGAATGGCGCCAGAGCAGCACCCACTTCCGCAGCGACGACGACTTCTTCAACGCCGCCCTCGACCAGGCGATCGTGGACCTGCGCGCGCTGATGGTCGACGTGGGGGGAGAACGGGTGATCGCGGCCGGCATCCCCTGGTTCACCACGCCGTTCGGCCGGGACTCGCTCATCACGAGCCTCGAGGTGCTGCCCGTCTCGCCCGACATCGCGCGCGCGTGCCTCCGCTTCCTGGCCTCCTTGCAGGGAACCCGCGTGGACGAGTTCACGGAGGAGGAGCCCGGCAAGATCCCCCACGAGCTGCGCCGGGGCGAGATGGCGGCCTGCCGCGAGGTGCCCCACGTGCCGTACTACGGCTCCGTGGACGCCACGCCGCTCTTCCCGTTCCTGCTCGCCGAAACCGTGCGCTGGACCGCCGACCTGGACTTCGCCCGCGAGCTCCTTCCGGCGGCGGAGCGCGCACTCGCCTGGATCGACAACTACGGCGACCTGGACGGCGACGGCTTCGTCGAGTACATGCGGCGCTCGCCCCGCGGGCTGCTGAACCAGGGCTGGAAGGACTCGCACGACGGGGTCGCCTTCCCGGATGGGACGCTGCCCGAGCAGCCCATCGCGCTGGTCGAGGTGCAGGGCTACGTGGTGGCCGCCAAGCAGGGCATGGCTGCCCTGTACGACGTGCTCGGGGACGCGGACCGCGCCGCGAGGCTCCGCGACGAGGCGTCCGCCCTCGGCGAGCGCATCCGGGAGGCCTTCTGGATGGAGGATCTCGGCTACTTCGCCCTCGCGCTCGATGGCCAGAAGCGGCAGGTCCCGACCATTACCTCGAACCCCGGTCACCTGCTCCTGGCGGGCGTGCCCACGCCCGAACAGGCGCGACGGATGGTCGAGGTCCTCCTGGGCGAGCACATGTTCTCCGGCTGGGGCATCCGCACCGTCGCGCGGACCCAGCCGATCTACAACCCGCTCTCCTATCACAACGGCACCGTCTGGCCCCACGACAACGCCCTGATCGCGATGGGGCTCGCGCGTTACGGCCTGAGGCGCGAGGCGGGCAAGATCCTGGGCGCGCTCTTCGACACCACCCTCCATTTCCGCTATCACCGCCTGCCGGAACTGTTCTGCGGTATCTGGCGCGGTGAGACGGACGCGCCCGTCGCGTACCCGGTGTCCTGCTCCCCGCAGGCGTGGGCCGCGGGCGCCCTGTTCCCCATCGTCCAGGGAATCCTCGGCATCGAGCCGCACGCGCCCCGGCAGGAGCTGCACTTGGTGCGGCCCTACCTGCCCCCGCGGTTCCGCTACCTCGACGTGCTGCGCCTCCGGATCGGCGGGAGCCGGGTCTCGCTCCAGTTCAACCGTGTGGGTGAGCGCACCATGGCCAATGTGCTGGCGGTGGAGGGCGAGCCGCTGAACGTTCGGATCGATGTCGTGTAGATCAACGCGGTTTGACCGCGCCGAGGACCGGCCGGTAAGTTGGCGCCCCGGGCCGCATCTCCCCAGCGGCCGGCAGCGAGATCGGCGTGGAACGGCCGCACGCGCCATTGCAGGAGCAAGGAGATGCCGAAGCTGATCGTCCAGGGAGGATACCCGCTGCGGGGCACCATCAGGCCCGCTGGCAACAAGAACGCCGCGCTGCCCGCGCTCGCGGCGACTCTGCTCACCGACGAACCCGTCATCCTGGAGAACATCCCCGACATCCGCGATGTCCGTACGCTCCTCGAGTTGCTCGGCCACATCGGCGTCGAAAGCGAATGGATCGCCCGCAACACCGTGCGGCTCCACGCGCATTCGGTCCGCGCATCCGAGCTCTCGCCCGAGCTGACCGCGCGCATCCGGGCATCCATCCTGCTCGCCGGGCCGATGCTCGCGCGCGTCGGGCGCATGATGCTGCCGCCGCCGGGCGGGGACGTCATCGGCCGTCGCCGCGTGGACACCCACTTCCTCGCCCTGACACGCCTCGGGGCGCGCGTGGAGAGCGCGAACGGCTACCACATCGAGACCGACGGGCTGCGCGGGGCGGACATCTTCCTGGACGAGCCCAGCGTGACGGCCACGGAGAACGCGATCATGGCCGCCGTCCTCGCCCGCGGGACGACGCGACTCCGCAATGCCGCGGCCGAGCCGCACGTCCAGGACCTGTGCCACATGCTCAACACGATGGGCGCGCGAATCTCGGGGATCGGCACGCACGTACTGGAGATCGAAGGCGTTGAGCGGCTGCACGGCGGCCGCTATCGGATCGGCAGCGACCACATCGAGGTCGGGTCGTTCATCGGGCTCGCCGCGGTCACCCGTGGCGAGCTGCTGATCGAGGACGCCGCCGTCGAGCACCTGGACTCGACGCTCCTCGCCTTCGAGCGGCTGGGCGTGCGCTGCGAGATCCGCGGCAAGGACCTGTTCGTGCCGGCGGACCAGGAGATGGAGATCCGCATGGACATGGGCGGGCACATCCCGAAGATCGACGACGGGCCGTGGCCCGCGTTCCCGGCGGATCTGACGTCCATCGCGCTGGTCGTGGCCACGCAGTGCCGGGGGACGATCCTGATCCACGAGAAGATGTTCGAATCGCGGATGTTCTTCGCCGACAAGGTGATCGGGATGGGCGCCCGGATCGTGCTCTGCGACCCGCATCGCGCTGTGGTGGTCGGCCCATCCCGGCTGCATGCGGGCGTGGTGGAGAGCCCCGACATCCGGGCCGGCATGGCGCTGCTGATCGCCGCCCTCGGCGCGGAAGGCGAGAGCCACATCTACAACACGGGCCAGATCGAACGCGGCTACGAGCGCATCGACGAGCGGCTGCGGGCGCTGGGCGCGCGGATCGAGCGGCAGGACTCGCGCGAACTTTATTGAGGAGAGAGGAGGCGGCCATGAGCAGCGACGATATGCGGAGCCGGGAGGGCTTCCGTGCCTGGTTGGGCGTGCTGGATGCCTTCAAGGAGGCGATCGAGGAGACGATCCAGGAGATCCGCGAGCGAGGCGCGCCGTCACCCGAGCGCGCGCGGGAGGCGATGCGCAGCACCATGAAGCGGGCGCAGGCGGCGATGGGCGAGGCGCGCGAGCGGCTGGACTTCGTCCCGCGCCGCGAGTTCGAGGCGCTGCGCGAAGAGGTGGCGGACCTGCGGCGCCGCGTGGCGGATCTCGAAGGCGGCGCCCGCCAGATCCCGGTGGAGGGCGCCTGACAGGGGTCGCGCGGAGGGTGATGGACCGGGTGGGCACCCGGGTCCGGGAGGAGCGGGTCTCCGGGCCCGTGCCGTGGTACGTGCACCCGGGGTGGGCGGAGCGCTTCCCGTGGCTGGTGCAGGGGATCACCGGGCGGGGGGACGATCCGGAGCCCTTCGATCTCGGGTTGGCGGGCAGCACCCCTGTGGGCACGGCGCTGGGGCGGTTGCGGGCGCTGCGGGACGCGCTCGGCTGCCAGCGGGCCGTGCACGCGCGGCAGGTGCACGGCGCGACGCTCCTCTGGCATGAGCCTGGCCCGCCCGGCCTCTTCCTCGCCGAGGCCGCGGACGGGCACGCGACGCGGGCGGAGGGCCTGCTGCTGACGATCTCCGTGGCGGATTGCGTGCCGGTTTCGCTGGTGGACCCGGAGCGCCGCAGCATCGCGCTGCTCCACGCCGGCTGGCGCGGCACGGCCGCGGGCGTGCTGGAGGCGGGCGTCGAGGCGCTCCTCGCGGCGGGCTCTCGCGCGGACACGCTCCACGTGCACCTGGGGCCGGCGATCTGCGGCGACTGCTACGAAGTCGGCCCGGAGGTGCACGCGGCGCTCGGGTTGCCCGAGCCCGCCGGCCCGGAGCCGGTGGACCTGAGGGCCACGCTGGCCGCGCGCGCGGTGCGGCTGGGGATCCCGCCGGAGCACGTCACCATCTCCGAGTTCTGCACCCGGTGCGGCTCGGCGCCGTTCTTTTCGCACCGCGCCGGCGAGCGGGGGCGGCAGTTCGCGGGGCTCGCGCTGCGGCCGGGCGGAGCCGCGTGATGGGAGCCGCCGGGACGCGGCAGGACGGGCCCGGCGCCTCCGTCGACCCGGGGCTGTGCGCGCGCTGCGCCCACGTGCGGGTCGTCCGGAGCCGGCGTGGCTCCGTTTTCTACCTCTGCCTGCGCTCTACTTCCGATCCCTCGTTCCCGCGTTATCCGCGGTTGCCCGTGCTGGCGTGCCGGGGCTACGAGTCGAACGCATCCGGATCAGGAATGGCGCCAGACTCGGCCTGAGCGGCCGCGAATGGCCTTGCATTCTGCAACGGCTTCCGTTATATTCGTCACAGTTCTGGTCGCCACCGGGTGGCGGCTTAGAAGTGGGGGACGCACCCCCACTTTTTTGTTGACGGGCTGCCATGGATGGGGATTCGTTCGAGCGCGAGCTCGAGAGCCGGCTCGAGGAGCTCGGCTTCGAACTTGTGGAGCTCGAGCGTGCCGGCTCCCGGGCGCGTCCGATCCTCCGGCTCCGCATCGATGTCGCGGATGGAGGAGCGGGCGGGCCGCGGCGCGCCGTCACGGTCGAGGACTGTGCGCGCGTGAGTCGCGCTCTCGAGCCGTACCTCGATGCGCGGGGTGATCTGGGCGATCGGTACGTTCTGGAGGTTTCCTCGCCGGGCCTCGAACGCCCGCTGGTTCGGGCGCGCGACTTCGAGCGGTTCACCGGCGAGGAGATCGCGGTGATCGGCCATCGCCCGCTGGCGGGCCGCGGCCGCCGGCTGACTGGGCGGCTGCTGGGGCTGGTCGGCAACGGCGAGGAGCGGGTGCGGCTCCGGCTTGAGAACGGCGAAGAGCTGGAGATTCCCCGTGCGGAGATCGCACGGGCGCATCTCGTGTTCCGTTGGAAGGGACAGGCCTGACGGGCGGGCCAGTCGAGGGTACATCAAGCAGGAAGGCCTATGACGAATGCGGCACAGGTGCTCGCGGCGTTCCGCGAGATGATCGCGAACAAGAATCTCTCGCGCGCAGAGCTGCACGACCTGATCCGCGACGGGATCACGGCGGCACTGGCGCGGAGGTTCGGCCCGAACGTCGAGGCGGAGATCGAGATCGACGAGGATCAGGGCAACATCGAGATCACGGTGCTGAAGGAGGTCGTCACCGAGGTCGAGGACCCCTCGCGCCAGGTCTCGCTGGAGGAGGCGCGCTGGGACGACCCGGAGTTCGAGCCGGGCGACGTGCTCGAGATCCCGGTGGACTTCTCCGAGTTCGGCCGCAACGCGGTGATGGCGGCGAAGCAGCGCATCATCCAGCGGATCCGGGAGAACGAGCGCCAGCGCATCCGGGACGAGTACTCCAACAAGATCGGTGAGCTGCTCAGCGGGGAGGTCCAGCAGGTCGAGCGGGGCAAGATCGTTGTCATGCTGAACAAGACCCGCGAGGCAGAGGCGATCATCCCGTGGAAGGAGCAGAACCCGCGCGAGCGGTTCCGTCAGGGCGAGCCGATCCGGGCCGTGCTCAAGCGCGTCGAGGAGACGTCCAAGGGGCCGCGCCTGATCCTTTCGCGCGCCGATCCGCAATTCGTGGCGGCGCTATTCAAGCTCGAGGTCCCTGAGATCTACCAGGGGATCGTCGAGATCAAGGGGATCGCGCGCGAGGTGGGCGGCCGGACGAAGGTCGCGGTGAGCTCGCGGGACGAGTCCATCGATCCGGTGGGCGCCTGCGTGGGGCTGAAGGGCTCGCGTGTACAGGCGGTGGTGAGCGAGCTGGGCGGCGAGCGGATCGACATCGTCCCGTGGCATCCGGACCCGGAGATCTTTGCGCGGCGTGCGCTCGCACCGGCGAAGGTCGCGAAGGTGATCAGCGACTCGGCGCGCAGGGTGATCACGGCGATCGTGGACGAGGACCAGCTTTCGCTGGCCATCGGTCGCAACGGGCAGAACGTCCGGCTGGCGAGCCAGTTGCTCGGCTGGCAGATCGACCTGTACGGCAGCCGCGAATGGCTGGAGCGGGGTGCGGAGGAGGCGCTGTTCGGCGGAGGCGAGCCGGAGTACGAGGTGGCGGATTTCCCGCTCCGGGAGCTGGACTTGCCGCTCTCCACCCTGGCGGCCCTGGAGGCGGCGGGGTATACTACGTTCTTGGATATCATTGACTTGGAACGCGAGGACCTCCTGCGGATCCCGGGGCTCACGCCGGAGGACGCGGACGACGTCCTGCGCGTGATCGACCAGCTCACGGTCGAGGAGTCGACGTCCGAGGCCGCGGGTGCTGAGGAGGCCGGCCCCAGCGCGGCGGAGCTGGCCGAGGCCCGCGAGGTGGCGGCGGAGATCCTCGGGCTCCCGAACGTGCGCGCGGCCGAAGAGAAGGCGCCGGAGGCGGAGCGGCCGGATCGGGAGGATGCGTCCGCCTGAGGCGGCGCTACGCATGCTCGGGCTGGCGGCGCGGGCGGGCTCGGTGGTGCCGGGAACGGCGCAGGTCCGGCAGATGGCCCGCGCGGGGCGCGTGCGGTACGTGATCGTCGCCGCCGATGCCTCGGCCAATAGCCGGGAGAAGTTGTTGCCGCTGCTCGCGGCCCGGCGCATTCCGTTCACGGTTGCGTGGGACCGCGAGGAGCTCGGCCGGGCAGTGGGCCGGGGCCCGTTGAGCGCCGTGGGGATCACGGACGGCGCGCTGGCGGCGCGGGTCGCGGAGCTGCTGGCCGGGGCGGGAGAGGGATCCGCGGATCCGCCGGCGGGGGGCCGGGGAGCGGGGTAGCGGACGTTCTATCGAGAGGTGGTGCAGAAGGTTATGCGCGTATACGAGGTCGCCAGAGAATTCGGTGTCACGCCGGAGGTCATGCTCCAGCTCCTTCGCGACATCGGCGTCGCCGTCCGGACGGAAGCGTCCGCGGTGGACGACGCCGTGGTGGCGAAGCTGCGGGCGCGCTTCGAGCGGGAGCGGCGCATGGGCCGCACGGACACCGAGGCGGCCATCGAAGCCGTCATCGAGGACGCGCAGTCGAGCACCCGGCGCCGCCGGCGCCGCCGCAAGGCCGAGGAGCCCGCGCCCGCGACCGAGCCCGAGGTGACGGTGACGGAGGCGGATTCGTCGACCTCCGTCGCAGCGGAGGCCGCCGAGGCGCTCGCGGCGGAGGCCGCGGTGGAAGCCGCGGAGCGCGGCGCCGAGCTGGTCACGGTGGGCGGCGAGGAGCCGACGGGCACGACCGTCGTCGTGGAGAGCCCCGGCCCGGCTGACGCCGAGGAGCCGGTGGCGGCGGAGGCCGAGGCGCCCGCTCCTGCGGCAGAGGCCGCTCCTGCCGAGGCGGTCGAGCCGGTGAAGCCGGCGCCGGAGGAGCCGGCGGCGGCGCCCGAGCCGGAGCCGGAGCCGCCGGCGGAGCCGGTGGTGGAGCGTCCGGCCGCCGCGGCGGCGCCGGAGCCCGCGCCGGAGGCGCGTCCGCGTCCGCGCCGCGTGACCGAAGGCCTGCCGCCCGTGCGGCCGGTGCCGGCGCGCCCGGCGGCGCCCGCACCCGCAGCGAGCGCTGGGCCCGGCGGTCAGGTCCGCATC
>DATCLK010000144.1:0-5202 GCA_036563975.1 Longimicrobiales bacterium | reverse complement strand
CGGCGAGTCTACCCCCGGGCCGGACCCGCGGGCGAGGACCCGTTGCGGCTCCGGCACGCGGGCGCCTCGTGCTGGAGCGCGTGCGTGCGGCGAGCTTCGCGCCGGACGAAGGATCCGTGCGCTTGCTGACGGCCGGGGCCGGCGCCGGCCCGGATCCCGACGTGGGCGGCGCCCCGTCCGGCAGCCACCACCTCAGGCCGGCACTTCTTCGCGCCGGACGATGCGGACGAACTCCTCGGGCCCGAACCGATCGAGTACGTAGTGCACGATGGTCGCGCCGGGCAGCACCCAGCGGTGCTCCGGGAAGCCGGCGCGGCCAGGCGCGGTACGCGTCGGAGGGCCGAACGTCTGCTCCAGATGCTTCTGGAACTCCTCGTACGACTGCCCCAGGTCGAGCGGTGGGTCACGGAAGAACTCCAGCTCGGTGAGGTGGTCGGAGCCGCGGGGGATGAAATGGAAGCCGATCTGGTGCGCCAGGCCGCCCAGCGATGTACAGGAGAGCGTGAAGTAGCCGAACGTGACCCTGCGCAGGCCGTGCGGCTCCAGCAACTCGCGCAACCGTTGCTCGGTGATGTTCCACGGCACGAAGACCGGCGGTACCTCGAGCTGGAAACCCTCGCGCAACGTGGTCATGGCAGGCGACCCGTCCTCGGATCGTGTGGTTCGCACGCCTGCCGGTAGGGGGGTGGGCGAAGGAGGCGCGCGGGTCCCGGCCTCGCCCCGGGACCGCGCGTCAAGATAGGGGCGTACGGCGTCCGGGGCCAGAACCCCCGCGCGTAGCGCGCCTGGCGTGCTCAACCGCCCCGGCCCGCTGGGTCAGGCGCGCGCCCGGGCGGGCGCACCCGATCCAATGGGCCGGCCGGTTCCACACACGACGGCTCGGGCGTAATTTGGAGCGGCAACCCGCTACGGTCCCTGATACGACTGATGAAGACGACGACGTTTTTCGAAGATCTCGAGGCGCGCGGCCTCGTTCACGGCGCGACCGAAGGCGCGCGCGAGCTGTTCGCGGGCACGGAACGGGTCACCGGCTACATCGGCTTCGACCCGACATCGGACAGCCTGCACGTCGGCTCGCTGCTCCAGATCCTGGCTCTCGTCCGGCTCCAGCGCGCGGGGCACCGGCCGATCGCGCTCGTGGGCGGCGGCACGGGAATGATCGGCGATCCGAGCGGGAAGACCACCGAGCGGCAACTGCTGACGCGCGAGCAGGTCGAGCAGAACGTGGAAGGCATCCGCGCCCAGCTTGCGCGGTTCCTGGACTTCTCCGGAGAGACCGGCGCGCGGCTGATCGACAACCACGAGTGGTTGGGCTCGCTGGGGCTGATCACGTTCCTGCGGGACACGGGCAAGCACTTCACGGTCAACTACATGCTGGCCAAGGAGTCCGTGGCCCGCCGGCTGGAGCAGGCGGAGGGGATCTCGTTCACCGAGTTCAGCTACATGCTGCTCCAGGCGTACGACTTCCTGGAGCTGTTCAGCCGCTACGGCTGCACGCTGCAGATGGGCGGCAGCGACCAGTGGGGGAACATCACCGCGGGGATCGAGCTGATCCGGCGGGTGCGCGGCGCGCCCGCGTACGGCATTGTCCAGCCGCTGGTCACCACGGCGAGCGGCGCGAAGTTCGGCAAGACCGAGGCGGGCACCGTCTGGCTGGACCCCGAGCGCACGTCGCCCTTCCGCTTCTACCAGTTCTGGCTGAACACGGATGACCGGGACGTGGAGCGCTGGCTCAAGGCGTTCACGTTCCTTCCGCTCGAGGAGGTCGCCGAGGTGATGGCCGCGCAGGAGGCGAACCCGGCGGCCCGCACGGCGCAGCGTCGGCTCGCCGCCGAGGTCACGCGCTTCGTGCACGGCGAGGATGGCCTCGCCCGTGCGGAGCGCGCGACCGCCGTGCTGTTCGGGAACCGCCCGCCGCAGGACCTGCCCGCCGCGGAGCTCCTCGACGTCTTTGCCGACGTCCCTTCCACCGAGCTGCCGGCGGAACGCTTCGCCGGCGCGGGCATGCCGGTCGTCGATCTGCTGGTCGAGGGCGGGATTGCCACGTCGAAGGGCGATGCACGCCGCCTCATCGCGGGCGGCGGGGCCTACCTGAACGGAGAGCGGATCGCAGACGCGGACCGCCGCGTCACCGTGGCCGACGCGATCGACGGCGCCGTCCTGCTGCTGCGCAAGGGGAGGAAGGAGAACCGGCTGGTGCGGCTGGCGGGGTGAGCCGCGACCCGGCCGCGCCGTGCGCGGCATCGACGCGCGACGGCGTGGCGGCGGCCTGGCCGCGCCGTGCTCGGCATCTACGCGCGAGGGCGTGGCGGCGGCCGCAGGCCGACGCCGCAGGCCGACGCCGCAGGCCGGCGAGGAGGCGTCACGCCCCCGCGGCTCCTTCGGTAGCCCGCACGGCGGGCCGCAGACGCAGCAGATCCACCGCGAACGTCACCTCGAGCGGGCCGAGCTGCGCCGCGCGCGCGTAAGCGTCCTCCCCCAGGTGCCGGGCGCTCGGCGTCATGCGCACGAGGTCGACGACGTCCTCCCCGTCCAGCTCGAGGCGCCACTCCAGCGCATCCCTCGCTTCCAGCTCGAAGGCGCCTGCCAGCCGCGCGATCGTTCGCTCCAGCTTCTCGGGCTCCATGCCGATGAGCGGCAGCGCGGCCCGCAGCTCGCCGAGGTGCGCCTCCCCGGGGATCACGACGACGACCAGCCCTGAAGGACGGAGCACGCGACGGAACTCCTGCGGGTTGCGCGGCGCGAAGATGTCCAGAAGCAGATCCACGCAGCCGTCGCACAAGCAGATGCGGTGATGGACGTCGTTGCGGAAGAAGAGCACGGCCGGGTGGCGGCGCGCGGCCAGGCGGAGCGCATCCCGGGAGATGTCCAGCCCGAAGAAGCAGTCCGGCTCTTCGCGCTCCGCCTGCGGGTCTGCCGCGCCGGCGCGCCGCGCGGCGCCGGGCCCGGTCGCCGGCGCCGCCAGTCCGCCGATGAAGTGCCCGTCTCCGCAGCCGACCTCGAGGACGACCAGCCCCCGTGCGCACCTTCCCGCATTGGCCGCGGCCGCTTCCTGCTGGAGCGCGGCGCGGCACGCCTCCAGCGCCCGGGAGAGCGGCGCGAAGTGCCCGCGCTCGAGGAAGCGCCGCCGCGCGCGGAGCATCTCCGCCGTGTCGCCGGCGAGCGTGGAACGACCGTGGCCCGCGGGCAGCAGGTCCAGGTGACCCTCGCGCGCGAAGTCGAACGCGTGCCCGCTGGGGCAGCGCAGCGTACGGCCCTCGCCTGCGAGCGGCTCGCCGCAGACGGGGCACGTGAGGAGCGGAATGCACGCGGCAGCAGCACGGTGGCTCACGGCCGCATCAGCATCACGTCCAGGCGAACGCTGTCGCGCTCCGGCGGAAACCGGCGAAACTGGACGTCGGGCAGCTGCACGATGGTGTCCGGCGGGGAGGTGCCCGGGGTAGCGTCCACCTCCAGCACGACGCAGCCCCGGAAGGGTTCCAATTTGAGGGTGAGCTCGACCCAGTAGGCGCCGAACGCGTTCGCGTTCGTCCCGGGGATGCGCGCGATGTCCTCGCCCGTGCAGTCCTGCCGCCTGACGACCGCGCCCACGCGTGCACCCGCCGCGACGCTGTAGTCGCGCTGCAGCACCCTGCCGTAGACGACGGCCGACGCGGAGTCGCTGGCAACGGACGGCTCCGGCTCCAGGCCCGGGCGCGAGCGCTCCTCGTTACAGGCAGCGGAAAGGAGCGCCGCCGCACACACGACCCACGGTAGAAGCGTACGGCGCGGGCGCCCCCGGTGTGTGCGAACGGCGTTCCTGGCCCTCCAATCCAACGGCATGGGTCAGCCCTCCCGCAGTCAAACGGTCTCCACGAAGCGGCAGACGACCCGCGCGGCCGCGCGGGCAGACTGCCGCCCGGCGGGGCCCGGCGCCGCTGGCACCGCGCGGCGTGCGCGTGAACCGTGGCTCCGGGCAAACTCCGGGGGCGGCGCCCGGGCTCGACGACAGGGGCCGCCGCCCGCTCAGCGCCCCGTTGCCGCTGCGCCGCCGTCCTCGTCCCGCGGATCGGCGAAGCCGATGCGGACGCCCGCAGCGTCCACCAGGATCGAGTGCGCGCGGCCCTGGGTGCCGGTCACCCGGACCCTGTGCCCCATCGCCTCGAGGCGGCGGATGGTCTCGGGTTTTGCGCCGGCTCGCTCGATGCGGATCTCATCCGGCAGCCACTGGTGGTGGATGCGCGGCGCTGAAACCGCCTCCTCGATGCTCATGCCGAAGTCCACGATGTTCAGCGTGAGCTGGAGCACGGTGTTGATGATGGTGCGGCCGCCCGGACTGCCGATGATGGCGACGGTGCGGCCGTCCTTGGCGAGGATGGTGGGCGTCATGCTGGAAAGCATGCGCTGGCCGGGCCGCGCGAGGTTCGGCTCGGTGCCGATCAGGCCGCTGGTGGTGGTGAGGCCGGGCGCCGCGTTGAAGTCGCCCATCTCGTTGTTGAGCAGGAACCCGGCCCCCGGCACGGTGATCTTCGAGCCGTAGCCGGCCTCGAGCGTGTAGGTGACGGACACGGCCATGCCGTTGGCGTCGATCACGGAGTAGTGGGTGGTCTCCATGCTCTCGGCCACGAGCTGGACGTCCTCGGGCGAGGAGCGGGATGCGCGCCTGGGGTCGATGGTGGCGCGCAGCTCCGCCGCGTACTCCTTGCTCGTGAGCCGCTCGATCGGGACGTCGGCGAAGTCCGTGTCCGCGACCCAGCGCGCGCGGTCGCGGTACGCGCGACGCATCGCCTCGACCAGGTGGTGGATGTACTCCGCGGAGTTGTGGCCCATCGCACGGAGATCGTAGCCCTCGAGGATGTTGAGCATCTGGACGAGCGCGATGCCGCCGCTGGAGGGCGGGCCCATGCTGATGACCTCGTAGCCGCGGTAGGTGCCGCAGATGGGCGGCTGCTCCTTCGCCTCGTAGCGGGCGAGGTCTTCTTCCGTGATCCAGCCGCCGCCGCGGCGCATCTCCTCGGCGATCAGGCGCGCCGTCTCGCCGCGATAGAAGCCGTCGCGGCCGTGCAGCATGATGCGCTCGAGGGTGCGTGCGAGGTCCGGCTGCTTCCAGATCTCACCGGGCTCGTAGGGCGTGCCGTTCTTCGAGAAGGCGGCGACGCTGGCGGGATAGCGTTGCATCGAGGGCAGCACGGCCCTGAGCGAGCGGGCGAGGCCGGGCATGAC
>DATCLK010000143.1:0-3864 GCA_036563975.1 Longimicrobiales bacterium | reverse complement strand
AGCTCGCTCGCGTGGGCGCCGACGATGTGCGCGCCCAGCAGCTCGCTGTAGCGCTTGTCGCGGATCACCTTCACGAAGCCCTCGGTGTCGCCCGCCGTCCGCGCGCGTCCGTTCGCGCTGAACGGGAACACCCCGACCTCGATGTCCAGCCCGCGCTGGCGCGCGGCCTCCTCCGTCAGGCCGACCGAGGCCACCTCGGGGTGGCAGTACGTCACGCTCGGGATGTTGTCGTAATCCACGCCGGCGTGCGGGTCGCCCGCGATCGCCTCCGCCGCGGCCACGCCTTCGTGCATCGCCTTGTGCGCCAGCAACGGCGGCCGCGCGACGTCGCCGATCGCGTAGATGCCCGGCACGTTCGTGCGCATCTGCGCGTCCACCGTAATGAACCCGCGCTCGACTTTCACCCCGGCCGTCTCCAGCCCGATGTTGTCCACGACCGGCGCACGGCCGACCGCCACCAGCACGCGTTCCACATCGAGCGTCTGCGTCTTCCCGTTCTTCGTCTGGACGACCAGCTTCACGCCCTGCTTGCCGACCGTCGCCTTATCGAGCCGCGCGCCGGCCAGGACCTCGATCCCGCGCTTGCGGAAGCTCTTCTCGACTGCCGCCGAGGACTCCTTGTCCTCGTTCGGCAGCACACGGTCCAACGCCTCGATGATCGTGACCTTCGCGCCGAACGACGCGTACACGTCCGCGAACTCCATCCCCACCGCGCCCGCGCCGATCACGGCCAGCGACTCCGGCATCGAGCTCGGGAACACCGCGTGGTCCGAACTCCACACGCGGTCGCCATCGATCTTCAGGATCGGCAGGTCCCTGGCGCGCGAGCCCGTCGCCAGGATGATGTTCTTCGCTTCCAGGACCCGCTCGCCGTCCTCCCCCTTCACGGCCACCTTGCCCTTGCCCGCAAGGCGGCCCCACCCCTTGACGTGCTCGATGTTGTTCTTCTTGAACAGGAAGGCGACGCCGCGCGCGCCTTGCTCCGCCACCTTCTTCGCCCGCTTGGCGGCCGTGGCGATGTCCAGCTTCACCTCACCGACCTGGATGCCGAACTCGGCCAGCTCGCCGAGGCGCGCGGCATAATGCGCGCTTTCGAGCATCGCCTTCGTCGGAATGCAACCCCAGTTGTTGCACACCCCGCCCAGCTTGTCGGCCTCCACGCACGCGACCTTCATCCCGAGCTGGGCCGCCCGGATCGCCGCGACGTACCCGCCCGGGCCCGAGCCGATCACCACGACATCGAACCTGTCGTCCGCCACGCCGCACCTCGTGTATTCGGGTCCAGAAAGCTCGATCTGTGTTCTGTCGCCTGCACCAGCACAGCGTTCCGGGGATGCTGCCGGCTCACACCAGCATCATCCCCGGCTCTTCCAGGAAATCCTTCAGCGTCTGGAGGAAGCGCGCGCCCGTGGCGCCGTCGACCACGCGGTGGTCGCAGCTCATCGTGATGCGCATGCGCGGACGCACCACCACCGCGCCGTTCTCGACCACGGGCTTCTCCTCGACCTGCCCGACTGCGAGGATCCCGGACTCCGGCGGGTTGATGATCGCCGTGAACTCGACGATGCCGTACATCCCCAGGTTCGAGACGGAGAAGGTCGCGCCCGTGTACTCCTCGGGCATCAGCTTCTTCTGCCGCGCGCGCGCCGCGAGGTCGCGCACCTCGCGCGCGATCTGCGCCACGCCCTTGACGTCCGCATCCCGCACGACCGGCGTGATCAGGCCATCCTCGACCGCGACGGCGACGCCCACGTGCACCCGGCCGTAGCGCCGGATCACGCCCTCGCCCCACGAGGCGTTCACCTCCGGATGGCGGCGCAGCGCCTCCGCCGTCGCCTTGATGATGAAGTCGTTGATGGTCGCCTTCTCGCCGGAGGCCGCCAGGCGCGCGTTCACCCGCTCGCGCACGTCCAGCAGCCGCCCCGCATCCACCTCGATCGTCAGGTAGAACGTCGGCACCGGGCCGATGGACGCGACCAGCCGCTTCGCGATCGTCTTCCGCATCTGCGAAGCCGGCACCTCCTCCACCTCCGGCACCTGCGGCGCCCCCACCGCCGGCCGCGCGATCGGCGGCGCCTCCACCGCGGCCGGCGGCGCAGCCGCCAGCGCGCTCTCGATGTCCCGCTTCGTGATCCGGCCGCCCGGCCCCGTGCCCCGTATGGCGCCCAGCTCCAGCCCCGCCTCCGCCGCCAGCCGCCGCGCCAACGGCGATGCCTTCACGCGGCCGTCCGGCGGCATCTTGACGGGCTCGACCCGGCCGCCCGCGACCCGCGCTGCCTCCGTCCCTGGAGGCGCGGGCGTCGCCCGCCGGTCCGGCGATTCCACCGCCGCCTGGACCCCCGTCGCCACCTGCTCCCGCTCGGTCTTGTCCGCGCCGGCCAGATCCGCCGCCGCGCGCCCCAACTGCTGCGCGCCGCGCGTCTCCTCCGGCGGCCCGGCTGCAGGCGCCGGCGACGGCTTCGCATGGGTGGGCCCTTGCGCGCCGGCCGGCGCCTCCTTCAGCAGGTCCGAGATGTCCTCGTCCGGCGCCGCGATCACGCCGATCACCGCACCCACCGGCGCCGTGTCGCCCTGCTTCAGCAGCTGCTTGCGCAGGACCCCCGAGCCCCGCGCCACCAGCTCCATCGTGGCCTTGTCCGTCTCGATCTCGGCCAGGATGTCGCCTTCCTTTACCTCATCGCCCTCGGATTTCAACCACCGCACGAGCTGCCCCTCTTCCATCGTGGGCGAGAGGGCCTCCATGTGAACCTTGGTTGCCATGATCGAACCCTTGAAGGCTAGGCGCGCGCCCCGGAGGCGCGCGCCGGGTTCCGCGGCGGCCGCGCCGCCGGGCTCCACGGCGTCAGCTCACCGGTAGAGCACGCGGCGGCACGCCCCCACCACCCGCTCCACCGATGGCTTCGCCAGCTTCTCCAATCCCCGATTGTACGGCATCGGCACGTCCGCCTGCGTCACCCGCAGCACCGGCGCGTCCAGGTAGTCGAACGCCTCCTCCTGGATCAACGACACGACCTGCGCGCCGATCCCGACGTACGGCCAGCCCTCCTCCACGTACACGGCGCGGTTCGTCTTCTTCACCGTCGCGACGATCGCCTCCACGTCCAGCGGCCGGAGCGAACGCAGATCCAGGACCTCCGCCTGCACACCCTCCTTCTCGAGCTGCGACGCCGCCTGCAACGCCACGTGCACCATCTTGCCGTGCGTGATGATGCTGACGTCCGTGCCCTCGCGCTTCACATCCGCCACGCCCAGCGGCACGATGAAATCCTCGTCCTCCGGGACCTCGCCCTTCAACGAGTACAGCAGCTCGCCCTCCATCACGACGACGGGGTCGTCGTCCCGGATCGCCGCCTTCAGCAGCCCCTTCGCATCCGCCGGCGTCGCCGGCGTGCAGAGCTTGATCCCCGGGAAGTGCGCGTACGGCGACTCCATCGCCTGCGAGTGCTGCGCAGAAAGCGCGATCGCCGCGCCCGTCGGGCCGCGAAACACGATCGGACACTTGAACTGCCCGCCCGACATGTACAGCATCTTCGCGGCGCTGTTGAACACCTGGTCCATCGCCAGGATCGAGAAGTTGAACGTCATGAACTCGATGATCGGCCTGAGCCCGACCATCGCCGCGCCAATCCCGAGCCCGGCGAAGCCCAGTTCCGTGATCGGCGTGTCCACCACCCGCATCTCGCCGAACCGGTCGAGCATCCCCTTGGAGACCTTGTACGCGCCGTTGTAGACCCCGACCTCTTCACCCATCAGGAAGACGTTGGGGTCCCGCTCCATCTCCTCGACCATCGCCTGGTTGAGGGCCTCACGATACGTGATCACCGCCATGCTTCAGCCCTCCAGCCGGTCCTTGCGGTCGAAGAA
>DATCLK010000142.1:0-3559 GCA_036563975.1 Longimicrobiales bacterium | reverse complement strand
CGAGGTCGGGGTGTTCCCGTTCAGCGCGAACGGACGCGCGCGGACGGCGGGCGACACCGAGGGCTTCGTGAAGGTGATCCGCGACAAGCGCTACAGCGAGCTGCTGGGCGCGCACATCGTCGGCGCCCACGCGAGCGAGCTAATCGGCGAGTTCGTGGTGGGCCGGCGGCTGGAAACGACGGTCGAGGAGCTGGATCGCGCCATGCACCCGCACCCGACGCTGTCGGAGGCGATTGCCGAAGCCGCACTGGCCGCGCTCGGGAGAGTGATGCACATGTGAGCCCAGGCCCCTCGCCCCCGCCCCGGGCCGGGGCGGGGGCGAGGGCGCTGGCGCTACGCAGGCCCCCGCCCGCGTACCCTGTGCGAGGGCGAGGGGCGCTGCGCAGGCCCCGGCCCCGCACCCTGTCCGAGGGCGCTGGCGCTACGCAGGCCCCCGCCCGCGAGAAGGCGGGTGGGCCGGCCCGGCCCTTCCCGCCCCTGCCGGCCGTGTGCCTGCGTGGCGGGTTCCCGCGTTCAGCGTTCCCCTCTCACGCCTCCACCCTGATCGTCCCGGCAGGACCCTCGGTCATCCGTCCGATCTCGGCGGCAGTCAGGCCCGCGGCGCGCAGCTCGGTGAGCAGGCCGGGCGCGCGGTCCGGCGCGACCACGATCAGCAGCCCGCCAGACGTCTGCGCATCGCACAGCAACAGCCGCAGCGGCTCGGGCACGGCATCGTCCCAGGTCACGGCGTCCGCGACGTCCGCGAAGTTGCGCCGGCTGCCGCCCGGCAGGATACCGCGCGCGGCGAGGTCGAGGGCGGTGGGCAGGAGCGGGACGGCGGAGGCGCGGACGACGGCGCCCAGCCGGCTGGCACGCGCGATCTCACGTAGGTGACCGAGCAGGCCGAAGCCGGTCACGTCCGTGGCCGCGCTGGCGCCGGCACGAAGCATCGCCTCGGCGGCGGCACGGTTCAGCGTCGTCATGCTGGCCACCGCCGCCTGGACCGCGGCCGGTTCGGCGAGCCCGCGCTTCAGCGCAGTCGAAATCGCGCCCGTGCCGATCGGCTTGGTCAGTACGAGGACGTCGCCGGCACGCGCCGTCGAGTTTCGCACGATCGCGTCGGGCGCTACTTCGCCGATGACGCACAGGCCGAACTTGGGCTCCGGATCATCGATCGAGTGGCCGCCGATGATGGGAATGCCCGCCTCCAGCGCCACCTCCCCCGCGCCGCGCAGGATCTCCTCGAGCACGCCCGTGCCCAGCTGGTCGCGCGGGAAGCCGACCAGATTGAGGGCGAAGAGCGGGCGCGCCCCCATCGCGTAGATGTCCGAGAGCGCGTTGGCCGCCGCGATGCGGCCGAAGTCGCGCGGCTCGTCCACGATGGGCGTAAAGAAGTCCACCGTGGCCACGAGAGCACGCTCCGCGTCCACGCGATAAACCGCGGCGTCGTCGGACGTGCTGGCGTCGACCAGCACCGCGGCATCCTGGAACGGGACCAGGTGACGCAGGACCTGCGTCAGCTCGGAGGCGCCGAGCTTACACGCTCAACCGGCGCCGTGCGAGAGCTGCGTCAGGCGAAGCTGCGGCCGCTGATCCCTGGGTTCGTCGTTCGTCCTCATGCCGTGAATCTAAGCCGACGACGGGCCGTCGCGCATCTCCGACCCACCGCGGCCGCTCCAGACAGCGA
The DNA here is from genome assembly GCA_036563975.1 of Longimicrobiales bacterium. Lineage (GTDB taxonomy): Bacteria > Gemmatimonadota > Gemmatimonadetes > Longimicrobiales > RSA9 > RSA9. The sequence continues at coordinate 1,893 of DATCLK010000142.1, read as the reverse complement.
GATGCAGCGCGCCGTGCGGGACCGGCGTCGATGGAATCGAGGCGCGGCCCTGCACGGCGGCCGAGCCGGCTGTGGTCGGCGGGCCGGTGGAGGCGCGGCCCGCGCGGCAAGGCATTACGGCGCCGGTCAGCGCCGCGGTGACGATCGCGGTGCGTGAACCGAGGCGCCGCGCCGCGCGGCAGTGAATGCGGCGGGGGGCCGCCGGCCGCTGGGAGCCGCGGACGGGGTGCCGGGCCGCGCACGCGCTTGCGGATGCGCGGAGCGGGGTCAGGCCGCCGAGCGCCCTGCTCCGAGGGAGTCAGCGTCTTCGAACACCGCGCCTGCCTCATCGAGCGCCGCGATCGCGGCCTGGAAGACGGCGCGTGCGGAGACGTAGGCGACCTCGGCGAGGTCCACCTCGAATTGCTTGAGCGCGATCTCGTCGAGGCAGGCGATGTACTCGGGGTGGGCGCGCGCATCCTCCGCCGCCGCGGTGAGACTGAGCTTCTCGCCGCGGGCGGCCGCGGCGCGGATGGCGCGGTCGCGCAGGGCGATGTGGAGCGCCTTGCGCCGGTTCTGGAGGGCGGCCAGCTCACGGCGCTTGCGCGCCCAGTCCTCGCCCGTGGTGCGGATGTTTTCGATCAACTGAGCAAGCGATGCCATTGCGTGTCCTCGTGCGAAGGGTGCGGGTGTCCGGGCGGGCCGGGTCCGCGGTCCGCATAGTGTAACTCGTTGCCGAACAATCACTTAATACACGCGAGCGGGGTCAGGGTTTGGGTGTGGGTCGCATGCGGGATGCGCGAAGGATTTGCGGGGTTGGCGGGCGAGGAAGCGAGGAAATGCGCGGGAACCGGCGGCGGAATGGACTTTGCGCGGTTCGGGAGTGGTCGCTGGCCGGGGAGGGCGCATGTCGGAGTACAAAGATCCCGATGGCGGCGCGCCGGAATTCGATCTCCAGGATGGCATGGCGCTGGCCCGTGCGTACCTGGATGACCCGTCGAACGTGCCGTGCCCGCATTGCGGGCCTGGCACGATCGAGGTCGTGTGTTTCCTGGACGCGCGCAGCATGGAACGGGGTGCGGCGGTGCCGACGTCGCCCGACGGGAACTACACCGTCATTCTCTACTGCCACAGTTGCGGCCGTGCGGCTGCGTTGGATCTGAGCCGCGGGGAGGGGGAGGGCCGCCGCGAAGCGGCGTGAGGGAGAGGCCGCCTCCTGCGCCGACGCGACTCGTCGGAGGGCATCCGCGAAGCGAGCATCACGGTGCCGCTGCGTGGCGGAAGTGCGGCGCATCCGGGTCGGTGACGCGGACCTGGACAGCGCCGCGGCGCCCGCGCCCGCGAGAAGGCCGGTGCTGCTCACGTAAGGTCGGCAGCGGCGCGGTCGGCGTCGCCCCGCCCGCACGAAGGGGGAGGCACGAAGGGGGTGGAGGCGCCTTCGGCGCTTCCCGCCCCTGCCGCGCGCCGGGCAGGGCCCATAGGCAGCCGTGCTGCGGGTCCGTGCTGCGGGTCCGCCCGGTGCCGCGCGGGAGAGCCCGTTGCCGCGGCGCCTGCATCCCGTGCCGGACGCAGGGCCGCCGGTGCTTGCCGGGCCTCTCAGGCGAGCCGCCAACGAGCCCGCGTCGCGGGTCGTCGTGCGTGCCGGCCGGGGCGCTCGTCGCTCGCGGCCGCCCTCGAGGTGCGGGTGACACGGCCAGGCAAGGCGGGCCGTTGCTGGCCCGTGCGTGGGCGGCGTAAGTTGGCGTGAAGGCATGCTTGGCGCGAGGGCGTCGCCACGGAAGGCAGGAAGGCGAACATGGGCAAGATCGGGCGCGGCACGTCCTGGAAAGAGCACCGGCTGATGGACCGGTTGGAGATCGACGGCCGCACGTACACGGTGGACCTCGTGGCGCGGCGAGCCACGGGCGTGCAGGG
>DATCLK010000141.1:0-11262 GCA_036563975.1 Longimicrobiales bacterium | reverse complement strand
AGCATGCGACGGGCCCCCTCCCGGGCGAGCTCGTCCAGCGTGAGCCAAGTCTCCCCCGCTTGCAGAGAAGGGGTGTCGATGGATAGCTTGAGCATGGGTGGCGTCTCCTTCCCCCCGCCGCCAGCGGGGTGTTTGCCTGTGGGTTCACGCGGAAGGATACGCCGCCTCTTTTCTTCCCCTCAAGTCACGCCATCCACAACTTTCGAGAATAACTCGTCGGACCATCACTTACAGGATTGGTCCGCACAGCCCCCGTCCCTACCTCCGGACCTCGCCACTCCTGCCGCGGGAGCTGACCGGCCGCCGGAATCCCTTGGGAGACGACGGGTTCCGGCGGCCGTTTCATGTTGGTTGTCGGTTCCTGCCACGATACCCTCCACCATGGGGGTCGGCTTTCCCCCGCCCGGGAGGCGCGCCACCGCCGCGCTGCATCGCGCATGTCTCTCCCGCTACCGTCTGTCACCCGGTCATGACCCTCCTCCTGGTCCGTCCTGGATGGGAGCGGGCCCGATTGCCAGACGACGGGTGCCCTGTGTAGACTGTGTGGCTGGAAACGGGCGGGCGGCACCCTCCGGATGCCACTCCGGCACAGGGCGCGGGCTCCCCCAAAGATCGGCTCGTGTCCTGGCTTCCCAGACACCGCGCTACCTACGCCGAACCGCTCGCCTGTGGGGGCAGCTCGACCACACCGCGACGATCGTCGCCTTCCCCCTCCGACGGTGACAGCCAGGCGGCGCGTTTAGCGCAGCACCCGACGAAAATCCGCCAGGCCGCGCCCGAAGGGGGCGAGCCTGCGGCACACGCTCACCGATCGGAGGAGGGCACAGATGAGGAGATCGTTGACGGCCGCGCGGCCGTGGACCGCAGGGGTCGTGCTGCTGTGGCTCGGCGTGGCCGGACCGGCCGCGGGCCAGCAGCCTGCCGTGCACGACCATGCCAGGGCGGCGCGCGGTGGGATCCCACTGTACGACGACCTGGGCACGCACCACCGTCGGATCACCACGCGTTCGCCGGAGGCGCAGGCGTACTTCGACCAGGGCCTGCGGCTCGAATCCGCGTTCAACCATCCCGAAGCGATCCAGTCGTACCAGGAGGCGTTGCGGCGCGATCCCGACTGCGCCATGTGCTGGTGGGGCATTGCGCTGGCGGCTGGCCCGAACATCAACGGGCCGATGAGCCCGGAAGCCGGCCGGCAGGCGTACGCCGCGATCCGCGAGGCGCAGGCGCGCGCGTCGTCGGCGACCGCCGTGGAGCGCGCGCTGATCGCGGCGCTCGCCAAGCGCTATGCCGCGGACCCCGAAGCGGATCGTGCGCCGCTGGACTCCGCGTATGCGCGCGCCATGGCAGAGGTGGCCCGCAATTATCCGGATGACGTGGACGTGCTCACGCTCTACGCCGCGGCGCTCATGAACCTGAGCCCGTGGAACTACTGGGAAGGGGAGTACCGCGACCGGAAGCCGCGGCCGGGCACGGCGGACATCCTCTCCACGCTAGAGCGCGCGCTCGCGATCGCGCCCGACCACCCCGGAGCGTGCCACTACTACATCCACGCGGTCGAGGCGGCGTTCCCGGACAAGGCGGTGCCCTGCGCGGACCGGCTCGCGTCGTTGATGCCGGGTGCCGGTCACGTCGTCCACATGCCGGGCCACATCTACATCCGGGTCGGCCGCTACGTGGACGCGGTCCGCACCAACGAGCACGCGGTCCACTCGGACGAGAAGTTCATCGCGGACCGCGGCGTCTCGACGCTCTACACCGGCGCGTACTACCCGCACAACTACCACTTCATGGCGTTCGCCGCGACGATGGCGGGGATGAGCGAGAAGGCGATCGAGGCCGCGCGCATCGTCTCGCCGCGCGTCCCCGTGGAAGTCGCGCGCGACGTCTACTGGATCCAGAACGCGGTCGTCCTGCCGCACATCACGCTGCTCACGTTCGGCCGCTGGCAGGATGTGCTCGCCGAGCCCATGCCGCCCGCCGAGCTGGGGCAAGCGACGATCATGGCGACCTACGCGCGCGGCGTCGCACTGGCGGCGCTGGGCCGCTTCGACGAGGCGCGCGGAGTGCTCGAGGAGATCCGCAAGGCCACGGCGGAGGCGGGTGACGACCCGACGACGGATCCGGTCCCGCACATCGCGCCGCTCGCGCTCGCGGGCGAGATCGCGCTGCGCAGCGGCGATGCGGAGGACGCGGTGAAGCACTTCCGCGCGGCGGTCGAGATCGAGGATGCATTGCTGTACGAGGAGCCGCCGCTCTGGTACTACCCGATCCGGCACTCGCTCGGCCGCGCGCTGCTCGAGGCCGGCCGGCCCGCGGAGGCGGAGCAGGCGTACCGTCAGGATCTCGACCGCTTCCCGCACAACGGCTGGTCGCTGTTCGGGCTGATGAAGAGCCTCGAGGCGCAGGGCCGGAATTCCGAGGCCGCCCAGATCCGGGCGCGCTTCCGCGAAGCGTGGAAGCACGCGGACGTGGAGCTCACGGCGTCGCGGTTCTGAGACGTGACGGCGCGCGAGCCGCGCGCCCCGGGACCGACGCGACGGGGCCCGGCGCTCGTTCGCCGGGCCCCGTCGCGGCATCTGCCGGCGGCCAGGCCCTCGTGTGCGGCTCCGCCTGTGCCGCTGCTGGGCCCCTTCGCGCCCGGACCTCAGAGGCGCCCCGCGCGGGAGGACACGGCCACCACCGCGCCGGCCGATCGTCCTGACGCGCGCCCGCCACCTCGAACACGATCAACGGCTGCCGATCCGCACGCCCGCGACGCGCCCCGCCGCCGCTCACTCGCCGCGGTATGCCCTCTCCAGCTCCGCGATGTCGATCTTGACCATCTTCAGCAGCGCATCGCTGACCCGCTTCGCGCGTGCCGGGTCCGCGTCGTACATGAGCTCCTCCAGCGCGGCCGGCACGATCTGCCAGCGCAGGCCGAACCGGTCGATGAGCCAGCCGCACGCCTGCGGCTTGCCGCCGCCCTCGAGCAGCGCGTTCCAGTAGCGGTCCAGCTCCTCCTGGTCGTCGCACACCACGACCATCGAGATGGCGTCGTTGAACTCGTGGTGCGGCCCGGCGGTGATCGCCTGGAAGCGCTGGCCGAGCAGGGTGAAGTCCACGACCTTCACGGAGCCCGGCGGCCCGCTCGGCGTCTCGCTCCACAGCGTCGTGACCCGATCCACGCGCGAATCCGGGAAGATGGACGCGTAGAACCTGGCCGCCTCCTCCGCGCCCTCGGTGTACCACAGGTGCGGGAAGATCTTCGCTCTCACCTTCGTCGCCATGGCCCAGCCTCCTCTCGCGTTCGGAACCCGCGCCGCCGCCCGGCCGCCGTGCGGAGGCGCCCCTCCGTGAGCCACTGCCCTGCACCGGCTCGCGAATCATCGCGCCGCCTGATCGGCATACGGCGGCGCTCCTCGGGCGCGCGGCTCCCGGCGGGATCCTCTGCGGGGCCACGCGCCTCCGTCACGGCGACGAACGAGGCCCCGCCGGATCGACACAGGGCGACGGAGGCAAAGGCGGATGGGTGGGAGACGGGTCGAGCCGGGCCCCGGCCGGCGCGCGGAACCATTCGGTGGCCGCCGCGCGGGGCCCGGCTCGTGAGGAAGAGATGGCGCCTCAGGGGGTCCCGAACGCCACGCGCGCGCCCACGTGGAAGCCGCGGCCGGGTGCCGGCTCGAAGTAGCGGTTCCCGAAGGCGTTGACCGTCACCGATGCGTTGTACTCGGCGTCGAAAACGTTGGTGATGGCCGCGAACGGAGAGAGCGACACGCCGCCCACCCGCAGGCCCTCCAGCCCGGCCCGCAGATCCGTGACCTGGTATCCCGGCGAGAAAGCACTGTTGGCATCGTTCACCGGGATGCGCGACACGCGGCGGTAGTCCACGCCGACGAACCAGCCCTGGCTGCCTCGATAGGTGAGCGCGGCGTCGAAGCGGAAGGGCGCCACGCCCGGGACCCGGTTGCCGTCGAAGGTGCCGCTCTCGGTGACGTACGACTCGAAGCGCGCATCCGTGTACGTGTAGCCGATCCGCCCGATGAGGCCGTCGAACAGCGCAAGCGAGAGGCTCGCCTCCGCGCCGCGATGCCGGGCCGTGCCCGCGTTGCGGAAGAACTGGCGGCCGGGTGCGGTCTGGACTTCGAACGGAATGAGCGCGTCCTCGACCTCGGCGCGGTACGCGGCCACGTCGTAGGCGAGGGACTGGCCGATGCGCCCCTTGAGTCCGACCTCGAAGGACCGGGTCCGCTGCGGGTCGAGGTCCGGGTTGAACCCGCCGGCGCCCGTCGGACGGTTGGCCAGCTCCGTCGTCGTCGGCGTCTCGTAGGACGTCGCCACGTTCGCGTAAAGCTGCGCGCGCGGGTCCACCTCGACGAGCAACCCCACCGAGGGGCTCAGCGCATCCATCGACCGGGTGCCCGAGTCGTCCGGGTTGTCCGCGGTGATGAGCCGGTCCTCGGCCTCGAACCGGTACCGGTCGTAGCGGATGCCGCCGAACGCGTGGATGCGCGTGCCGAGCGGCGCGGCCACCTGCGCGAAGGCGCCCATGCCGGTGACGGTCTCGAGCTGGTCGAGCGTGAGCTCGCCGCGCGCGCCCTGTTCGTTCACCCAGTTCTTGCGGTCGTCACGCTGGAGCTCCGTCTCCGCGCCGACCGACCAGCGGAGCTCGCGATCCGCGAGGTCTGCCGAGCCGTGCAGCGCGACGCGCGCGCCCCCAGCCAGCCGATCCAGCCCGATGATCGTGGGCGGGATCGGGTTCGTCAGCGATCGCACGATCCCGTGGGCCGAGACCTCGAGGTCGTGCTGCCCGACCGGGCGCCGCCACACGGCTCCGAGCTGACCGTGCACTCCATCCTCGCCCGTGCGCTGCGTCCGGTTGTTGCCATGGGCCTGCCGGCGGTCGTCCGCGAGCTGCGCCACGGAGAGGGCGCCCGGGTTCTGCGCGTCGTAGTGCACGAAGTGGCCGACCAGACGGAAGTCGTTGACCCCCGCCGTGTAGCGGACGGTCGCGTTCGCGCGGTAGATCTCCGAGGCGTTCCAGTCCCGGTAGCCGTCCGACGCCGTGCGCGAGAAGGCGACCCGGTACGATGCGCCGCCGGCCTGTCCGGCCGTGACGCTGGTGAGGCGCAGGAAGCCGTTCGAGCCCGCGGCCGATTCGAGCTCCTGCCGGAAGCCGGCCACCGGCGGCAACTCCGTCTCGAGCTGGAGCACGCCACCCGCGCCGTTGCCCCAGAGCGCAGAGGCCGGCCCGCGGATGACCTCGACTCTGCCGAGCGAGCCGAGGTCCAGGTGGTTCAGCGTGGTCTGGCCATCCGGCATCGTGGCCGGGATCCCGTCCACGACCACCTTGACCCCGCGGATGCCGAACTGCGCGCGAGCGCCGAAGCCGCGGATCGAGAGCCGTTCGCCCAACGCGTCGTTGTAGCGGTTGTCCACCTGGACGCCCGCGACGCCGCGCAACGCCTCGTCCAGGCCCAGCCCGGGGCGCGCGCGCTCCGCTGCGTCGCGGCGCAGCGCGGCAACGGTGAACGGCGCCTGGTCCGTTCGTACGGGCGTCCGCAGCACGGTCACCGTCAGGGGCACCAGGGGGATCGCTTCCAGACTGTCTGCTGCCTGTTCCTGGGCGGAAAGGCGGGCCGGCGCCCAGGGTGTCAGGAGGACGAGGAGCGTCAACGCACCAGTCCCAACGATCTTCATACGTGCCTCCCGGGATTCCTGGGGACGGATGGGGGATCCCGCAGGTGCGTTCGAATCGGGACGCTCAAGATACGGCGGGCGCCGTTCGAGTCAACCCGAACGGCGCCCGTAGTTTCCGCGCCTGGCCAGCGCGGTCGGCGGCCCTCTGCGCTCTCGAGGGCGGCTGACCGCCGCGCCGGCTGGCCTCTTCCATCCGAGGTGTCCGCGGCGGACCGCTTCACCTGGCCCGATCGCCGAAGCGGCCCGCGCCGCCGCTAGTGGACACCGGGATGCACGAGGTGATCGAGACGATCGAATTGGGAGGTGGCGAGGCCAAGCCGGTCGGCGTGGTCGTGTCTCCCGACGGCAAGCGAGTCTACGTGGCAAATGGCCATGGCAACAGCGTTTCAGCGATCGACGCCACGACGAATCGCGAAGTGGCGACGATTCCAGTCGGTCGGCGAGCCCGACCGCCGTCTCCCCGAACGCCGTGAGGCGCGCGAAGACACCGGAGTGCGGCACGGCCACGTCGAGGAGGAAGCTCCGGTACCAGCCGACGGGGTTGTCGTTCGCCAGATCGACCAGCCTCGTCGGCAGGAAATCCACCCAGCGACACGACGCATCCGGAACCGGCACGATCCCACCGACGAGAGTCCAGCTCAGCTTCGTCAGGACACTTTTGAGGAACCACAACCCGACGGCGATCCTCACCAGAGCGAGCCACCGAGCCGAACGCTCCGACGCCTCCCCGACGCCGGCCCGCAGCGCGCCCGGCTCGACCGCCAGTGTAGCGCGAGAGTCCATCTTACCCTGACGACAATGGAGTCCGTAGCAGAGGACCGCGCACGAGCGCGTCCGGCCCGCCCGCCGGCCGGCGGGAAACGGCCCAGGGCGCCGGACGCGATACCGGCGGCCGGCATCCGCGGCCGCCGGCTCGGCGGGCGCACAGTGATCGACCTACGTTAGGAATTCCGCGGCGGAGGTGGGCAAAGGGAAATGCCGACCGGGGCGCAATCGTGCCCTGTGCCGCGTAACCCGCGCGGGCCGCGACCGGCGGTCGCCCCCCGGAGCCGACCGGTACCGGCCGGACCATCGAGCCACTCGTGGAGCACTGCCGCCGCGACGGGGCGGGGCCCGGTGCCAGGCGAACCATTGCGCCCCTTGCGTTCCGGGCTCCCGGGATGCATATAGTAGGGTGCCTCTGGCATATCGACTAGGGAGCTCACTCGATCGGAGTCGTTACGGCGCACCCCTCCCGCAAAGGTGCGCCCTGTTCCCCGCCCCGAAACTCGGAGGTGAGCAATGACCTGGGAGAAGCCGGATTTCGAGGCGCTTGACCTCTGCATGGAGATCACCACCTATATCCATCAGCGGTAACGAGGTCAGGCGGGGGGCCGGTCGTTGCCGGCCCCCAATTGCCGCATTTCCCCGGCGCCCCGCATGCTACTCCGCATCCTCGGCTCTGCCGCGGGTGGCGGCTTCCCTCAATGGAACTGCTACTGCGGGAATTGCCGCGCCGCGCGCGCGGGGGACCCGCGCGCGCGGCCGCGCAGCCAATCGTCCCTGGCCGTGCGGGCCGCCAGCGGCCCGTGGTTCCTGGTCAACGCCTCGCCGGACCTGCGCCAGCAGATCGAGTCATTGCACGAGGAGCCGCAACGCGCCCCGCGGGCCAGTCCCATTGCCGGTGTCCTCCTCACCGACGGGGAGGTGGACCACGCGGCGGGGCTGATCCTCCTGCGCGAATCCAGCGAGCCGGTCCGGGTCTATGGCACGGACGCGATCCGGCGTGCCCTGACCGAGGGTTATTCGGTCCTTCCCACGCTGGACGCGTACGCCGGCGTCGATTGGACCCCCATCGAGCCAGGCCAACGGCTCACCTTGACACCGGCCGGCGCGCCACCGCTCGAGGTCGAGGTGTTCGAGGTCCCCGGGCATCCACCGAATTATTTCCGCGCCGCTGCCGCCGAGCAGAAAGGTTTCGTCGTGGGATTCACCTTCCGGGACGCGGCTACGGGCGGCGTGGTCACGTACGCGCCGGCGCTGGGTGGGCTGTCCCCTGAGCTGTTGGCCCGGTTCGAGTCGAGCGATTGCATCCTGGTCGATGGAACGTTCTGGCGAGACGACGAGCTGCTGGCGCTGGGCGCCGGGACGCGCACGGCCCGCGCGATGGGCCACCTGCCCCTCTCCGGTCCGGGCGGCCTGATCGAATGGCTGGGCGGCCTCCGCCGTCCGCGGAAGATCCTGGTGCACATCAACAACACGAACCCGATCCTGATCGAGGGCGCGCCGGAGCGCCGGAGTGTCGAGGCCGCGGGCGTGGAGGTGGCTCACGACGGGATGACCATCGAACTGTAGTCCCACGGAGGCCATCGTGATCGGGACCGTCGAGCAGGACAGCGCGCCGTGGACGGAGGAAGAACTGGTCGAGGCGCTGAGGGCGCAACGCGCGCGATACCATCACCTGCACCCCTTCCACGTGCGGATGAACGCCGGGGCGCTGACCCCGGCCGAGATCCGTCGTTGGGTGGCGAACCGCTTCTACTATCAGAAGAACATCCCCATCAAGGACGCGGCGATCCTGTCGAACTGCCCGGACCCGGACGTGCGGCGCCGCTGGATCCAGCGGATCATCGATCACGACGGTCGGGTCGCGGGGGAGGGCGGGATCGAGTCGTGGCTGCGTCTCGGCGAGGCCGTGGGCCTCACGCGCGAGGAGATGTGGGACGAGCGGCACGTGCTGCCGGGGGTCCGCTTCGCCGTCGACGCGTACGTCAACTTCTGCCGCTCTCGGCCGTGGATCGAAGCCGTCGCCGCTTCCCTGACCGAGCTCTTCGGCCCGGACGCGATCCGGGAGCGCCTCGCCGCGCTCGAGGCACACTATCCTTGGATCGACCCGGCCGGGCTCGAGTACTTCCGGAAACGGCTGGAGCAGGCCCCGAGGGATGCACGCTACGCCCTCGAGTTGGTCGTGCGCCATTGCCGGACGCGGGAGGCGCAGGAGCGGGCGGTGCAAGCCCTGGCCTTCAAGTGTGACCTCCTGTGGAGCCAGCTGGACGCGATCGACCGAGGTGATTCGCGTCCCGGCATGGCGGAGGCGATATGAGCCGTTTCGCGCCCGACTCCCGACCACGGCTCGCCCGGGGCGCAAGGCTCCGGTGGGACGAGGCGCGGCAGCGGCACGTGGTGCTGTTCCCGGAAGGGGCGCTCTCGCTCAACGCCACCGCGGCCGCGGTGCTCGGGCTCTGCGATGGAGAGCGGACGGTCGCCGCGATCATCGCGGAGCTGGAGGCGCAGTACCCGGGCGCGCCCGTGGCGGAGGACGTTCACGACCTGCTGGACCGCATCGCGGAAAGGGGGCTCCTTGTCGACGCCGACGCTTAGGCCGTTCAGCCTGGTGGCGGAGTTGACCTACCGGTGCCCGCTCCGCTGCCCGTACTGCTCCAATCCCCTCGACTGCGGCGCCGGTGCGTATCGCGACGAGCTCTCGACGGAGGATTGGGCGCGCGTGTTCCGGGAGGCGCGTTTGCTGGGCGTGCTCCAGCTCGGCCTATCGGGGGGAGAGCCGCTCCTCCGGCGCGATCTCGAGTCGCTCGTCGCGGTCGCGGCGGAGGTGGGGCTCTACACCACGCTGGTCACCGCGGCGACGGGACTCGGCCGGGATCGGGCCGAGCGCCTGAAGCAGGCCGGCCTCGACCACATCCAGATCAGCATTCAGGACAGTCGGGCCGAAGAATCCGACCGCATCGCGGGTTCGCGATCCTTCCACCGGAAGCTGGAAGCGGCGCGGATCGCAAAGGAACTCGGCTTCCCGCTCACCCTGAACTTCGTGCTCCACCGGCACAACCTGGACCGCATTGACGAGATCCTGGCGCTGGCCGAGGAGCTGGGGGCCGATCGGGTCGAGCTGGCCAACACGCAATACTACGGGTGGGCGTGGCACAACCGGGCAGCGCTCATGCCAACACCTGAACAGCTCGCGAGGGCGGAGCGGGTGGTCGCGGAAACCCGCGCGAGGGTGGGCCACCGGATGACCATCCTGTACGTCATCCCGGACTACTACGAGGAATATCCCAAGGCCTGCTCGGGTGGTTGGGGCCGGCGTCTCATCGTGGTTTCGCCCAACGGGGAAGCGATGCCTTGCCATGCCGCAACGTGCATCCCGGACCTCTCGTTCCCCAACGTGCGGGACCGTTCCCTGGAATGGATCTGGTTCGAGTCGGAGGCGTTCAACCGCTTCCGCGGGACCGCATGGATGCCCGAGCCCTGCCGGAGCTGCGAACGGCGGGAGATCGACTTCGGCGGATGCCGGTGCCAGGCGATGCTGCTCACGGGGAGCCCCGCAGCGACCGATCCCGTCTGCCACCTCTCTCCCGACCACCATCGCGTGATCGAAGCGAGAGAGCAGGCCCGCCGGCCGGACTTCGTTCCCCTGACCCCTCGCTCGATGCGGGTCGCGCCGGCCACGCTGTGATGCCGTCCTGTGGGCCCTCCCGCCCGCACGGAGCCGGAAAAGGGCGGTCGCGCGGCGCTCCGGAGCGCCCTCGTCCCGATCGAAGCGTGCCCGGCCCCCGGGGGCCGGAACGGGTGGCCGCCCCCGCGGCTGAACCGGAAATGGAATGCCGGGACGGCGCGTCCGCCGCCCCGGCATCCGCCCGGAGTGGATCGACCGCGGCATCCACTACGGCAGCGGCGCGATGGGGAGCGTCAGGCCGAAGAGTAAAGTGGGGGAATAGACCTGGTCACCCCGGAAGTTTTCCGGCCGGTCGGTCATCTGCTGCGCGAGGAACGCGTAGGCATTCATGCCACGCAGGTACGGCGAGGCCGACGGCCCGAAGATCTGCCCGAGGTTGACGGTAGCGTCCAGCTCCAGCAGGAATTGGTGCTTGTACGCCTCGCTCGGATCCGGCGACGGACCGTAGAGTCCCAGCGTATTGAGGGTCACGCCGAGGGGGCCCGAATTGAAGAGACCCCAGACCGGTCCGTAAACGAACGCCGGGGCGTTCGTCGTGAACTCGTCGCCGGTCGCACTCTCGATGCGGGCGAACGGCGTCCACTGGATGACCCCCACCAGCGAGAGGCGCTGGAATTGGGTCGGCAACACCGTCGCGACCCGGAAGAGGAAATCAGTGGAAGACTCGGCCCTCTCCCCCTCGGAGATCTCCGGGGCGTTGATGGCGTTGCTAATGATGATCCCTGGTTGCGCCACGAAAACCGGCGAGCAGAACACCCTGCACTTTGCCTCTTGCGCCCCAGCCTGCGCCGACCACCCGACCAACGCGCCGAACAATCCGGCAACGGCGACGATCCTGCGCATGGTGACCTCCACGGGTTGACAGTTGGACCGGTTTGGCGGACGTGGGCCGGGCACGCCGTCACCCCGCCGTTCGCCAGTTCCAGCGGTCGCGGTCACGCGACTCGCAGGATCCTGATGGTCAACGGGCAGCGAGCCTTGAGCGGGGAGGCGCGCCCGGCGGCAACCCCGAGGACGCTCGCGGGAGGGGTCGCGTAGCGCCGTCGCTCGCCACGGCGGTAGTCTGCCCCGCGCTCAGAATTTCCGTCAAGATGCCGCACCCTGGCGGTGGGGCCACCTCGGGGCCGAGGCGTTTT
>DATCLK010000140.1:0-9079 GCA_036563975.1 Longimicrobiales bacterium | reverse complement strand
CTACGTCCGCCGCGTCCCGCCCGGCCCGATCCTGACGATCCTCGAGCGGCAGCTCGAGGAGACGCTCGCGCTGCTCCGCCCGCTCGACGAGGAGCAGGCCGGCTTCCGCTACGCGCCCGGCAAGTGGAGCATCCGCGAGGTGGTCGGCCACATCATTGACACGGAACGCATCTTCGGCGTGCGTGCGCTCTGGTTCGCGCGGGGCGATGCGGGGCCGCTCCCCTCCTTCGAGCAAGACGACTTCGTCCGCAACGGCGGGTTCGAGCAGCGCACGCTCGCCGACCTGCTCGAGGAGCTGCGGCTCGTGCGCGCGTCGACCATCGCGCTGTTCCGGGGCCTGCCGGCCGAGGCGTTCACGCGCGAGGGCACCGCGGCCGGCTACCGTCTCGTCGTGCGCGCAGTCCCGTTCATCATCGCCGGCCACGAGCTGCACCACCGGGCGCTGCTGCTGGACCGGTACCTGGGGGCGATCGCGACGTAGGAGGGCCGGGGCGAGGGCGAGGGCGGGGGGTCCGCTCTCCGCGTCGTCGAGCGGCTCTGGCTCATGGGGAGCCGCTCAGGGGGGCTCACAAAGAGCCGTGGCTCGCGTGGGGTCTTTGTCCAGGCCGGGCACGGGCACGCGTAGGCGTACGCGTACGGAACTGGACGCCGCCCCCGCCCTCGCCCGGCCGGGGCAAGGGGCGGCGAAGGCGCTCCCGTCCCCGCCCGCAGCTCTCCCGGCGTTCCCCCGCACGGGTGGCGGAGGGAGGCGGAGCGGCCGCCCGGGCAGTCGTGCGGGGTGGTTGGGGCGCCCTCGCCCTGGCCCGTCTTTCATGACTGCGGCCCCAGCACGTCAGCCCGCCCGATCGCCTCCAGGTCCCGCCGCAGCTTCAGCACGGCCAGGTCCTTGGCCTTCGCTTCGATCATCACGTCGAAGCGGCGGTCCTGGAGCTCCGTCAGGAAATCCGCAAAGGTGAACGGGTCCACGTAGTCCGCATGCTGCCGCAGCAGTGGCGGCTCGATGCGCTGCTGCTTGCCGCGGCCGACCACGCGGCCGTCGAGCCGGGGCGAGGAGAAGTGGATCTTGGGCGTCACGCCTGCCGGCCAGGTGTCCAGCGCGCGGCGCGCGGCGTCGGCGGTGTCGAGGCCGCCCGGGTTGAGGCGGTGGTGCTGGTGGTCGAACACGACGGGCGCGCCCGTGCGCGCGTGGATCCAGAGGCAGTCCTCGAGGGTGAAGCAGGCTTCGTCGTTCTCGATCACGAGGCGGCGGCGCGCGGGCTCGGGCAGCGCGTGGAACCGCTCGGCGAAGCGGGCGAGCGCGGCTGCGCGGTCGCCGTAGAGCCCGCCCACGTGCAGCACCACGACTGCCTCGGGGCCCTGGCCGAGCGCGTCCAGCAGCTCCGCCTGGAGCGCGAGGTCCGCCGCGGCCTTGGCCGCGACCGCGTCGTCTCCTGCGTTCAGGACGACGAACTGCGACGGGTGCAGCGAGAGCCGGATGCCCAGCTCGCGCGCGCGGCGGCCGACCGCCTCCAGCGCGTCCGCGTTGCGCTCGATCTGCCCGTGGAACTGCGGCAGCTCGGGGTGCGTGCCGTAGGGGACGAAGTCGGACGAGAGCCGGTACATGCGGATGTCGACGTCGTCCAGGTACTCGAGGATGCGATGCAGCCGCTCGATGGACACGGCGAGGTCCGGGTCGGACTGCCAGCGCCGCGTGTCGTGGCTCGGCAGGTCCGGCCGCCCCAGCACCTTCACCGCGAAGCCGAGGCGGCGCCGGCGCGGTGGGCCGGCCCCGTGCCCATCGTTGCGGCGCGCGGCCTGCAACGCGATCATGCCTCACTCCACGAGCGCACCGGACCGGGACCCGGCATGCGCCGGGCCGCGGCGGCGGCCGATCCATCGACCACTCCGGACACGCCGATATATGCGCGGTCTACTGACCCATCGCGCTGCGCTCCTTCTCACCTCCGCCGCCGGGATCCTTGCCGCGCCGTGGCTCGCTGCACCTCTCGCGGCGCAGGACGTGCCCGGCCACGTCGTCATGCAGCAGGTCCGGAACGGCGAGGCGCTCTACCGCGCCGCGTGCGCCGCGTGCCACGGCGTGGACGGGAAGGGGACGACGCAGGCGCTCGTCGGGTTCGAGGTGCCGCTGCCCGACTTCACCGATTGCAGCTTCGCGTCCCGGGAGCCGGACGCGGACTGGATCGCCGTTGCGCACCAGGGCGGGCCGGTTCGCGGGTTCAGCCGGCTGATGCCCGCGTTCGGCGACGCGCTCACCGTGGACGAGCTCCAGAGCGTGATGGACTACATCCGCACCTTCTGCGGCGACGACGACTGGCCGCGGGGCGAGCTCAACCTGCCGCGCGCGCAGGTCACCGAGAAGGCGTACCCGGAGGACGAGCTCGTCTTCACGACCATCTTCGCCGTCGAGGGCGCGGGCGCGTGGATGAACGAGTTCGTTTACGAGAAGCGGTTCGGCGCGCGCAACCAGTGGGAGATCGCGGTGCCGTTCGGCGTGCGCGAACGCGCCACGGGCGAGTGGACGGGCGGCATGGGAGACATCGCGCTCGGCGTCAAGCGCGCGCTGCTCCACAGCCTCGCCAGCGGCACGATCTTCAGCGCCGCCGCCGAGCTCATCGTCCCGACGGGTGACGAGGACGACGGCTTCGGCGCCGGCACCGCGATCTTCGAGCCCTTCGTCGCGCTGGGACAGATCCTGCCCGCGGACGCGTTCGTCCAGCTCCAGGCCGGCGCGGAGTTCCCGTTCGACCGGGACCGCGCCGAGGACGAGGGCTTCTGGCGCGCGGTCATCGGGCGGACGTGGACCGAGGGGCCGTGGGGCCGCGCGTGGTCGCCCATGGTCGAGCTGCTCGGCGCGCGCGAGTTCTCCGGCGGCCCGGGCGCACAGTGGGACGTCCTACCACAGGTGCAGGTCACGCTGAACAGGCGGCAGCACGTCATGGCCAACATCGGCGTCCGCGTGCCGCTGAACCAGAGGGACACGCGCCAGACCGAGCTGTGGATCTACCTGCTCTGGGACTGGTTCGACGGCGGCTTCTTCGAGGGGTGGTGACGACGATGCGAGCGCACGTCTCGCGGATCGTGCCGGCCATCGCCGCGCTGGCCCTGCTCGCCACCACGCCGCGCGCGGCGCGCTTCGCGCTCGAGGCCGCGGGCATCGCGGACCCGCCCGTCTTCCTCACCGGGGACCAGTGCATGGCGTGCCACAACCAGCTCGTCACGCCGGCGGGCGAGGACATCTCGATCGGCTTCGCTTGGCGCGCGTCCATCATGGCCAACGCGTCGCGCGACCCGTACTGGCAGGCGGGCGTGCGACGCGAGGTCATGGATCACCCGGAATCCTCGGAGCTGATCCAGGACGAGTGCTCGCGCTGCCACATGCCCATGTCCAACGAGCTGGAGCGCCGGCGCGGCGAACACGGGCGCATCTTCGATCACCTGCCGGTGAGCCGGCCGGAGACGCGGCTCGACTCGCTCGCCGCGGATGGCGTCTCGTGCTCGCTGTGTCACCAGATCACGCCGGAGAGCTTCGGCACGCCCGAGAGCTTCACCGGCGGGTTCGTGGTGGACACCGCGCGTGTGGGCGAGCACGGCCGCATCTTCGGCCCGTTCGAGGTCGACACCGGCCGCATCACGATCATGCGCTCGGCCACCGGGTTCCGTCCGACCGAGGCCGCGCACATCCAGACGTCCGAGCACTGCGCGACGTGCCACGTGCTCTACACCACCGCGCTCGGGCCTGGCGGCCGGGTCATCGCGCGGCTGCCGGAGCAGACGCCCTACCAGGAGTGGCTGAACAGCGCCTACCGCGGCGTGCAGACCTGCCAGGACTGCCACATGCCGCGGGTCGCGGACAGCACCGCGATCACGGCCGTGCTCGGCCAGCCGCGGCCCGGCGTCTCGCGCCATACGTTCGTCGGCGGCAACTTCTTCATGCTGCGCATGCTGAACCGCTACCGCGACGAGCTGGGCGTCCGGGCGCTGCCGCAGGAGCTGGACGCGCTGACCCGCGCGACCGAAGAGTTCCTGCGCACGCGGACCGCGCGCGTCGCCGTGGAGCGGGCGGAGGTCGCCGGCGGGTTGCTCGACGTCGTCATCAGGATCGACAACCTGACCGGCCACAAGCTGCCGACCGCGTACCCCTCGCGGCGCGCGTGGCTGCACGTCGCCGTGTACGACCGCGACGGCAACCGGGTCTTCGAGTCCGGCGCGCTGCGGCCGGACGGCTCCATCGTCGGCAACGCCAACGACGACGACCCGGCGCTGTACGAGCCGCACCACGACGTCATCGAGTCTGCCGCCCAGGTCCAGGTCTACGAGTCCATCATGGTGGACACCGCGGGCGCGGTGACCACGGGCTTGCTCACCGGCGTGCGCTACATCAAGGACAACCGGCTACTGCCCCACGGCTTCGACAAGGCCGGCGCCCCCGAGGACATCGCGGTGTACGGCCGCGCCGCCGATGATGCGGACTTCCAGGCCGGCGCCGACCGCGTCCGCTACCGCGTGGACCTCGCCGGCGCGCAGGGGCCGTTCCGCATCGAGGCGAAGCTCTGGTACCAGCCCATCTCGTTCCGCTGGGCCAACAACCTGCGGCCGTACGACGCGTTCGAGACGCAGCGCTTCGTGCGCTACTACGAGTCGATGGCGGACGTGTCGGCGATCGTGCTGGCGCGGGACTCCGCGATCGCGAGATAGGGGGCGACAGCGGCGATCCCTCCGCGCGCCATCATCCGCAGGTCGGTGCAGCACTCTGCGATCGCGAGACAGGGGGCGGCGGGCCGGGCCTGCGGCAGGGGTCTGGCGGCGGCCGCGCGCTCCTCGCTGCCAGCGTAACGGGTACAGGAGCGAGCCAGACGCTGCACTGGACGCCTCCCGTGCGGCCGCCTGCGGGATCGGTCGCTTGTGGCCCGCTTCTTCCCGCCGCTCCGCCCGGAGCGATGATCGCCGCCGATGCGGCGCCGAACCGGGTGTCTCCGCGCCATGCAGCTCCTCGACTTCGAGCAGTACCCCCTCTGGCTCAACCTCGCCGTGCTGGTGGCGACCGCGGCCGCGGTTTGGCTGACGGGCACGCAGCTGACGCGCCGGGTCGAGGCGATCGCGCAGCACACCGGCGTGGGCCGCGCGTTCGCCGGCCTGGTGGTGCTCGGCGGCGTCGTGTCGCTGCCCGAGCTGAGCACGGCGACGGGCGCGGCGGTGGTCGGGAACGCGCGCTTCGCCGTGAACACGCTGTTCGGCGGGATCGCGGCCACGATGGTCGTGATCGCGGTCATCGACGCGGTGGTGCGCGAAGAGCCGCTCTCCACGGACATCACGCACCCGGTCGTGCTGCTGCAGGGCGCGCTGTCGGTGCTGTTCCTCGTCGTGGCGGCGGCGGCGCTCGTGGTGGGCGACGTCCCGCTCCTCGGCGCGGGCGCGTGGACCTTCGTGCTGCTCGGCCTCTATCTGCTCTTCGTCGAGCTGGTGCGGCACTACGAGTGGCACCGCGCGTGGATCCCGGAGGAGGATGTGAGGCGGCGGGGCGCGGGTGCCGCGGAGCCGGAGGCGGCGTCGCACTCGGCGGGGGCCCGCGGGCCAGCACAGGCCGCCGCCCACGCGCAATCGCAGACCGCAGCGCGCCGGCCGTCGCGGGCCGCAGCCCACGCGCCATCGCAGACCGCAGCACACGGGCCGCCGCAGGCCGGCCCCGCCGCGCGGTCGCAGGCCGGATCGGGCGCGGCCGCGCCCGCGCCCGAGCGGCGCGCGCGCGACGCCTCACGGGGCCCTCGCCCCCTCGCCCGGCTCATCCTCGCCACGGTCGCCGTAGCGCTCGCGACCGCCGCTGCGGGCGTCATGCTGAGCCTCGTGGGCGATGCGGTCGCGGAGCAGGCGGGGCTCGGCGCGAGCTTCGCGGGGCTGTTGCTGGGCGGCATCGCGACGTCGCTGCCCGAGGCCAGCACGATCTACGCGGCCGTCCGCATCCGCCGTTTCGAGCTGGTGTTCTCGGACGCCTACGGCTCGAACCTGTTCTCGACGATGGCGATCTTCGTCGCGGACCTCGCCTACCCCGGCGGCCCGATCCTGAACGAGGTCGGGCGGTTCGGGCTGTTCGCCATCCTGCTCGGCGCCGCCGTCAGCGCCATCTTCCTCGCCGGCTGCCTGGAGCGCCGCAACCGCGCCGTCCTGGGCATGGGCGTGGATTCCATCCTCGTGCTCGCCGTCTACGTGGGCGGCCTGGTGATGCTGTACCATTTGCGATGAGCGGGGCGCCGGTTGCGGTGGCGCGGTGATCGGGAGCCCGTCCGCAGCGAGGCCCGGGTCGCCCTCCGTTGACCGGGTCCGGCATCCAGCCCCCGGCCACGGCCGGCCCGCATCGAGGCCCGCGCTGCCCTGCGGTGACCGGGGCTCGGCCCTGCCCGGGTCCGGGTCGTACCCCCGCCCACAGCGAGGCCCACGCCGGCCTCTGGTGACCGGACGCGAACACGGCAGCGACGCGGATCCCCGCCTGACAACGCCCGCTGCGGGCGGAGGAGGGGACCGCGCCCGCCGGCTGGCGCGCGGTGCTCCGTTCCGCTAGATACAGGCCCGGCGCGGGCGGAAGCCCGCGCGCGCTGGGGGGTATCACGGGAAGAGGGTGGACGGGCCGGCGCCGGCTGCCGGGCCCGGGATCGCGAGACCGAACGGAGCGAGATGAGCGGAGCGCGCAGGAAGACGGTCGTCGTCGACATCGGCGGCGTGAAGGTGGGCGGGACGCACCCCGTGGTGGTGCAGTCGATGACGAACACGGACACAGCGGACGCGGCGGCGACCGCCGCGCAGGTCAAGGAGCTGGCCACGGCGGGTAGCGAGCTGGTCCGGATCACGGTGAACAACGACGAGGCGGCGCAGGCCGTGCCCGAGATCGTGCAACGGCTGCGGGACGACGGCGTCGCCGTCCCGATCATCGGCGACTTCCACTACAACGGGCACCTCCTGCTCACGAAGTACCCCGCGTGCGCGGCGGCGCTGGACAAGTACCGGATCAACCCGGGGAATGTCGGCGCGAAGCATCGCGACGAGAACTTCCGCACGATCATCCAGGTCGCGATCGACAACGGGAAGCCGGTCCGGATCGGCGTGAACTGGGGCTCGCTGGACCAGCGGCTCCTCACGGACCTGATGAACGAGAACGCGCGCCGGCCGGAGCCGCTCGACGCGCGCGACGTGATGATCGAGGCGATGCTCGAGAGCGCGCTGCGCTCGGCCGCGCTCGCGGAGGAGACCGGCCTGCCGCACGACCGCATCGTCCTCTCCGCGAAGGTCTCCGGCGTGCGCGACCTCATCGACGTGTACCGCCGGCTCGCCGCGCGCTGCGACTACCCGCTGCACCTCGGGCTGACCGAGGCGGGGATGGGCACCAAGGGCATCATTGCCACCACCGCTGGCCTGGCCGTGCTGCTGCACGAGGGGATCGGCGACACGATCCGCGTCTCGCTCACGCCGCGGCCCGGCGGCGACCGTGCGGAAGAGGTGCGTGTCGCGCAGCAGATCCTCCAGTCGCTGGAGATCCGCAGCTTCGCGCCGCAGGTCACCTCGTGCCCCGGCTGTGGCCGGACGACGAGCACGTTCTTCCAGCAGATGGCCGAGCAGATCCAGGGCTACATCCGCGATCGCATGCCCGAGTGGCGGGTGCGCTACCCGGGCGTGGAGGAGCTACGCGTGGCGGTCATGGGCTGCGTGGTCAACGGCCCCGGCGAGTCGAAGCACGCGAACATCGGCATCTCGCTACCCGGCACGTTCGAGGAGCCGAAGGCGCCGGTCTACATCGACGGCCAGCTCCACACCACCCTCAAGGGCGAGGGGTTGGTCGAGGAGTTCCTGCGGCTGCTGGACGGGTACGTCGAGGCGAAGTACGGGGGGCGGTGAAGCGGTGAAGTGCGGGCGAGGGCGCCACGCCCGCCCGGCCGCGTTCAGCCGGGCGTGGGCGACCGCGATGGCGCCGCCCCCGCCCAACCTCGCTACCCGGCTGGGGGCGGGGGCGAACACGTGGCGGCAGGCCGGGAGCGCTACCCCGGCTCAACCCCGCCACCGGGGCGAGAGCGAGGGTGAGCCGGAATGAAAGCGGGCGAGGGTCCGGGGCGCGATCGATGCCTGCCCCGCGTACCCCCGCCCGCGGTTGCATCCGAATCTCCCTCGCCCCCGCCCGGGCGGAAGGGCCGGGGTGGGGCGGTGCCCTTGCCCTGGCCCGCTGCTACCGCATCTCCTTCAACTCGATCGTGACCGGCTGGCCGGCCGGCTCCTGCTTGACCAGGATGTGCGGGGCGGCCTTCGTCACGTACAGCTTCATCGAGCCTTCGGCGCCGGTGGCCTCGAGCTCGTAGACCTCGAACTCGCCCGCCGCCACCGTGACCTTGCTCTCGCCCACGACCTTGATCTGCAAGTTCGCGAGCGTGCCGCTCTGCGCGTTCACCACGGGCAAGGTGAAGGAAGCGCCGGGCTCCAGGTCGGCCACCATGATCGCGTATTCGTCCATGCCGGGCAGCAGCAGGCCCTGGACTGCGTCGAGCGAGACGTCCCGCGGCTCGGCGCCCGGCAGCGCGACCTTGCCGACGACCTTGCCGCCCTCGACGCGCAGATCGATGGAGGCGGTCGCCGGCCCCAACTGCTGCTCGAACTTCGAGAACAGTGGCCTGAACGTGGCCGCCTCGAATGCGAGCTCCTGCTTCAAGGTGCCCATGCCGCCCATCTCCATCACCACACGGACCGCGTCCACGCCCTCGATCTGCTCGCGGGTGATGGTGGCGGTGGCGGACGCGACCGCGTTGCCCTGGAACATCACATTGTAGACGCGCGTGGCCGGCTGGATGCCCGAGCCGTCCAGCGCGACGTCCGACGCCTTCACCTCGAGGTCGGACCGCGCCAGCGGTTTGCCGTCCGCGTCCAGCAGCCGCACGGACCCGAACTTCTCGACCTTGTCCAGGATCTGCGTCGCGTCGCCCACGACGACGACGACCGCGCGGTCAGGGTGGATGTGCGCCTGCGCGGCCCGCCGCACATCCGCCTCGGTGATGGCGGCGACCTTGTCGCGGTACGTCGCCACGTAGTCGTTCGGCAGGCCGAGCTG
>DATCLK010000139.1:0-19645 GCA_036563975.1 Longimicrobiales bacterium | reverse complement strand
GAGGAGTTAGGAGTGTGATCGCCTCTCCCGGCCGGGCCGGAAGCTGCGAGTGATCTCGTGTGCAGTGCTCACGGCCCCGCCGGGGGTGCGGCTCAGCGGCCATAGCGCGCTACTGCCGCAGCCGGAATCACTTTCACCGGGCGCTGGAGGCGGTCAGCGGCACTCAGGTCGGAGCTGTCCTTCGGCCCATCGGCCCGCACGTCCCCGCCGCCAGAGCACGATCCCACCGGGCGAAGGTGGATCCTCGGCATGATCGCTCCGCGCGCGGACGTCGCCAGGGGATCACCCCTCCGCGAACCGCAGCGTGGGCCGCGGTCCAGGCTCGGCCGACGTAGCGTGCCTGCCTGAGCCCCGCGGCCATTCGGCGAGGCAGGGCCCGCGCCGGCGCGGGCCCTCTGTGCGTGGATCAGATTCCTAGAACGCTGCGGTGATTCCGGCCACGATGCGCGCCTGCTCCCGCTCGAAGTCCCACTGCGCCTCTCCGGAGGCCCGGAGATTCCTGCTGAGGAGATACGAGAGCCCGGCGGCCGCGCTGTGGTAGCGTTCCAGGAAGCCGCTCTCGCCCTGTCGCACCGTGAACACCGGCTCGCCAGACGAAATCCAGTTGTAGAGGCCGGTGACGAAGAGCCGGCCAGCCGGGCCGCGGGGCGCCCAGATCAGTTCGGCGAAGGCCGCGTCGACGGTCGTGTTCCGCGCGCCACCCGGTACGTCGAAGAACGGCCGGTCATCCGTCCTCCGCAGATACTGGAGGTTCAGCTCGACGTTCGGCCCCATGGCCATCGTGAGATCCGGACCCAGGATCCGGACGTGGTTCCGCACACCGCCCTGCTCCTCCACGCCGTAGAGCCCGAAACCGCCCAGGCGCACGGGACCGACGTCGTGGGAGTACCGGGCGACGAAATTCTTCCAATCGTCGCGGTCGTACTGCCTGCTCGCGCCGGCGCCGAGGAGGCCCGTGCCGTTGAGGATTTCCACGACGACGTCGCCGCCTTCCCAGGGCGAGAAGCTCGCCATGATCCCTCGATCGTATGTGAGGTCGGCGACCGCGTTCCCCACCCTGACCCGGTACGCCTGGTAATCCTCGTACTCGAGGCGGAGCTCCCGTTTGAAGAGCGGGTCCGAGATCTGGAACTGCCCGACAATGACGCTGATCCCGCTGCCGCCGATGTCGGTGAACTGCAGGTAGGCATCTTCGAGCCCCTTCACCTCTCCCCGCTCCGAGAGGAAGAAGTACATGTAATAGCTGATCTTGTCCGCGATCGGCCCGCCCGACAGGACCTTGATGCTATACGGCAACTGGAGATCCACGGCCGCCCGGTCCCGGGCTGCCGGCGCGAGCATCTGGGCATACGCGTCGATCCGGACGCCGAGCGGAACCTCCTTTGGGAGCCGGAGCAAGGGATCACCCGTGTGCACCGTGTCGCGGGGCGGTTCGCCGGGCATCATCTCGAACCCGTTTCCCGCGAAGTGTTCCCCAAACGCCGTGAGGCGCGGGGCCGGTGCGTGGCACATTGAACAGGAGACCCGGTACTTGCGGGCGAATGGCGGTATGGCCCAGACCGGCTGGACCGCACCGAGCAGCAGCGCCAGCACGCCGACGGCCAGCGTGGCCCTGCGAATCATCGATCGGTACCTCCTCACGACTCGGTCATGACTTCCCCGGCGGCGTCGCCAGCCGGCTCGCATCGCGCCCCTCGCCGCGTGGCGCTCCCGGCCTCTCCCCCGGAGCCACGCCACGGCGCCGACCTCCGTCGCAGCGGATGACTCTGGAGCGTGCGAGATGACGCGCTCGATCCCGAAGTGCCATCACGCCGCCGACCTCCTTCGCAAGCGGGCGTCGGCCCGGACGGTAAGGCGTTCAATGCTCCCCTTCCAATACCTGGCTCGGCTGGTGCTGCGGCGGGGGCGAGGGGCACGGCCCAGGCCCGCATCGGCGGCATGCCGCGATGGATTGCCCGGACCGCCACGAGGCCGAAGATCGGGAGGAGGCCGATCGTGGCCAGAGGAACCTGAACCCCGGCCGGGTGCAGCGGATCGGGCAACACGGGAGCGTCCTCCGTCCTGCGGTTGTGTCGCAAGATCGCGCGGAGGCCCGCCGGCGGTGAATCCGGCAAATGACGGCATTCCGGCGCAGGATCGCAGAATCCGACAAATGACGGACCTGGACTGAGCGGCCCCCGGTCGGGGCTGGCGAGTGAGAGGGCATCGCGGTTGTGGGATGTACGGCGGCCCGGGCCGGCCGTGAGGCGCCGGCGAGCGGCATGGGGTGGGCTGGACGGGAACTCGAGAGGCAGGAGAACGACCCTCGCCCTGGCTCGCGCAGGGATGAACCGAGGCGTTGTGGCTCGACGCACCGACGCTGCCGATCAGCCCGATCCGGCGTGCAACGCCCACTGCGGAGCTGGAGGTCGCGTTCGGGCCGACGCGCTTGAAGGGCGATATCTGCCGGAACAGATCCGCCACGCCCTGTCCCTTGCCGCTCCTGCGGATCGAGCCGGACAAATAGCCAGTCCGCCAACAGACCGATCCCGTGCCACATAGGGACTGAAGGGCGCATGGCCAACACGGCTGGTCAGTGTCTCGCCGGTCGGTCCCACGCCATACCGGATGGGCTTGCGAGCAGGTCGCCTGCAGGCAATCTTGGATCTTCGTCCCTGGATCGAGAACGTTGAGAGCCGCGTTGGCTGCGTTGGCGAAATGCACCAACGACTTATCCAAAGGGGTGTTCCTCATCGAGTCGGATATCTCGCACGACTCAGGATGATTTCTGCGGATGGACGAGACGACGGATAGCCGGCTACGGCTCCTTCGTGCGATTGCGCTCGCCTCCATCTTCATTGGCGGCACGATCGACCTGATCCTGGATCAGTCACCGAGCCTGCTCCACTTCCATATCTTCTACGAGCTGTTGATGATCAGCGGCGCCGCGATGATGGCGCTGACGTTGTGGTGGGGTTGGTGGCAGGCGGAGCGTGCAGCGGGAGAACTGAGACGGCGGCTCGAGGCGCAGAGGGCGGAAAACGATGCCTGGAGACAGACCGCACGGAACGCCCTGTTGGGCCTGGGCGAGGCCATCGCGGCGAAGTTCGACGAGTGGCAGTTGACGCCCGCGGAGCGCGAGGTCGCGCTGCTCCTCCTCAAGGGCTACAGCCACAAGCACGTGGCGCGGGTCACGGGCCGGAGCGAGCGGACCGCGCGTCAGCATGCGGCCTCCGTCTACCAAAAGGCGGGGCTGAGGAACCGCGCCGAGCTCGCAGCCTATTTCCTCGAGGACCTGCTCCTGCCCGAGGATTCGCTCCGCCTCGTGTCGGCGGGCGACGCCGATCGATAGAGGTCCAACCCCGGCGCGCATCGTGCCGCCACAGGAGGACCGGGGGACGATCGAGTCGCCACGCCCCCAGCAGACTGCATCCCCGATCAACCAGACCGCCGAGGCCGCACGCCGCAGAGGCGGGCGCCACGGCCCTGCGGACCGCACACCCCCTCAACCCGTCAGGTAGCGCCGGGCCTCGGAAGGTCTCGCTCAGGGCTCACCGCCCGCCATGCGCCTCCTGGCTCGCCGGCACGCTCACCCTGATCACACCACGAAAGTCCCCCGGGGAGTATCCGGTCGCCTGGTCGTTCGGGTAGCGCTCGGCCAGGACCTGACGGACTGCGGGGTCGAGGGACTCACGCGGCCCGTGGCAGGCGGTGCAGAAGTCCGCAACCACGATCGGCTTGTAGTAGCGCCAGCCGCCCTCCGTCTGCTGGAGGTGGTATGGCGGGAGCGGCCGCCCCGCCTCGAGCTCGGATTGGAAGTAGGCGAGCGCCGCTCGCTCCAGCGAGTCCGGCGCGTTCGCCGGGTTGCGGATCCGTGTGGATGTGCGCTTCAGCTCGAGCCCGCCAGCGAGACTGTCCTGTACCGCCACCGTGATGGCCAGCGCGCGCTCTGAGCAGAACTCGATGGCGTACGCGGGGCCGCCCTCCCGCAGCGCCGCCTGCACCCGCGACATCAGCGCACGCGAGAGCGCCATCGCCGCTGAGTCCCCGATCGCCACTGCCTCCGCATCGGTAACGGCGGCCGCTGCATTGACGGCGGGCTCGCCGCCGACTTCGCCCGCACGCCGCTGCTCCTCGCCGCTGCATGCCGCGGCCGCCGCGACCGCCAAGGGCATCACAACGGCCCAGGTCCAACGCATGACTGCCTCCTCTATCGGTACATTCGCGCGCCCTACCTGAGGCGGCCGCCGCCGGGCCGCCGATTCTCGAGGCGCGCGACTGCCGAGCGCCACGCAAGGTAGCAGCAGCGGGGGCGGGCGGCCACCATGCTCGGCCGCAGGGCGCCGCGCCGCCTCAGCCCGAGCGCATGCTGCTCAGGCGTGAGCCCGCGCCGCCGGAGCGTGGCACGCCGCCCCCGCGCCCGGGCCGCGGCGGTGGCGTCGCCGACGCGGTCGCGTAGCCCGTCGCCGCGCGGGGGCGCAACCCCCGCGGCGCCCACCCGGACAACGGCCCAGCGCGGCACCCGGGATGCCAATTGGCGGCGAGTGGCATAGATTGTCCGCCATGACCAGAACGATTGTCGCAACCATCGTCACCGTCGCCGCAACCGGTGCCCTCGCCTGGTGGATCAAGGCCGACTGGGAGATGGGCTGGCTGCTGTGGATGCTCGTCATGCCCCCGGTGGGCGGCGCCCTGGGGCTCCTGGCCGCGGCGCTGCTGCGAGGCCGCATCGAGATCGCGACGGGCGTGGGTGTGGCGGCGGCCATCGTCGGGCTTTGGGCCGCAAGCTCCACGCGTCACGTGTGGGATGATGACGCGGACCGAGCACGGGCTGGGCAACGCGCCGCGGCCCTGGCCGCTTCGACCGACCTCATCGAAGCGCGCGTGCGCGAGCTGCTCGGCGCGGAGGTCGACGTCCTGGAGGTCGAGCCCGCGGTCGTGGACGGCAACATCCGGAAGAAGCCGTTCCGCTTCCGGCTCGAGCGCGAGCCCGCCGTGGTCCAGCTCCGCGTGACGTTCGCGCTCGGGCCCGCGCGGCCGCTCCTGTTGCGTCTCGAAGGCGATACGCTCACGGCGTCTCCGACTGCGATGGACTCCGCCCAGCTGAGGCCCTGGGTGATCCGCGAGCCCGCGCTGACGCGCCGCTTCCCTGCCCCGGCCTTCACCGTGGCCGGGGCCGGGCCGTGGATGCCGGGCGACATCGTCGGCGTGCGCGTCGAGCACAGCGAATCCGACTGGTCACTGCTGCTGCTCCGTGTCGGTGGAACGGCAGGCCTCGAGAAGGTCCGCGAGGTTTCCGGTGCGGAGAGCCGTGCCGGGCTCGCCCGCGCGGCCGCGCTTGCGGGCCGCCCGGTGCGCGACGTGCGGATCGATCCCTGGAAGGGCGCCGGAGTGTGGTACATTCCGTCCAAGCGATTCCACTTCATCGGACAGACGGGAAACCGCCGGACGGACCTCCGGCTCGTCGCCCGCGTGGAGGGCGACGAGATCCTGTACGAGACCGCGGACTGGTTCGGCCCCTTCTGACGCCGCCGTCTCCTCGCGCGCGTGATGACCTTCGATCGCTAGGTGAACGGCGTGGACGCGTCATCCAGCCGGGCGACCTCGTCCGCGGTCAGCTCGAGGGCCGGCGCGGCCATCAGCTCGGCGAGGTGCTCCACCCTCGTGGCGCTGGCCAGCGGCGCGGTCACGGTCGGCTTCGCGAGGAGCCACGCCAGCGCGACGGTCGCGATCGCGGTCTCGCGGGCGGCGGCGATCGCTTCGAGCGCGCTGATCACGCGTAGCCCGTCGTCGTTCAGATACCTGGCCACGGCCCGGCCGCGCGGCCGGCCCTCCAGGTCTGCGGGCGTGCGGTACTTGCCGGTGAGGAAGCCGCTGGCGAGCCCGAAGTACGGCAGGACGCCGAGCCCTTCGGCTTCTGCCAGCGGCGCGACGTTCTGCTCGTAGTTGCGCCGCGCCACCAGGTTGTACTCCGGCTGGAGCGCCACGGGGACGGCGAGGCCGTTCTCGCGGGCGAAGCGGATCCACGCCGAGCTGCGCACCGGATCGAAGTTCGAGATGCCGACGTAGCGGACCTTGCCCTCGCGGACCAGGCGATCGAACGCTGTGGCAATCTCCTCGATCGGCTGGCTCTCATCGTCGTAGTGCGCGTAGTAGAGATCGATGTAGTCGGTCTGCAACCGCCTCAGTGAGGCCTCCGCCGCCCGCGCGATGTTGTCCGGCGCGAGCCCCCTGAACTCCGGGTGCGCGCCGACCTTCGTCGCGATGACCAGCGAGTGCCGGTTCCGGCGGCTCCGCATCCATTCGCCGAGGATCGTCTCGGACTCGCCGCCCTTGTTGCCGGGGACCCAGGCGGAGTAGGAGTCCGCCGTGTCGATGTGGTTGCCGCCCGCATCGACGAAGGCGTCGAGCGCGCGCTCCGACGCCTCCTTGTCCGTGGTGTTGCCGAACGTGTTCCCGCCCAACCCGAGCGGGTAGATCTCCAGGTCGGAACCACCGATTCGCCTCATTGCGTCATGCTCCTCTTGGATGTCGGCCGGGCGACCCTGCGCCGGCGAGGCGAGGGCCGCCCGGCCGAAGGCATCCATCCTTTGTCTGAGTCAGGCGACGGTCACGGTGCGCGTCCTGGCGACGTCTGCATCGAGGACTCGCCGGTAGAGCGCCTCGTGCTCCTCGACCATCCGATCGCGGCCAAAGCGCTCGATGGCGCGCCGGCGGCACCGTTCGCGGTCGAAGTCGTCCAGCGGCCCGCCGCCGCGGACGATCGCCGCCATCTCCTCGGCATCACGCGCGATGAAGCCGGTCACGCCCTCCTCGACGAGCTCCGGCACGCTCCCGCGCGGGAACGCGACGACGGGGCAGCCGGAGAGCATCGCCTCGATGAGGATCAGGCCGAACGGCTCGTTCCAGGTCAGCGGCGCCAGCAGCGCACGCGCGTCGCGGAGGAGCGGCGCCTTGACGGCCAGCCCGATCGGGCCGAGGTGCGTGACGTGCGGCCGCTCGAGCCGCGGCCAGACCTCGCGTTCCGCGAACTCGCGGTCCGGATCGTGCACCTCGCCCGCGATCCGGATCGGCAGGCCGGCGCGCTCGGCGACGTCGATCGCGGTGTGCGGGCCCTTGTAGGGCGCGAACCGGCCGACGAAGGCGAGGTAATCCGCCGGTCGCGACGTGCACTGGTATTTCTGGGGATCCAGCCCGTGATGGATCACGGTGCAGCGACGGAGCGGCACTTCTCGCGACCGCTGGTCCTTCGAGATCGCGATGTAGTACACGTCCGGGAAGCGGCGGTAGAGGGCGGAGAGGTGTTCGTCGCGCTCGTGGTGGAGTGTGTAGACGAACGGCAAGCGCCGCAGCCAGCGCGTGAACGGCAGCGCGACCGCCGAGTGCACGTGCACGAGGTCGTAATCGCCGACGGCGACCTGCCGGAGCGCCCAGGACACGTGGTCCACGTCCGTGAGGGCATCGGGTGGCCAGTGCGCGGTCGGGAACAGCCAGCGCAGCTCGGCCGAGCTCTGCGAGTCCCCGGTCGCGAAGAGCGCGACGTCGTGCCCCCTGGCGACCAATCCTTCGGCCAGTTCGGCGACGACCAGCTCGGTCCCGCCGTACTGGGGTGGTGGCGTCGGAACGAACGGCGTCGAAACGATCGCGATCCGCATGGCAGTACTGTTCCTCGCGCGCCGGCGCGAACCGGGCGGCCTTGGCCCGGCCGGTCCGCGGGGCGCCCTGGGAGTCCGAAACGCGCCCGGCCGCCGTCCCCGGCGGCCGGGTCGTGGGCCAGGCACCGCGAGCGTGCCGGCCCGGTCTCATGCACCGCTCATGCCGGACGGGGCTGCCATCCTGGCCGCTCGGCGGTCGGTCCCGGCAGGGTCCGGTGCGCCAAGCTGCGCGCCAGACCCGGGGGAGCGGACCACGCCGCGCAGGTGGGTTGGACGGGCCACTTTCGGGCCCGCGGGCGGAGTGGCTAGTCGCGCGGCGGGGGCTCGTCCGCGGAGGGGCCGTAGGTCCCCGGGATGGGCACGCCGAGGAGGCGCAGGTAGACGCCGAGCTGGGCGCGGTGGTGCGCCATGTGGGTCAGCCCCATGCGCCGGACCAGCTCGGCACGCACGCCGTCGATCACCGGCCGGCCGCCGATCCGCATCTGCCAGCGCCCCGCGGCCCGCTCCCACGTGAGCTCGCGGATCAGCGTGCGCAGGCGGCCGCTCCGCTCCTCGAACACCGCGATGCGCTCGGCGTTGCTCGCGAGCTTCGAGGGCACGGGCCCCGGCGGGTCGAAGTCGAGCTCGTCGCTCTCGAGCATCGCGATCGCGAACCCGGGCAGCTCGGCCACGTGGGTGGCGAGGTCGCCGAGCGTCATGGACTTCTCGTGGGGGCGCCAGTCGTCGCGGCCGTCGGGCACGCGATCGAGCAGGCGCCGCGTGGCCGCGAGCTCCGCCTCGAGGTCGGGGAAGAGCGTCTCCGCGGGTGTCCCGGGCAGCGTGGCCGTGGTGGAGGGCGTCGAGCCGAGCGACGGTTCCGTCATGGTCTGCACCGTGTCTGGAGGTTCGTTCGTGGATGCGCGCCGGTGCCGAGGCGCGGGCGCGAGGCCGGGTCGCCGCCGGGCCGGGGCCGCCGGCGCCCGGCGGGTCGGCGGAGCGATGGCGGCGCGTGCGGGCGGCAAGCCGTGGCAGGGCGCGGCGTGCCGCCGGCGCGGCCCGTGGCCGGCACGAGCGTTTGTGCTCCTGAACTTCGCTTCGTTTTCACAAGCATACTATGGACACCGAAGCGCGGCAAGCGTACTTTGCCGGCCCATGCGAACTCGAGGCTACGGCCAGTACTGCGGCGTCGCGCGCGCCCTCGAGATCGTGGGCGAGCGCTGGGGCCTGCTCGTCATCCGCGACCTGCTGGTGAGGCCGCGGCGATTCTCCGAGCTGCGCCGGGGGCTGCCCCGCATCCCGACGAACGTGCTGTCCGCGCGGCTGCGGGAGCTGGAGGAGGCGGGCGTCGTCCGCCGGCGGCTAGTGCCGCGGCCGGGGACCGGCTTCCAGTACGAGCTGACCGAGTACGGCCGCGATCTGGAGGAGGCGGTGGCGGCGCTGGGCCGGTGGGGTGCGCGGGAGCTGGGCAAACCGGGGCCCGATGAGGTGCTGACGCCGGAGGCGCTGGTCATGGCGCTGCGGTCCGCGTTCCAGCCCGCCAGCGCGCGCGGCTTCCGCGGCAGCTACGAGCTCCGCGTGGGTGACGCGGTGGTGCATGCAAGGATCGCGGACGGCGTGTTGCACGCGGCGCCCGGGCCGCTCCCGGGCGCGGACCTGGCGATCGAGGCGGGCCCGGTCCTGCGCGAGCTGATGGCGGGAGAGCTGACGCCGGCGGCGGCGCTGCGGAGCGGGGCGGTACGGCTGAGGGGGAAGAAGGCGCTGTTCGCGGCGTTCGTCGCGTGCTTCCGGATCGGGCCAGCTCCGGCGCCCCCACCGGCGGCGTGAGCGCCACGTAGCGGGCGGCGATGGAAAACGTCCTCAGCTTCCTCCAAGAACTCCCAATCCCGGCCCGGATCGTCGCGATCCTCGTGATCGCGCTGGTCGCGCACGTGCTGACGCGCGTGGTGCACCGCATCGGCGACCGGATCATGGCGCCGCACGGAGGTGGCCCGTACGGCCTGGCGCGCGGCAGGCCGAAGGTCGCCAGCGTGACGACGCTGATCGTCAGCGCGCTGACGTTCACGATCTACTTCGCCGGCCTGGGCCTGATCCTGGTGCAGCTCGGCGTGCCGGTGGCGGGGTACATCGCGAGCGCGACGGTGGTCGGGCTGGCGATCGGCTTCGGCGCGCAGGGGCTGGTGCAGGATGTGGTGAGCGGGCTGACGCTGATCTTCTCGGACGTGCTGGACGTGGGTGACGTGGCGGACATCGGGGGCCAGACCGGGCGGGTGGAGGCGATCGGCCTGCGGTTCACCACGCTGGTCACCGTGCTGGACCAGCGTGTGTTCGTGCCCAACCGGAGCATCGCGCAGATCAACCGCTATCGCAAAGGCTACATCCGGGCTTACGCGGATGCGCAGGTCCCGGCCGGCGTGACGGACGAACAGGCGCTGGCGGTGATCGAGCCGCTCGCGCGTGGCATGTTCCGGCAGTTCCAGGGGATCGTGCTCACCGAGCCAGAGATCCTGGGCGTGCGGGCGGCGGAACCGGGCGGCTGGCGCTTCGTGCGCGTCAAGTTCAGGCTGTGGCCGGGTCAGGGGGCGCTGATCGAAGACACGTTCCGGCAACGCGTGATCCACGCGCTCCGGGAGCTGGACCCCGGCTACGCCGACTGGATGGTCACGGTGACGTACCGGACGGCGGAGGAGTCGGAGTCGCGGCCGCTGACCGGAGCGATGCGGCCGGGAGAGGAATGATCCCCTCCCGGCCGCGCTGGCGCCGGGTCCTGCCTACCGCCTACTGCGTGCTGCTCCCCGGCGCCCCCGACAGGCGCCCTCAGTGCCCCGCGCCCGCCACCACGTCCGGCTCGCCTACACGGATCAGGCCGACTGCGCCCTTCTCTGCATCCGCGAAGGCGTGGGTGACGAACGCATAGACACCCTCACCGCTCGCCCCCTCCTCGAACACCGTCTCGAAGACGGCGCCGCCGCCTGCCGGGATGGACCACGTCTGCACGCTGTTCAGCGCGTTCTTCGGGTTCCCGTCGGGGTAGACCCGGTCGAAGACCGCGCCGACGATGTGGAAGTCGCTGCGCAGGCTCGGGCCGGCGTTCACCACGAAGATGCGCACGCGGTCGCCGACGTCGACCTGGAGCGGGTGCTGCTTGTACTGGAACGCGCGGCCGTTGAAGACCACGTGCGTCGCCGCCTTCTCCATGGCCGCGGTGTAGTCCGCGATCCGGGCGCCATTCTTCTCGGGCCCCGCGTAGAACTCGCTCTGCACGAGGACGAACTCCTTGTCCGCCTTCGTGCCCCAGCCATCCTCGGGATCCACGATGAAGGCGAGATACATGCCCTGCATGATGTGCATGAGCACGGGCGGCGTTCCGCAGTGCACCATGTAGGCGCCCGGGTCGCGCGCGACGAACTCGAACCGGATCTCCTCGCCCGGCATGATGGTCCGGAACGCGACGTTCATCGGGATGCGCGCCGAATGGAAATCGATCGAGTGCGCCATGGGCGCCTCGTTGACCAGCGTGACACGCACGAGGTCGCCCTGCCGCACGCGCATGACGGGGCCGGGCACGGTGCCGCCGAAGGTCCAGCCCTCGTAGACCAGCCCGGGCGCGATCTCGATGCGCTCGTGCCTGATCGGGATGCGGAACTCCTTGATCCGCGCCTTCGAGACCGGTTTCAGCTCCGCGACGTAGGCCGGGACGGTGGGCGTGCGGGTCACGCCGAAATCCACGCGCTCGACGTCGTCTATGGCGGCCCCCGGCCGGAGCGCCGCGTAGCCGCCTGCCGCGATCACGCCGGCGGCGGCAGCGATCTTGATCAGGGAGTACCTCGCCAGCATCTCACCCTCCAGGGTCTCGGGGCTGCCTCCCATCCACGCCCGAACACTAGCGTCGGGGCAGGCCCGGGTCTGTCGGGGTGAGGCAGGAAAATGTGTGGGGGAAGGAATCGAACTTCCGGTAGGGGATTCCCCGTCAGCCGCAGGCCGGGTCGGTGCGGATTCGCCCGCATGGCGACCGCCCCGCCGGCCGAAGGGCGACGTGCCCGGCCAGGATGCCGCCCCGGGGCGCGCGGCTCCCGCGATTGCCGGGCGCACGGGGTGGGGGTCTCGGGCCAGGGGCGGCTCGATCCCGCGATGCTCTGCCTTCGGCAGCGGCTGCCCGATCCCGCGACGCTCGGCCTCGGCAGCGGCAGGCCAGGCCGCGAGATACTCGGCCTTCACGAGCCAGCGGCGCGATCGCCTGCGACGCGGCGTTCGCGAGCCGGAGCCCGCGCTTCTCTGCCTTCAGCAGCGGCGGCGCGATCCCCGCTAGTCAGGCTTCAAGAGCAGCTGCGTGATCCCCCTACTCCGCCTTCAGCAGACCGGTGCGGAGC
Organism: Longimicrobiales bacterium; assembly: GCA_036563975.1. Lineage (GTDB taxonomy): Bacteria > Gemmatimonadota > Gemmatimonadetes > Longimicrobiales > RSA9 > RSA9. Next base: position 7,665 of record DATCLK010000139.1, on the reverse strand, counting down.
GCAAAGCGGACCAGCTCGGAGCGGTGCTTCAGCCCGAGCTTCTCCATGATCCGGGAGCGGTAGGTGTCCACAGTCTTGGGGCTGATGAACAGCTTCTCGCCGATCTCACTGGCGCTGAAGCCCTCGGCGGTGAGGGCGAGGACCTCGCGCTCGCGCTCGGTCAGCCGCTCGAGCGGGCTCGGCTCCTTGCCGGCCTCGGCTTCGCGGTACCCCTTGAGCAGCAGCTTGGCGGCGCTGGGGTAGAGGAAGACCTCGCCGCGCGCGACGGTGCGCACGGCCTCGATCAGCTCCGTGTCCGCGCTGGACTTGGTGACGTAGCCGCTGCCGCCCGCCTCGAGCACGGGGAGCAGGTACTCCTCCTCCGCGTGGACCGTCAGGACCAGGATGCGCGTTTCCTGCCCGAGCGCGGCGATGCGGCGAGTCGCTTCCAGGCCGCCCATCCCGGGCATCGAGAGGTCCATGATGACGACGTCGGGCGTGAGCGCCGCCGCCTTCTCCACACCCTCTTCGCCCGTCGCGGCCTCGCCCACGACGCGCATGTCCGGCTCGGCGTCGATCAGCGCCTTGAGCCCGGCCCGCAGCACGGGGTGATCATCGACCAGCAGGACCCGGATCGTATCCGTCATGGTGTGTCGTCCTCGGCGAGCGGGATGACGGCGCGCACGCGCGTCCCGGCCCCCGGCTCGCTTTCGATGTCCACGTGACCTCCGACGTAGCTCGCGCGCTCGCGCATGCCGAAGAGGCCGAGGCCCTGGCCGTCGCCGCTCAGGACCTCCTGGACCGCGAAGCCGCGGCCATCGTCCTCGACCAGCGCGACCAGGTTCGCATCCCGGCGCTCGAGCGTCACGCGCACCGTGGTGGCGTTCGCGTGGCGGGCCACGTTGGAGAGCGCTTCCTGCACGATGCGGTAGACGACCAGCTCGACCTCGGAGGTGAGCGTCCCATTGAACCGCCCGGCCTCGATCTGCACGCGCAGCCCGGTCGCCTCGGCCAGCGTGCGCGCGAACTGCTCGATGGCGGGGACCAGGCCCAGGTCATCCAGAGCCGGCGGCCGCAGCCCCCGCGCGTAGCGACGCACGCCATCGAGGGTCGAGACGAGCTGCTGGCGGAGCTCTTCCATCCCGGCCTCGCGGGCGACGGGGTCCTGCTCGCGGCGGAGCATGCTCAGCCGGATCAGCATGGCCGAGAGGCTCTGGGCGGTCTCGTCGTGCAGCTCACGGGCGATGCGCTTGCGCTCCTCCTCCTCCGCGCGCAGCGCGCGGGCCGCGACCTCGCGCAGCCGGAAGCGGTACCCCTCGAGGCCGTCCAGCATGGCGTTGAACGTGCGCGTTAGCCGCTCGAGCCCGCGATCGGCGAGGGGCGAGACGGGCGCGCGCTCGTGGAGCGCGCCCGCCCGGACGGCGCCGGCCGTGCGCTCCAACACCTCGAGCGGCGAGAGCGCGAGCCGGAGGATCAGCGCGTTCACGGCGACGCTGACGAGCACGCCCGCGAGGGCGATGAGGCCGACCAGCTCGAGCGTCGAGGCGATGGGCCTCGACCGCACGAGCTCGGCGGCCAGCGCCGCGCCGGCGGCGACCGCCGCGACCACGATCACCGAGTTGGCGATCAGGATCTTGGCGAACAGCGGCACGCGCAACAGGGGGCGCAGAAACCGCGGCGGCGTCCACGCGGCCCGGGGGCTCCCACGCGCTTTCCGGGAGATGCCGATCATGGGGCAGTTCCTCTCGCGGTCCCATCGGTGGAGTACCCGCGAGGCCGCGGTGTTTTCCCCGTACCGCCCGCTCCACCGGCCGATGATGCCGGAGAGCGCCCAGGCGGCGCCGGCCGCGACCCGCGCGAGATTAGCCCTCACGAAGCCCCGTGCGCGGGGCCAGCGCGGCCGGCTGCGCGCCGGAACGCCGGGCTGCCGGGCGGCCCCCTGGACGCCCCCAGCCGCCGGCTGTAGCATCACAGCACCACTGCCGTCCGCGGGGCGCGCGGGAGGCCACACGGCCGCGAGGCCGGCCCCGCTCCTCCGATCCGACCTGGAGGCCGAGCATGAGCCGCAACTGCAGGGTCGTCCTCGGCGCATCTCTCGACACCGCGATCGCGGGGCCGGCCGCGGCGCGGCAGGCAGCGCTCGAGGCCTCCGCCCGCCGGACGGCCGAGGATTCCCCGATCTTCGAGGTGGACCCGCTCTGGCCCAAGCCCCTGCCCAACGACTGGATGCTGGGTTCCACGGTCGGCGTGGGCGTGGACTCGCGCGACCACGGATCGGCGGACGCACGGACTCGCACATGTTGAAATTCACCCGGGACGGCCGGCGACCCGCGCAGATCGGCCGGGTCGAGCAGTTGGCCGAGAGCAGTGCCCGGTTTTCAGCAGTTCGATCACGAAGAGTTGGGGGCCGGCAACGAAGCGGGACCACGGCGTGCTCGGCCGGGCCGGCCCTGAGCGGCGGCGGAGGGGGCCGCCCCGAGACGCGCGAGGGCCGCGGCGCGCGGATCCTCGCCCAACCCCGTGATGCAGGGAGTCTGACATGCCGATCAGCTTCGAGGTCAACGGCCGGCGCGTCACGGTAGACGTCGCGCCGGACACGCCGCTGCTCTGGGTGCTGCGCGACACCCTCGACCTCAAGGGCACGAAGTACGGGTGTGGAGCGGCGCAGTGCGGTGCGTGCACGGTGCACGTGAACGGCGCGCCCACGCGCTCGTGCGTGCTGCCGGTCTCGGCAGTAGAAGGCGCGAGGGTCACGACGATCGAGGGGCTGTCGCCCGACGCGTCGCACCCGTTGCAGCAGGCGTGGCTCGAGCTGGACGTGCCGCAGTGCGGCTACTGCCAGGCCGGCCAGCTCATGGCGGCGGCCGCGCTGCTCGCGCGCACGCCGAACCCGACGGACGCGGACATCGACGCGGCGATGAACGGCAACCTCTGCCGCTGCGGCACGTACCTGCGCATCCGGGCTGCGATCCACCGCGCCGCGGAGATCGCTCGGCAGGCGAACACCGACTCGAGCACGCCCGCCCCCGCCGGCTCCGGCCGGCTGAACGGGCGGCGCCTGTAAGGAGGCCGCATGGACAGCACGCTCGTGATCAGCCGGCGCCGGTTCCTGACGGTGACCGCCCTGGCGGGCGGCGGCCTGCTGGTGGGCGCACGGCTCGGCGCGTCCGGGCTCGAGGTGTTCGGCGCGGAGCCGGCCAGCGACTTCGTGCCCAACGCGTTCATTCGCATCACGCCTGACGGCGTGGTGACGATCGTCGCGAAGAACCCGGAGATCGGGCAGGGCGTGAAGACGATGCTGCCGATGCTCATCGCGGACGAGCTGGACGTGGACTGGAAGTCCGTACGCATCGAGCAGGCGAGCCTGGACACGGAGCGGTTTGAGCGGCAGGCGGCGGGCGGCAGCACCGCGACGCCGGTGAACTGGCTGCCGATGCGCCGCGTCGGCGCTGCCGCGCGGATGATGCTGGTGACGGCGGCAGCGCAGGCGTGGGGCGTGCCGGAGTCGGAGTGCGAGACCCGCTACGGCGCAGTACATCACCCGCGTACCGGCCGCCGGCTGACGTACGGCGAGCTGGCGACACGCGCGGCGTCGGTCCCGGCGCCGGACCTGGACGCCGTGCGGCTGAAGGACGCGAAGGACTTCCGCATCATCGGCACGCCGGTCCCGGGCGTGGACAACGCGGCGATCGTCACGGGCAAGCCGCTGTTCGGCATCGACTTCACGCTGCCGGGCATGCTGTACGCCGTGTACGAGAAGTGCCCGGTCTTCGGCGGCAAGGTCGTGAGCGCGAACCTGGACGAAGTGCGCGCGCTGCCGGGCGTGCGGCACGCCTTCGTGGTGCGAGGCGGCACGGACCTGAGCGGGCTGCTGGACGGCGTCGCGATCGTTGCCGACACGTGGTGGCAGGCGCAGACCGCGCGGCAGCGGCTGCGCGTGACGTGGGATGAGGGGCCGACGGCCCAGCAGAGCAGCGAGGGCTTCGCGCGGCAGGCCGAGGCGCTGGCGGCACAGCCGCCGCAGCTCACGTTGCATCGCGACGGCGATGTGGACGGTGCCCTGGCCAGTGCGGCGAAGGTGGTGGAGGCGGCGTACTCCTACCCCTTCATCGCGCATGCGCCGCTGGAGCCGCAGAACTGCACGGCGCACTATCGTGACGGCAAGCTGCAGATCTGGGCGCCGACGCAGACGCCGGAGAGCGGGCGCCGGCTGGTCGCGCGCACGCTGGGCATGGACGAGTCGGACATCACGGTCCACCTGCTGCGTGCGGGCGGCGGGTTCGGCCGGCGGCTGTACAACGAGGTGATGGTCGAGGCGGCGGCGATCGCGAAAGAGATCGGCGTGCCGGTCAAGCTGCTCTGGTCCCGCGAGGACGACATGCGCCACGACATGTACCGTCCCGCCGGGTTCCACTTCCTGAAGGGCGGCGTGGATGCCGCCGGGCGGCTGATCGCGTGGCGGGACCACTTCATCTCGTTCGGCCGGGACGGGCAGTTCGCGCCGAGCGCAGGCATCGCCGAGGACGAGTTCCCGGGCCGGTTCGTCCCGAACTACGCGCTCGAGGCCTCGCTCATCCCGTTCGGCATCCCGACGGGCGCGTTGCGCGCGCCGGGCAGCAACGCCCTGGCGTTCGTGATCCAGTCGTTCATCGACGAGCTGGCGCACGCTGCCGGCAAGGACCCGGTCGAGTTCCGGCTGAGCATCCTCGACGCGGCGATGACCGGCACGCGCTTCGACCCGGCGCGCATGCGCGGGGTGCTCGAGCTCGTCGCGGAGAAGTCGGGCTGGGGCACGCGGCAGCGGCAGCTCCCGCGCGGCACGGGCATGGGCGTGGCGTTCCACTTCAGCCATCGTGGCTACTTCGCGGAGGTCGTGCAGGCGACGGTCGCGCGGGACGGGACGCTGAAGGTCGACAAGGTCTGGGTCGCGGGCGACATCGGCTCGCACATCATCAACCCCAGCAACGCCGAGAACAACGCGCAGGGCGCGGTGCTCGACGGGCTGGCCGAGGCGATCGGTCAGGAGATCACCATTGAGCGCGGCCGCGTGGTGCAGAGCAACTTCCACGACTTCCCGCTGCTGCGGCTGACCCAGGCGCCGCCGGAGATCGAGGTCCACTTCCGCAGGACGGACAATCCGCCCACGGGCCTGGGCGAGCCGCCGCTCCCGCCGGTGATCCCGGCGTTGTGCAACGCGATCTTCGCGGCGACGGGCAAGCGCATCCGCTCGCTCCCGCTGTCGAAGCACGACCTGAGCTGGGGCTGAGCGCGGGCCTTCGCCTGGCCGCTGAACGAGCCGCACGCCTTTGCAGCGCCGCGAGCGCGTGGTGTCATCCTCGGCCGCGGCACCACGGCGGCCGGCCTGTAGTGAGCGCGGCCGTAGACACGGCCGGGCTACTCGGTTTCGGCTCGAACACTTCTTGACTCGGAGGCGACGCTATGAGCGTCTCGCTGAAGGCAGGCGTTGGCGACGGTCCGCGACCCGCGGGCTCGACCCTGCCCTGCGCGCCGCGCGGTGAGGTCACCGGGCTCGGCCGAACGATCAGGTGGTTCGTCCTCCTGTCCGCCAGTGCGCGTCGCGGGCTCCGACGGCATGCCCATGCCACTGCCGCGCTCGCTCTGGCCGCCGTCGTCGCAGCCGCCGCATGCGACGATCCTCCCTCGGGACCGGACGAAGAGGTCTACACCCTCGCCACGGTGAACGGCCAACCATTGCCAGGCCCGTACCCGGACCCGTTGTATCCGATCGACATCTGGGAAGTGGTGGAGGGCACGCTCACCCTGCGTTCAGATGGAACGTTGACGTGGGAGTTCGTGGCGCGGTGCAAGACAGACCTCCCGCCGGGGACGGAATGTCAGATGGACGGTGACGGCAGATTCGCTGTCGAGGGAAGGTACTCCCGCGCAGAGGGGCAGGTCGAGCTCGGGGAGCGGAACTACATGGCGAGCTTCGAGACGGACCGCGTCACCATCACGCTGGGCGGGCCTCCGAGCCTGGGATTCGCCGCGACGTTCGTCCTCGAGTTTCAGCGCTGACCGGCGGGCGGCGCGGCCGTCGCTGCGCCGGCGCCGCGCCGTCCGGTCCCCTGCCCTGCGCCGCAACCGGCGCATGAGCAGGCGTGCACCGACTCCCAGCGCCGCCACGGACAGCACGAGGATGACCGGCCGGGGCAGGCGGGTGAATCGGTGCGCGTTCGCGCCCGCCACCACCCGGCCGCGGCGTTCCGGACACGTCTTCCGGCCGCGACGGATGAGGCCGCTCGCGGTGGCCGCCGCTTGCTGGCTCGCGGCCTGCGCCACCGCCGGCGGCCGTTTGGAGCTCCTCAGCGACTGGACTCCTCCCGCGGGTCAGGTCTGCGTGGACGCGTCTCCGTAGACGCCCAGTAGCGTGGGCGCGCGGCCGATGCGCCGCGAGTAGAACAGCCCCTCGTTGGTGCTGCAGTCCACGACGATGTAGCAGTTGAGCTCGAAGCGGTACAGCCCGGTCCCTTCGACGAAGAACGGCCGGCGTTCGGCGACGAACGTCTCGAACGCGGTGAGGTTGAGGACGGCCGGGTCGGCCTCGATCTGGCCGAAGTCGGGGTTGATGGTCGCGTCCAGCGTAATGTTCGGCGTGATGCCGAGCTTGAGGTCCGCGCCGGCATCGAACTGCTGGCGGCGCTCGAAGGTCCCGTCCGCCATGGCGCGGGTGACATTCTTCGTCACGAGGTAGGGCGTGACCTCGAGCGGCCGGCCGGAGCGGATACCGGTGATGCCCTCGAGCCGGCCGAGCTGTGAGGCGAGGCCGGGGCGGGTGGGGATGTACTCCGGCCAGGCCACGCGCTCGCGGTAGCGCTCGATGTCCCGCCAGACGCCGAAGCCGAACGTGTGGCTGGGGGCGTCCGCGTAGCGGAGCTGCGAAAGCGGGATGCGGAACTCGGCCGTCCAGCCGAGCGAGTCGACCGTCGTAGCGACATCCCACACGCCGTTCCAGGACTCGTCCTCCTCCGAGTCGTTGTAGATCGCGTAGTCCCGCTTGACGCCGTCCGGGTTGACGGCGAACTCGAAGCCGGTGCGTCGGTCGTTGTACGAGTCAACGACGATCTTGATCTGGTCCGACGGCCCGCGCACGTCGCGGCGCGAGAGCGCGCGCATGATGCTGTCCGGGTGAGGGTCGTAGGCGCGCACGACGACGTAGAGGTTGCGGTCGTCGAACGTGATCCGGAACTCGGTGCGGAACGACGGATCCGCGCCGATGCGCGGCTCGAACTGTCGGAAGTCGGCGATCGCGCGGGTGATCCGCCAGACCGCGTCGTCGTCGCGGCCATCGATGCGGGGCGCGCTGGAGGCGCGCTGCGCGACCGCGGTCGTGGCCGGGCTTGCAACGCGGAGCGCGGGCTGTTGGGCGGCCACAGTACCGGCGGTGAGCACGAGTGATACCGGAACGACGATCCGCACTGGGCGCATGAGCTGGCTCCTCCCGACGGGGTCGCTCTCTTGGACAGCGCGAGCGACAGGATGGTTGCCGCGGCACGTGCGGCCGGCGCCGGGGGTCTGCCCGGGCGTGCCACCGGCATCGTGTGGGGCGACGACTCGCGCGCTGGCGAGGGAGGTGGACGCGCCCCATCGAGAGCGCCCCCTCAGTGCCGTGGTGCGACCAGCGGAGGCGGACGAGGTTGGCGGGGATGGACCGAGTGGCTGTTGCCG
>DATCLK010000138.1:0-7881 GCA_036563975.1 Longimicrobiales bacterium | reverse complement strand
CAGTTCGGGAAGTCGAAGGCGAAGCTGCTGACGGGCGACACGCCGAAGGTGACGTTCGCGGATGTGGCGGGGGCGGATGAGGCGAAGGAGGAGCTGCGAGAGATCATCGAGTTCCTGAAGGACCCGCAGAAGTTCAGCCGGTTGGGCGGGCGGCTGCCGAAGGGTGCACTGCTGGTGGGCCCGCCGGGGACGGGGAAGACGCTGCTGGCGAAGGCGGTGGCAGGGGAGGCGGGGCGGCCGTTCTTCTCGATGTCCGGGTCCGATTTCGTCGAGATGTTTGTCGGCGTTGGCGCCTCGCGCGTGCGTGACCTGTTCGAGCAGGGGAAGGCGCACGCGCCGTGCATCATCTTCATCGACGAGATCGACGCGGTGGGGCGGCACCGTGGCGCGGGGCTGGGCGGCGGCCACGACGAGCGGGAGCAGACGCTGAACCAGCTCCTCGTCGAGATGGACGGCTTCGAGTCCAACGAGGGCGTGATCCTGCTCGCGGCGACGAACCGACCGGACGTGCTGGATCCGGCGCTCCTCCGCCCGGGCCGCTTCGACCGGCAGATCGTGGTGGATGCGCCGGACGTGAAGGGGCGTGAGGGGATCCTCCGTGTGCACCTGCGCAAGATCCCGCTGGCCGACGACGTGGACGTGGGGGCGCTGGCGCGGGGGACGCCCGGCATGAGCGGGGCGGATCTGGCGAACCTGGTCAACGAGGCGGCGCTCCTGGCGGCGCGCCGCAACCGCGACAAGGTGTACATGGCCGACCTCGAAGAGGCCAAGGACAAGGTGATGCTGGGCGCCGAGCGGAAGAGCCTGGTGCTCTCGGAGTCGGAACGGCGCCTGACGGCCTACCACGAGGCGGGTCACGCCGTCGTCGCGCTCAAGACCCCGGGCTTGGACCCGTTGCACAAGGTGACGATCGTGCCGCGGGGCCGGGCGCTCGGCGTGACGGCTTCGCTGCCGGAGGAGGACCGGCACTCGTACTCGAAGGATTACCTCCTGGCCCGGCTGGCGATGCTGTTCGGCGGACGGGCGGCAGAGCAGCTCGTGTTCGGGCCGGACAAGGTGACGACGGGCGCGGGCAACGACATCGAGCGCGCGACGCAGCTCGCCCGGCGCATGGTCACGTGCTACGGCATGAGTGACCTGGTCGGTCCGCTGGCGGTCGGGGACTCGGAGCAGGAGGTGTTCCTGGGCCGCGAGCTGGTGCAGCGGCGAGAGATCTCGGAGAAGACCGCGGAGCTGGTGGACGCGGAGATCAAGCGGTTGGTGGACGAGGCGTACCAGCGCGCGCTGCGTACGCTGGAGGAGAACCGCGACCTGCTCGAATCGATCGCCGAGGCGCTGCTCGAGCGGGAGACGCTCGACCGCGAGGACATCGACCTGCTCGCCGCGGGTAAGCCGTTGCGCCCGTTGGCGTCGGCCGCCCGGAAGCAGGAGCCGGGGGCTCTGCCGGCGGAGGAGCGGGAGGCCCCGGCCGTGGCCGCCGCGTCGGGGGTCGGGCAGGAGCAGCAGGCGGGCGACGCGAGCAGGAGCGCGTCCGCTGCCCGCGAGGTTGCGGCCCGCCGGATCGGCGGGGCCGAGGCGGACCCGAACGCCGCGGGGTGATGCACGCGCCGGCGCCGCCGACCAGATCTGCGCCGGTCTGGGAGACGGCGCGCGGGCCGGTCCGTCTGGATCGCCCCTGCATCGTCGGAATCCTCAACGTCACGCCGGATTCGTTCTGGGACGGCGGCCGCCACGCCGGGGTGGACGCGGCCATCGCGCACGCCGCGGCCCTTCTCGAGCAAGGCGCGGACGTGATCGATGTGGGAGGCGAGTCCACGCGTCCCGGCGCGGTGCCGGTGCCCGCGGACGAGGAGCTGCGCCGGGTCCTTCCGGTCGTGCGGGAACTCGCCCGCCGCTGGCCCGACCTGGTCATCTCCGTGGACACGGTGAAGGCGGAGGTGGCGCGCGCGGCGCTCGCCGAGGGCGCGGCGGTGATCAACGACGTATCCGGGCTGCGCCTCGATCCCGGGCTGGGCCAGGTCGTGGCCGAAGCCAGGGCCGGCATCGTGCTCATGCACTCCCGGGGCCCGGTGGAGCAGATGGCCAGCTACGAGCTGGCCCGATACGGGCCGGACCCGGTCGGCGAGATCGTGCGGGAGCTGGCCGAGGCCATGGAGCGGGCCCGCGCTGCCGGCATCGCCTCCGCCGCCGTGGTCCTGGACCCGGGCCTCGGCTTCTCCAAGCGCACGGAGCACAGCGCCGCGGCCATCGCCCGGCTGGACCGGATCCTGGCCCTTGGCCGGCCCGTGCTGGTCGGCCCGTCCCGCAAGCGGTTCGTCGGCGAACTGGCGGGCGGCCTGCCCGTGGGGGAGCGGCTCGAGCCGACCATCGCCGCTTGCGTCGTCGCGCTCCTGCGCGGGGCGCGGCTGTTCCGCGTTCACGACGTCCTTGCCGTCCGTCGTGCCCTGACCGTCGCCGAAGCCCTGCTCGACACGCCGTGAGAGACCTCTTCGAGCGGTTCGCCTTCCTCCTGCCCAGCTTGAAGGATCTGGCCCAGATTCTGATCGTCGCGGCGGGCTTCTATTACGTCCTGCGGCTGCTGGCCCGGACGCGGGCGATGCAGATGCTGTTCGGGCTCGTGCTGCTGGTGCTGGTCTACTTCGCCGCCCGGCTGTTCGACCTGGGCCTGATCGAGTATCTGATGGAGATGCTGTTCCAGTACGGCGCGATCGCGGCGCTGATCGTGTTCCAGCCGGAGCTGCGGAGCGCGCTCGCGCGCCTGGGTCAGAGCCGGATGTTACGATTTTTCAACAAGATGGAAGACACCGCGGTGGTCGAGGAGCTGATCGAGGCGGTGGAGCGGCTGTCCCGGGCGAAGATCGGGGCGATCATCGCGGTGGAACGGGAGGTGGGGCTGGGAGAGTATGCAGAGACGGGGACGCGGATCCAGGCGCGGGTCTCGGCGGACCTGCTGGTGAGCATCTTCGCGCCGTACGGCCCGCTACACGACGGGGCGGTGCTGATCGCGCGGGACACGATCATCGCGGCCGGGGTGATCCTGCCGTTGACGCAGTTTCCGGTGGCGGACCGGACGCTGGGCACGCGGCACCGCGCGGCGCTGGGGCTGTCGGAGGAAACGGACGCGCTGGTGATCGTGGTGAGCGAGGAGACGGCCCAGGTCTCGCTGGCGCACCGGGGGCGGCTGGAGCGGGACGTGGGGCCGGAGCGGCTGTACGAGGCGCTGACGGGGAAGGCGCCGCCGGCCGGCGCGCGGGCCCTGCGCGCCTGACGCGTTGACAGCGTTGGGGGGAGGCGGGTAGATTGCCGGAATACAGATTACAGGATCCCACCCCGGTCATAGTCCGGACCCCAGCCGCGAGGAGTGCCGCTTGGAACCCACGAGCACCGGCGTCGATTACGCGCTGCTGACGATGTTCAGGGACGGGGGGGAGATGATGTATCCGCTCCTGCTCTGCTCCCTCCTGGGCCTGGGCGTGATCATCGCCAAGGGGTACATGCTCTGGGTCGCGCAGCGCCGTTCGAAGAACCTGCTGGACGAGGTGATGGGGCTGGTCCAGAGCGGGAAGCTGGACGCTGCGATCCGGCTGACCGAGGAGACGCCGGGTCCCGTGGCGGCCATCCTGCTCTCGGGATTGCGCCGGATCCGCGAGGGCAGGACCGAGGAACGGGAATTCGAGAAGGCGGTCAGGACCACGGGGGTGATCGAGCTGGGCTTCCTGGAGCGCGGGCTGGTGGTGCTCGCGACGGTTGCCAACGTGGCGCCGTTGATGGGGTTCCTGGGCACGGTGGCGGGAATGATCTCCGCCTTCGGCGCGATCGCGACGGCGGGACAGGTCGAGGCGTCGCTGGTCGCAGGCGGGATCAAGGTGGCGCTCATCACCACGGCGGCGGGGCTGGTCATCGCGGTGCCGGTGAACGTCGCGTACAACTACTTCGTTACGAGGATCGACAAGCTGATCCTGCAGATGGAGGAAGGGACGGCCAGGATCCTGAACCTGGTCTGGCACATGTCGCGTGACCCGAGGCTGGCGGCGGCGATCGCGCCGGCGCCGGCAGGCGGGCGGGGCGGATTCGCGGAGTCCGGCACGACCGGAGCGACCTGAGGGAGCCCATGGCGATCTTCAAGAAGAAGGCGCGGGTGAGCGGCGAGATCCCCACGGCATCGATGGCGGACATCGCCTTCCTGTTGCTCATCTTCTTCCTCGTGACGACGGTGTTCGACGAGGAGAAGGGGCTCTCGATCGTGCTGCCCGAGCCCCAGGAAGAGGTCCAGGTCTCGCAGAAGAACGTCCTCCACCTGGTGGTCCGGCCGGACGGTCTCGTGGACGTGAAGCGAGGCGAGAGTCCGTCCATCCAGACGGCGGCGCCGGCAGATGTGGAGACGATCTGGCGGACGGAGTTCGCGCAGAACCCGAACCTGATCGCCGCGGTGAGGACGCACCCCGACGCGGCGTACCGGAACATGATCGCCGTGCTGGACCAGCTCCACAAGGCTGGGGCGGACAAGATCTCCCTCCAGATCCTGGAGTAGGGCGCGATGATCCAGGGCGGATTCAAGAAGAAGTCGAAGCCGAACAGCGAGATCCCCTCGTCCTCGCTGGCCGACATGGCGTTCCTGCTCCTGATCTTCTTCATGGTGAGCACGACGTTCCCGAAGGAGCAGCCGCGGCGACTGGCGTTCCCGGAAGCGGAGCAGACGAAGAAGGTGGACGAGCCGCGCAAGAACTTCCTGCATGTGTACCTGGAGAAGGACGGGAGCGTCTTCATCAATGACCGGCTCGTCCCGATGCAGGATGTCTCGGCGGTGGTGGCGCCGCTCTACGAGGAGACGGATCGCAAGCTCGTGATCTCCCTGCGGGCGGATCGGGACGTCCCGTACCGCTGGGTGGATATGGTCCAGAAGGAGCTCCAGGAGGCGCGGGCGGTTCGGGTGACGTTCTATACCAACCTCGAGCAGCGGGTGACCCGAGAAAGGAGGTAGCCCGTGAGCGGAGCGACGGCTTCCCAGACGGGATCGGGCGTCGGGGCGGTGACGGCGAACGACCGGTTGAAGCAGCGGTTCGGGGAGTGGTTCTGGGGGTCGCTGGCCGCGGCGACCGCCATCCACTTCCTGCTGTTCATGTACTTCCCGACGCTGCGCGCGCAGGACATGTCGTTCGTGTCGCCGGAGCTGCAGGCGTTCGAGCTGCCGCCGGAGGTGGAAATTCCGCCGCCGCCGCAGCAGATCGCGCGGCCGGCGCGGCCGGTGATCTCCTCGACGCCGATCGACGAGGACGTGACGATCGCGCCGACGACGTTCGAGGCGAACCCGATCGAGAACCTGCCGCCGCCGCCGTCGGGGACCGGCGAGGTCGACATCTCGGAGCAGCCGGTGCTCACGCCGTACACGGTGCCGCCGGATCTGAAGAACCGGGCGGAGGTGGAAAGCGCGCTGAAGCGGTACTACCCGCCGCTCCTGCGGGATGCGGGCATCGGCGGCGACGTGCTGGTCTGGTTCTTCATCGACGAGACCGGCAAGGTGAAAAAGACGCTGCTCAAGGAGACGAGCGGCCACAAGGCGCTGGACGAGGCGGCGATCAAGGTTGCAGAGATCATGGAGTTCACGCCGGCGCTGAACCGGGACAAGAGGGTGCCGGTGTGGGTCCAGTTGCCGATCACGTTCCGAGCGAACTGAGCGGGGCGGTGCGGCGCGGGAGGGGCCGCGTTGCGGGAGCGGGAGAGAGGGGACCGGTCGTGGGGCCGGTCCCCTCTCGTTGATCTTTGACGCGGGGCGGGGTAAGATAGGCGTTGATGTACGCGGTGCGACTGGCCGATACGTTGCCGCGGGTGAGGGAGCGGCTGGAGCGGGCGCTGAGCCGTGCGGGGAGGGGTGGCGAGGAGGTGGCCATCGTGGCGGTGACGAAGGGCCACCCGGCAGCCGCGGTCGAGGCGGCGCTGGCCGCCGGCCTCCGGCACGTCGGCGAGAACCGGGTCAAGGAGCTGGAGGACAAGGTGGCGGCGGTGGGGCGCGATCGCGCCGAGTGGCACCTGATCGGCCACCTGCAGCGGAACAAGGTCCGTCGAGCGCTCCCGCTCTTCGACCTCATTCATAGCATCGATTCGTTGCGGCTGGCGCAGGAGCTGTCGAAGGAGGCGGAGCGAGCGGGGCGGACGGTGCGGGGCCTGGTGCAGGTCAACACGTCGGGCGAGGCGACGAAAGGCGGGTTCACGGCGGCCGAGGCGGTGGAGGCGGTGGGGCAGATCGTGGAGCTGCGCGGGCTGCAGATCCTGGGACTCATGACGATGGCGCCCTTGACCGCCGACGAGCGTGTCATCAGGCGTACGTTCGCTGCGGCGCGCTCGCTGTTCGAGCGGTGCGCGCGCGAGGTTCCGCGCTTCGAGCCGCGACATCTCTCGATGGGGATGTCGAACGATTTCGAGGTGGCGGTGGAAGAGGGGAGCACGATGGTGCGCCTGGGCACCGTTCTCTTTGGGGAGCGCAGTCAATGATCGACCTGACGCCACTCGAGGTTCGGAAGAAGAAGGAAGACTTCCGGCGCGCACTCCGCGGCTACGAGCCGGTGGACGTGGATACGTTCCTCGACCTGGTCGCGGACCGCATGGAGCAGCTCGTCCGCGAGAACCTCGCCTTGAGCGAACGTGCCGGGCGCCTGGATGACGAGATCGCGGCGTACCGGGAGCGAGAGCGCGCTCTCACCGACGCGCTGGTGAGCGCTCAGGAGATTCGCGAGGAGCTGCGCAAGCAGGCGGCGCGTGATGCGGAGGAGTTGCGGCGGGCGGCGGAAGAGGAGGTCGAGCGGCTGCGGGCCGAAATGCGTAAGGCGCTGGAGCGGGAGGAAATGGCGCTGCGCGACATCCGGGCGCGGCGCGCGCAGCTCGTGCAGGCGTACCGCTCGTTGCTGGAGCGGGAGCTGAAGGAGCTGAACCTGCTCGTGCAGACGCTCGAGCTCGAGGAGGATACGCCTGCGGTGAACCTGCCGTCGATCGAGGACTTCGGGGAGCCGCTGCTGAGCACGGCCGAGCCGGCGGCGGAGTGGCCGGCCGCCGCGCAGGCGGCGCGGCCCGAGGCGCAGGTAGAAAAGCAGACAGAGAAGGAAAAGGAAGAGAAGAAGGACGCTCCGGCGCCCGCGCCCGCGGCCGGGGAGGCGGTGAAGGAAGACTACTCGGAGGGCCTGGAGTGGCTCTCCTCACTGCTGCGTGAGGATCCGTGAGCGGAGCGTCGGCGGAAGCGCTGCGCGCGGCGCTGCGGGAGGCGGTGGCGGGGGTCAGAGAACGGACCGCGTTCGAGCCGGAGATCGGGATCATCCTGGGCACGGGGCTGAGCGCCCTGGCCGAAGAGATCGAGGTCGAAGCGGCGATCCCGTACGCGGATCTGCCGCACTTCCCCCTGTCCACGGTGGAGAGCCATCCGGGGCGGCTGCTGCTCGGCCGGCTTGCGGGCCGGCGGGTGGCGGCGCTGCAGGGCCGCTTGCACCGTTACGAAGGGTATACCCTCCAGCAGGTCACGTTTCCCGTTCGCGTCCTCTACATGCTTGGTGCGCGCACACTGGTGGTCTCGGCGGCGTGTGGGGGAATGAATCCGCTGTGGGAGCCGGGCGACCTGGTCTTGCTCGACGACCACATCAACCTGCTGGGAGACAATCCCCTGATCGGGCCCAACCTGGATGAGCTGGGGCCGCGCTTCCCCGACATGTCCGAGCCGTACGACCGGGAGCTCCAGGCGCTCGCGGAGCAGGTGGCGCTCGAGCTGCGGATTCCGCTGCGGCGGGGCGTGTACGTGGCGGTGACGGGCCCGAACCTGGAGACGCGGGCCGAATACCGCATGCTGCGGGCGATGGGAGCGGACGTGGTGGGGATGAGTACGGTTCCGGAGGTGATCGT
>DATCLK010000137.1:0-13098 GCA_036563975.1 Longimicrobiales bacterium | reverse complement strand
CTGGCGTTCGCGATCAAGGTGCCGGTGTTCCCGTTCCACACCTGGCTGCCGGACGCGCACGTCGAGGCGCCCACCCCGGGATCGGTGATCCTGGCGGCCATCCTGCTGAAGTTGGGGGCGTACGGGTTCCTGCGGTTCCTGCTGCCCTTCTTCCCGCAGGTGGCCACGCATCCGCAGATCGTGTTGGCGCTGCTGGTCCTGGGCCTCTTCGGCATCCTCTACGCCGCGTGGGTCGCGGCCGTGCAGCCGGATGCGAAGAAGCTGATCGCGTACACGTCGGTGGCGCACATGGGCTTCGTCGTGCTGGGGATCTTCGCGCTAACGCTCCAGGGCGTGCAGGGGGCCATGGTCATCATGCTCTCCCATGGCCTGTCCACGGGCGCGATGTTCCTCCTGCTCGGTATGCTGTATGAGCGGCGCCACACGCGCGCCATCGCCGACTTCGGCGGCCTCGCCGCGGCGATGCCGGCCTTTGCAGCGGTGTTCGTCTTCACCGCGCTCGCCAGCATCGGCCTGCCAGGAACGAGCGGCTTCGTGGGCGAGTTCCTCGCTCTGATCGGCACGTTCCAGACCCACCCCTGGGTGGCGGCGATCGGGGCGACGGGCGTGATCTTCGCCGCCTACTACATGCTGCCGATGGTGCAGCGCATCGTGTTCAACGCGCTGGACAAGGAAGAGAACCGGAAGCTTCCGGACCTGAGCTGGCGCGAACGGCTCGTCCTCGCCCCGCTCGTCATCGGCATGCTGTGGCTCGGGGCCTACCCCAAGCCCGTGCTCGAGCGCACGGAGGCCACCGTCGTCGAGCTGCTGGAGAACGTCGACCGTCGCACCGTCCCCACTTCGGTGTCCCTGGGGGAGCTGATCGGCTGGCGTTCGCCGGGGGCCGCGGCGACCGCGGATTGAGCGTAACCATGGTCATTGGACGCTGAGATGTCGATCGACTACTCGACTCCGCTCCACTATCTCTGGGCGCTGCTCCCCGAGGTCGTCCTGTCCGTCTGGGCGATGCTCGTCCTCCTGGTGGACGTGTTCCAGAAGGGCGACCGCAGCGAACCGTCTCATCCTTCGGTCACGTGGCTGGCGCTCGGCGGGATCGCCCTCGCCATGCTCGCCAACGGATGGCTCGCCACGGTTTCGGAAGTCGGCACCACCGGCATGATCGCGGTGGATGGGTTCCGGATTTTCACCAACTACCTGCTGCTGCTCGGTGGCGCCCTGTTCATCCTCATCTCCACCCGCTACCTGGAGCAGGAGCATCTCCGGTTCGGCGAGCTGTACACGCTCGTGCTCCTGTCTCTGGTCGGGATGATGGTGTTCGCGGGCTCGCGCGACCTCATGGTCATCTTCCTGGGCCTCGAGCTCATGTCCGTCGGCGTATACGTCCTGACGGGGGTCAACCGCCGGGACCTGCGGGCCGCGGAGGCCGCGCTCAAGTACTTCCTGCTCGGTGCGTTCTCGAGCGCGTTCTTCCTGTTCGGCATCGCCATGGTCTTCGGGGGGACCGGGACGGTCAACCTCGCGCTGATCGCGGCGGTGATCGGCGTGGACGGCCTGGGGGCGAACCTCCTGGTCCTGGCCGGTATGGCGATGCTGGCGGTCGGGTTCGCGTTCAAGGTCGCTGCCGTCCCCTTCCACATGTGGACGCCGGACGCATACGAAGGGGCGCCGGCGCCGATCGCTGCGTTCATGGCCGTGGCCGTGAAGGCCGCAGCGTTCGCAGCGCTGCTCCGCGTGTTCTTGACGGCGTTCCCCGGCCTGTACGACACGTGGGGCGCGATCGCCTTCCTGCTCGCGCTCGTGACGATGGTCGCGGCCAACCTCCTCGCGGCGGTGCAGGCGAACGTCAAGCGGATGCTCGCCTACTCGAGCATCGCGCATGCCGGCTACCTGCTTGTCGCGCTCGCGGCCGCGAGCACGGCGGGCGCGGCCTCGTTCCTCTTCTATCTCGTCGTCTACACGCTCATGACCGTCGGGGCGTTCGGTGTGCTGCTGGCGGTCGCCCGGCAGGGTGAGCAAAGGCTGGACCTGGACGACTATGCGGGGCTCGGCTGGCAGAATCCGCTCCTGGGGATCACCATGACCGTGTTCCTCCTCTCGCTGGCCGGGTTCCCGCTGACGGGCGGTTTCATCGGCAAGGTGTACATCCTGCGGGCGGCGGTGGACAAGGGACTGGTCTGGCTGGCGATCACGCTCGCGGTGGCGTCTCTGGTCTCGTATTGGTACTACCTGCGCGTGGCCTGGTACATGTGGTTCCGCGAGCCGGCGCGGTCCGACGCCCACGCGGGCGTGCTGGTCTCGCCGGGGCTCCGCTTCGCGCTGGTGGCGGCCGCTGTCGCCGTCGTCGCGCTGGGCGTTTTCCCGGGGGCGGTGCTCGATGCGGCGGAGCGGAGCGCTGCCGCGCTGTTCGATGCGAGCATACTCGGCCTGAGCTCGCCCTGACGGCGAGCCGGACGACGGGGCTGTGGGACGGCCGGCGCGTGGCACCGCGGCGGCCGTTTCGCGTTCCGCGCCCGCAACGGGCAGGCCGCACGCCGGGCGAGGTAGTTGACGTTGCACGAGCCGCGCGTCTAGGTTCCGGCCACTTCGGGGAACTGCGGTCGGAGGGGAACGCCGTGTCCGTGAATCCACACATCTTCCGCGAATACGACATCCGGGGCGTCGTCGACCGGGACCTCAGGGGGGACGTCCCCGAGCTGATCGGGCGCGCCTTCGGCAGCGAGCTGCGAGGGCAGCACGGGGGCGCGCCGGGGCTGCGCGTGGTCGTGGGGCGCGACAACCGCCCCTCCTCGCCAGAGCTGGCGGACGCCGTCATCCGCGGCCTGCGCGGGGTGGGCGTGGATGTCATCGACGTCGGTACCGTGCCGACGCCGACGCTCTACTTCGCCGCGACGCGGCTCCGGACCGATGGAGCGATCCAGATCACCGGGTCGCACAATCCGCCGGAGTACAACGGATTCAAGCTGGTCGTCAACGGCCGGGCGCTGTACGGGGCGGCCATCCAGCGGTTGCGCGAGCGGATCGACAGCAGGCGGTTCGAGGTCGGGGCAGGCGGGCTCGAGAGGCACGACATCCTGCCGGAATACATCGCCGACGTGAGCGGCCGTTTCTCCCTCGCGAGGCCGCTGCGGATCGTGGCCGATTGCGGGAACGGCACCGCGAGCCTGGTGGCCGTCCGTATCCTCGAGGGGATCGGCGCCGACGTCGTTCCGCTCTACTGCGAGTCGGACGGCACATTCCCGAACCACCACCCCGATCCTGTGGTGGACGAGAACCTGGTGGACCTCATCGAGCGCGTGCGCGCCGAGGACGCCGACCTGGGCGTCGCGTTCGATGGAGACGGGGACCGCATCGGCGCCGTGGACGAGAAGGGACAGATCATCCGCGGCGACATCCTCCTGCTGTTGTACGGCCTGGACCTGCTGGAGCGGCGCGGCCCGGGCCAGCGTCTGGTCTTCGACGTCAAGTGCTCGCAGGCGCTCCCGGAGGTTTTCGCGGCACGCGGCGGCGAGCCGATCATGTGGAAGACCGGGCACTCTCTGATCAAGGAGAAAATGAAGGAGACGGGGGCCCCGATCGCCGGCGAGCTCTCCGGCCACGTCTGCTTCGCGGATGATTACTACGGCTTCGACGATGCGCTGTACGCCGCCTGCCGGCTGGCGGACATCGCCGCACGTGCCGACCGGCCCGTGTCGAGTCTGGTTGCAGACTTCCCGGCCTACGTCTCGACGCCGGAGATCCGCGTCGACGTCCCGGAGGAACGGAAGTTCGACATCGTCGCGGCGGCCGTGGAGCACTTCGGGCGGTCCCACGAGGTGATCTCCGTGGACGGCGCGCGGGTGCTCTTCCCCGACGGGTGGGGACTCCTGCGCGCCTCCAATACCCAGCCCGTGCTGGTCCTGCGGTACGAGGCCCGTTCCCCGGAGGCACTCGCCGGTATCCGCGCCGCCATGGAAGGGTGGCTGCGGGAACAGGGCGTAGACGTGTAACATGCTCCGCCGGCCCGGGCGCGTCCTCCTCATCGCTGCCGTCGTGCTCGCTGCCGTCCTCATGGGCGGCAGCGCGCTGATCGGTTTCTACACGGACGCGCTGTGGTACTCGGGCCTCGGCTACGGTTCCGTCTATTGGACGCGAATCGGCGCGGCTCTGGCGGTGCGGATCGTGACCGGCGGCCTGGGGGCCGCCTTCGTCGCCCTCAATCTCTGGTTCGTCGCGCAGCAGCTCGGGCCGGTGCAGCTACGGCGGCGCTACGGCAACCTGGAGATCTCCGAACAGATCCCCCGCCGGTACATCTCGCTGGGCCTCCTCGCCGCCGCACTCCTCGCCGGCTGGTGGCTCTCCGGCATCAGCTTCGACGCAGAGGGCACGCTCGCCATCCTCGCCTGGTTGCGCCACGTGGAGTGGGGAACCACCGACCCGCTCCTCGGCCGGGACCTCTCGTTCTACGTCTTCGACTTGCCGATCTACTACCGCATCGGCGAGTACCTGCTGCTGCTCGTGGTGTGGACGTTCCTGCTCGTCCTCCTCGGCTACGTGCTGAGTGGAGGCGTGCGCCTGCGCGATGGCCGCCTCGAGGTCGAGCCGACTCCGCGCCTCCATTTCGTCGTGCTCGCGGCTGGCTTGGCGCTGCTCATCGGCGCACGGTACTGGCTGAGCCGCTACGGCCTGCTCGTCGAAGGATCAGGCATCCGTTATCCGCTGGGGCACACCGACGTGAGCGCCCGGCTCCCTGCACGGACCGCGATGGCGCTGCTCTCGTGCGTCGCCGCGGCAGCCCTGTTGTTCGGCGCGTGGCGCCGCACCTGGCTCCCGGCGCTCCTCTCCCTCGGCGCTCTCCTGCTCGGATCGCTGCTCGCCGGGTTCCTCTATCCCGCGGTGGTGCAGAAGTTCGCGGTCGAGCCCAACCAGTTCGCGAGGGAAGCGCCGTACATCCGGTGGAACATCGAGTTCACGCGGCGCGCTTACGACCTGCACCGCATCGAACGCAGGCCGCATCCCTACCGGCCGACGTCGGTCCCGCCATGGGAGGAGCTCGAACCCGTTCTCGCCGCGCTCCCTCTCTGGGATCCCGAGCCGCTGCGCACCGCGTACAACCAGATCCAGACCATCTTCCCGTACTACCAGTTCCCCGGCGTGGATGACGACCGCTACGGCCCGCCGACCGGCAGCACGCAGGTGGCCATTGCGGTGCGCGAGTTCTACGCGCGCGGGCTTCCCACCGGCGCGCAAACGTGGCAAACGCTCCGCCTGAACCCGCGCTACATCGCCGGCCTCGGGGCCGTGATCACCCCCGCCTCGCAGGTCTCGGGACGCGGCGAGCCCGTGCTCTGGTTGGGCAACCTGGACCCGGTGGTGCGGGATGCGGCCGCGCCGCCATCGCTCGAGCTGACGCATCCCCAGGTCTTCATCGGCGAGACGACGTCCGACTACGTGGTGCTCGTCCCGGGTCGGGATGGTGCTCTCAACGGCACGCCGGGCAAGGACTTCCCCGAGGGCATCCCGCTGCGTCCGTTCCCCCGCCTCCTGGCCTTCGCCTGGAGGTTCGCTGACAAGAATCTGCTCTTCTCGGGAGAGCTGAACGCGGACAGCCGGATCCTGTTCCGCCGCTCGGTCGGGGAGCGGGTCCGCGCGATCGCCCCCTTCGTGCTGTGGGATCCGGACCCCTACCCGGTGATCCACCACGGCCGCATCGTCTGGATCATCGATGGCTACACGGCCTCGGAGACGTTTCCTCTCTCGCGCCCACTCTCGCGCAGCGTGACAATCCCCGGTCTCGAATCGGTCCGCTATCTCCGCAACAGCGCGAAGGCGACCGTGGATGCGCTTACCGGCGCCGTCTCGCTCTTCGCGATCGACGATGCGGACCCGATCATGGAGACCTACCGGCGCGTGTTCCCGGGCCTCTTCAAGCCGCTGGATGCCATGGACCCGGGCCTGCGGGCGCACCTCCGCTACCCGGCGCTCTACCTGCGTGCCCAGGCCGCGATCCTCGAAGAGTACCACATCGATGGTGCGGAGGCCTTCTACGCGGGGCAGGACGTCTGGCAGGTCCCCGAGGAGGTCGGCACGCAGGCCCGGTCTTTCCGTCCCACGTACTCGATCCTCCGGCTGCCGGGCGAGGAACGGCCGGAATTCGTTCTCTCGGTGCCGTTCATTGCGCGTCAGCGCCAGAACATGACCGCCATCCTGCTCGCGCGGAACGATCCCCCGCATTACGGTCAGCTCGTGTTGCTCGAGCTGCCGCGCAACCAGCAGGTGCCAGGGCCGGCCCAGATCGAGACCCTGATCGAGCAGGACCCCGCGATCTCCTACGATCTCAGCATCTGGCGCAATTCGGGCAGCAACGTCGATCTCGGTCGTCTGCGCATCGTGCCGCTGGACAGCACGTTCCTGTACATCGAGCCGCTGTTCCTCTCGGGCCAGGGGACCCCGATTCCGGAGCTCCAGCGGGTGATCGTGAGCGACGGCCGCTCGGTGAGCATGGCGCTCACCTTGCCGGAGGCCATCGCGGCGCTGCGCGGGGCCGGCGACGGCGCACGGGTCGCCGCCCCGGAGGCCACGCCCACCGACGCCGGCCCGGCCGACCACTGGCCGCGCCGCGCCCTCGACCTGCTCGACCGGGCGGACCGGCGGTTGCGGGAGGGGGACCTGGCCGGCTTCGGCGCCGCACTGCGTGACTTGCGCGAGTTCCTGCAGCGTGTCGCGCGTCGGGGGCCGGCCGGATGAGCCGGCGCGTCCGGCGGCTCGGGCCCGAAACGCCGGGGTAGGAGCAAGCGGCGTGGCCGCTTGCAACCACTGCGGGGCTGGGTTATGATTGCGCAGCCGTTCTCTGCGCCAGAGCAGTCGCGCTCGATCGTCGTGGCTTTGGGCGGCAACGCCCTCCTGCCACCCGGCGAGCGCGGTGACATCCACCAGCAATTCGCGCACACCCGCGAGAGTCTCGAGCCCGTCGTCGAGCTCGCCCGCGCTGGCTGGCGGATCGTCCTCGTGCACGGCAACGGACCGCAGATCGGCGACGAGCTGCTGCGGAACGAACTGGCGCGCGACCGGCTGCCCCCGCTGCCGCTCGGCGTTCTCGTGGCCGCGACGGCCGGCTGGATCGGGTACATGATCCAGCAGTCGCTGCAAAACGCGCTGGAGCGGGCGGGGATCGCCCGCGGGGTCGTGACCCTGGTGACCCAGGTCCTGGTCGATCCCGCGGACCCGGCCACGCACGAACCGGTCAAGCCGGTCGGGCGCGTGCTGGATGAGGAAAGCGCCCGGGCGCTCCAGCAGGAGCTCGGCTGGGCGGTGGGCCGGGGGCCCGAGGGCTGGCGCCGGCTCGCTCCCTCGCCGCGTCCTCTGGCGATCGTCGAGCGGGAACAGATCCGGCGGCTCCTGGAGGCGGACACGATCGTCATCGCCGCAGGTGGCGGCGGCACGCCGGTCTATCGGGATCCGGTGCTCCGGCTCGAAGGCGTGGACGCCGTGATCGACAAGGATCGCGCGGCGGCGGTTCTCGCCCGGGACATCGGCGCGGAGGTGTTGCTGATCCTGACGAACGTGGAGGGCGTGTTCGTGGGGTACGGCCGGCCGGACCAGCAGTTGCTCCGGCACCTCACCGCCTCCCGCGCGCAGGAGCTGCTCGAGGCCGGCGAGTTCGGCGGCGGCAGCATGGGCCCGAAGGTGGAGGCGGCGATCTCGTTCGTGCGGGGCGGTGGGCGGAGGGCGATCATCACTCGCCTCGACGTCGGCCTCGCCGCGGTGCGCGGCGAGGCCGGGACCGTGATCGTGCCGGACGAAGCGGCCGGCCCGGAATCCATCGAACGACATGTGACCTGACGGATGAACATTCACGAGTATCAGGCGCGGGAGATCCTTCGCACGCACGGCATCCCGGTTCCACCCGGGGAGGTGGCCGAGACGCCCGAGCAGGCAGAGGCCATCGCCGCGCGTTTCGGCACCCGCGTCGTCATCAAGGCCCAGGTGCACGCCGGCGGCCGCGGCAAGGCGGGCGGGGTGCAGCTCGCGGCGACCCCAGCCGAGGCGCGTGAGAAGGCCGCTCGCATTCTCGGGATGGAGATCAAGGGTCTGCCGGTGAAGAAGGTGCTGGTGACCCCGGCCGAAGAGATCGCCTCCGAGAGCTACGTGGGCGTGATCGTGGACCGTGCGTCCAAGCGCCCGGTGTTCATGGTGAGCCGCGAAGGGGGTGTGGACATCGAGGAGGTCGCCGCGCGGTCGCCCGGCGCCATCCGGCGGCTGGCCGTGGATCCGCGCTACGGCCTGCTTCCGCACCAGGCGTACTGGCTCGCCACGACGCTCTACGATGAAGCCCCGCAGCAGCGTGCCTGTGCGGCGATTCTGCGCAACCTGTATCGCGCCTTCGTGGAGAGCGGCGCCTCGCTCGCCGAGATCAATCCGTTGATCACCACGCCCGCGGGTGAGGTCAAGGCGATCGATGCGAAGTTCAACATCGACGACAACGAGCTCTTCCGGCGGGAATCGATCGCCGCCCTCCGGGACGTATCGGCGGAGCCGCCGGCGGAAATCGCGGCGCGCGAGGCGGGCCTCACTTACATCCAGCTCGACGGCAACATCGGCGCGGTGGTCAACGGCGCGGGCCTGGCCATGGCGACGATGGACCTGATCAAGTACTACGGCGGCGAGCCGGCGAACTTCCTCGACATCGGCGGCTCGTCGAATCCGGAAAAGGTGGTCAACGCGCTCCGCATCATCACGAGCGACCCGAAGGTCAAGGTCATCCTCTTCAACATCTTCGGCGGCATCACGCGCTGCGATGACGTGGCCAACGGCATCGTCGAGGCGAGCCGCCGCATCGAGATCCGGGTCCCGCTCGTCATCCGGCTGACGGGAACGAACGAAGGGCTCGCCCTCGATATCCTGCGACAGGCCGGCTTCGGCGCCACGACCTCGATGGACGAGGTCGTGCAGAAGGCCGTCGAGATGGCCGGGGGCGCTCCCCGAGCGACCAACTGACCATGGCGATCTTTGCAGACGAAAGCACACGCCTGATCGTGCAGGGGATCACGGGCCGCGACGGCTCGTTCCACGCACGTCAGATGATGGAATACGGCACGCGCATCGTTGCGGGCGTCACGCCGGGCAAGGGCGGACAGTGGTTCGAGGGTCCCGACGGCAAGCGCGTACCGATATTCGACACGATGGAGCGGGCCGTGGGCGAGACGGGTGCCGATGCATCGGTCATCTACGTCCCCCCGGCCTTCGCGGCCGACGCGATCCTCGAGGCCGCGGACGCCGGCATCCGGCTCATTGTCGCGATCACGGAGGGGATTCCCGTGCTCGACATGACGCGGGTCTATCCCTTCGTCACGGAAAAGGGGGCGCGCCTCATCGGGCCCAATTGCCCGGGACTCATTTCGCCGGGCCGGTGCAAGATCGGCATCATCCCGGCGTCGATCGTCACCCGCGGGCCCGTGGGCGTGGTCTCGCGGTCCGGCACGCTCACGTACGAGGTCGTCAACCAGCTCACCCGCGCCGGGATCGGCCAGACGACGTGCGTGGGGATCGGGGGCGACCCGATCATCGGAACCTCCTTCATCGATTGCCTGACTGCCTTCGAGGAAGACGAGGAGACGCGCGCCGTCGTGTTGATCGGCGAGATCGGCGGAACTGACGAGCAGGAGGCAGCGGCGTTCGCGCGGCAGAACCTCTCGAAGCCGGTGGTCGGCTTCATCGCCGGCCAGACCGCCCCGCCAGGCCGGCGCATGGGTCACGCCGGCGCCATCATCAGCGGGTCGTCCGGTACGGCGGTGGAGAAGATCCGGGCGTTCGAGGAGAACGGCATCCGCGTCGCGCGTCGCCCCATCGACGTGGTCGGCCTCATTCAGGAGGCGCTCTGATCGGCGGAGCCGATCGGAGCCGTGCTCTCCATGCAACTACGCGAGATCCTCGGCCCCGAGAACATCGTCGTTCCGCTCGAGGCCGCATCGTTGCACGAGGCGATCATCGCGCTCATCCACCGGCTCGCGCAGCAGGGCGTCGTGCGCACGCCAGTGGATGTCGAGCGCCTCGTCGGGACCGCGGGGGGACGCGACCTGATCTCCATCGGGGACCAGATCGTGCTGCCTCACCAGCGTACGGATGCGGTGGACCGTCTCGCCGTGGCGCTGGGCATCACGCGGGAGCCGCTCGCTGCGCCCGAGACGGGAGACCGCGTGCGGCCCCGGATCGTCGTCCTCATCCTGGCCCCCCGGGAAGCGGCGTCCGGCTACCTCCAGGCACTGGGGGCGATCGGACGGCTGCTCCGCGACGACCGCGTCGTGGAACGCCTGCTCGCCGCGCGATCGGTGGAGGATGTCCTCGCCATCCAGGACCTCGTCGATCTGCGCATCGAGCCCCAGCTCGCCGTGCGGGATGTCATGGCACACGATGTCCCCGTCGTCGCGCCCGATGCGCCGGCCCGCGAGGCGCTCGAGACGATGGTCCGCGAGCGCGTGAACGCCGTCGTCGTCACCGGTGAGAAGCGTGAAGTCCTGGGCATCGTCTCGGAGATCGACCTGCTGCGGGCCCTCCTTCCGCAGGTGCTCCCGACCGGAGACCGGGAGGGCGGCGGCCCCGGCCTCAGCGCGCTCAAGGTCCGCGACGTCATGACCAGGTCCGTGCTCTGCATCTCGCCCGAGATGGGGTTGGACGAGGCCGCGAGCACGATGATGAACAAGAACGTGGAACAGTTGCCCGTCGTCAGTGGGGGGAGGCTCACGGGGATCCTGACCCGGGCCGAGATCATCCGCAAACTCTTCGTGCGTTGAAGAACGACCGATGGAATACACGCTCGCGATCATCAAGCCGGATGCGGTCGCCCGTAACCTGACCGGACGCATTCTCGCGCACCTCGAGGAGGACGGCTTCCGCATCCGGGGGATCCGGATGCTGCGGCTGAGCGAGGCCGAGGCCCGGGAGTTCTACGCCGTGCATCGGGAACGGCCGTTCTACGAGTCGCTCGTCCGCTTCATGACGTCGGGTCCGGTCGTCCCGGTGCTGCTCGAGCGCGAGAACGCGGTGGCGCGTCTGCGCGAGGTGATCGGCGCGACGGATCCGGCCGAAGCGCGGCCCGGCACCGTGCGTGCGCTGTACGCGGAGTCCAAGGAGCGCAACGCGATCCACGCCTCGGATGCGCCGGAGACGGCGCAGCGGGAGGTGGCGTTCTTCTTCGCGACGGCGGACGTCCTGCGGGCGGCGCCAGACGCGGCCTGAGGCGGAGCGGGTGGGCGGCGATCGGTTGACATTGAACGGCGATCTGCCCATCTTATTTGGCTATGCTGGAACTCGATCTCCTCCGGTTGCAGCGCGAGAGGCGCATCCGGATCGAAGACCGCGTTCCGGCAGACAGCCCGATCTGGGCCGGCACCGGCCTGCGCCTCACCCAGCCGCTCGAGGTCCGGCTCGAGGCGCAACAGTCTGGCCCCGATGTCGTCGTGCGCGGCCGGCTGCGGACGTGCGTCGAGGTGGAGTGCCGGCGCTGCCTGGTCACCGTGCTCGCGACCGTGGATGAGCCGGTGTCGCTCGTTTTCCGTGCAGGCATCGGGCAGGCGGAGGCGGAGCGTCAGGAGGTGTACCCGCTGCCGACCGGCGCGCGCTGGCTCGATCTCACCGAGCCGGTCCGGGAGCACGTCCTCCTCGCCGTGCCGCCGTATCCGGTCTGCCGCGAGGCCTGCCGGGGCCTGTGTCCGCGCTGTGGAGCCAACCTCAACGAGGGAAGCTGTGGCTGCGTGGTCTCCACGGGCGACGAGCGCTGGGCCGAGTTGCGGCGTATGAAGTTCGACTGATCACGGAGGCATCATGGCCGTCCCCAAGAAGAAGGTATCGAAGCAGCGCAAGCGCAAGCGCCGCACGCACTACAAGGCGCCGGTCCCCGCGCTGGTCCCGTGCCCTCGCTGCGGTGACCCCAAGCTCCCGCACCGCGTCTGTCCGACGTGCGGGACGTACCGCGGCGAGCAGGTCATCGAAGTCGAGCAAGTCTAGGGGGGCGATTGCGCATCGCGCTGGACGCCATGGGCACGGATCGCCACCCGGCCGTGGAGGTGGAGGGGGCGATCGAGGCGTTGCGCGAGCTCACGGACGACTTCGAGCTGTTGCTCGTCG
This sequence comes from Longimicrobiales bacterium, assembly GCA_036563975.1. GTDB lineage: Bacteria > Gemmatimonadota > Gemmatimonadetes > Longimicrobiales > RSA9 > RSA9. Next base: position 999 of record DATCLK010000137.1, on the reverse strand, counting down.
GCGATCGTGAGAAGATCGAGGCGGAGCTGACGCGCTGCGGCGAGACGCCGTCGGAGCGACTGCAAATCGTTCATGCCCCGGACCGGATCGAGCCCGGCGAGCCGCCCGCGACTGCCGTGCGGCGCAAGCCGCACTCCTCGATCGTCGCCGGTCTCAAGCTCCAGCGGGACGGCAAGGCGGACGCGTTCGTGAGCGCGGGCTCGACGGGAGCCGTGATGGCGGCGTCGCTGCTCATCTTGCGCGCCGTCCCCGGCGTCGACCGCCCGACCGTCGCGGCCATCCTGCCCACCGCACAGGATCCGGTCGTCCTCGTCGATGCGGGTGCGAACGTGGACAGCAAGCCCAGCCACCTCCTCCAGTTCGCTCGCCTGGGTGCCGTCTACGCGGAGGATGTGCTGCGGCGTCCGCGGCCGCGCGTCGGCCTCCTGAACATCGGCGAGGAGCCGGAGAAGGGGAACGAGCTCGCCGTGGAGACCTACGGTCTCCTGCAGCGGAGCGGGCTCAACTTCGTGGGCAACATCGAGGGCCGCGACATCATCTCCGGCGTTTGCGACGTCCTGGTCACGGACGGCTTCGCCGGAAACGTCCTGCTGAAGTTCTACGAGTCCGTCGCGGGTTTCGTCTATCAGCTCATCGCTCGGGAGCTGGCGGAGAAGGGGACCGAGGTGCACCTGGAGCGGGTCGCGCGTGTACTGGATTACACGGAGTACGGCGGGGCGCCTCTGCTCGGGGTCAACGGCATCTCCGTCATCTGCCACGGGGAGTCCCCGCCGCGCGCGATCAAGAACGCGATCCGCGTGGCCAGCCAGGCCGTCGGAGCTCAGGTCCTGGGTCACATCCGCCGGAGCCTCGGCGCCCTGCCGACCAACGGCGCCGCCGCTCTGCCGCCGGACGCGAACCCATCGCCGAAGGAACGCCTCGCGGAGGGTGCATGAAGGGTCCCAAGCCGCTGGTCGAGATCGTCGCCACGGGTCGCTATCTCCCCGAGCGGGTGGTGAC
>DATCLK010000136.1:0-1500 GCA_036563975.1 Longimicrobiales bacterium | reverse complement strand
GAGGGGCGCGCGATGAGCGTGAGACGCATCCTGCTCACCGGCCGGCCGGGGTCGGGCAAGACGACGGTGATCCTGCGGACCCTCGAGCGGCTGGAACGCCCGGCCGCGGGTTTCTACACGACGGAGGTGCGGGCGCCGGGCTCGGGTGGCGGGGCCGCGCGCGTCGGGTTCGACGTCGTCGCACTCGACGGCGCGCGCGTGCCGCTCGCCCGGGTGGGTTTCCACGGGCCCCGCGTCGGGCGCTACGGCGTCGACGTGGCGCGCTTCGAAGAGGTCGCGCTGCCCGCGCTCACGCGGGGGCTCGAGGACCCGGACACGCTCCTGGTCGTGGATGAGCTCGGCCGGATGGAGTTCCTGAGTCGCGCGTTCGTCGAGCTGCTGCCGCGGATCTTCGCCGCGCCGAACCCGCTGCTCGGCACGATCATGGTGCGGCCGCACCCCGTCGCGGACCGCTACCGCCGCGCCCCGGGCGTGGAGGTCATCACCGTCACGGCGGCGAACCGCGACCGGCTGCCCGAAGAGCTCGCCCGTCGCCTGGACTGAGCCCCCGCGCACCGGCTGACCGGGCGGCCGGGCCAGACTCCCCGCCGACCTGGCTGGCGTGACGCCGGGGCCGGGCGCGAGGTCCGAACGGGTGGCGGCGCGCGCCGCGGCCGCTGGCCCGATCCTCGCCCCGCGACCGGGCGCACGGCTCCCGGATTGCGGGTCGGCACCGTTCCCTCGATCTTTGGGATGTCGGCGCGCGGCTCGAGCCCTCTCGCGCGCCCCGGCCGGGCGCTCTCCCGCGGCCGGCCCACCGCCTGAACCCCATCACGGAGGAACAGAGCGATGCGTCCGATGATGCACGTGATGCACGCGCGGCCTGCCGCTGTCCTCCTCCTCGCGCTCCTCGGCGCGGCGGGCACGGCGCACGCGCAGGATTCCAAGGCGCCCCCGTGCTGGATCCAGGGCGACCGCGCGCAGCTGGCCGGTCGCCCTAGCCCGTTCGACTCGGCCTCGATCACGCTGGAGGGGGCGACGCTCAAGGTGTGCTACAGCCGTCCGCAGAAGCGCGGCCGCGTGATCATGGGCCAGCTCGTGCCCTACGGCCAGCCGTGGCGGCTCGGCGCGAACGAGGCCACCGCCCTCTACGTCTCGGCGGCCGCGAACGTCGCGGGCGTGGCCGTCCAGCCGGGCTGGTACTCGCTCTACGCGGTGCCGGGCGAGCGGGAGTGGCGCATCGTCGTCAACCGCGAGGCCAGGCGCTGGGGCGTGCCGATCAACGAGGCTGTCCGCGCCGCCGATGTCGGCTCCGGCACGGTCCCGGTCTCCCGGGCCCCGAACGACATCGAGGCGCTGACGCTCCAGTTCGAGCGCCGCGGGCCGCGCGCGGCCGACCTCGTGATCTCGTGGGAGCGCACGATCGTGCGCGTGCCGATCACGGTCGCGGCGGCCGGCGCGTCCTGAGCGGGCTCGCCGCCGGGGCCGGCCGGCCCGGGACGTCCGGCGCTCGCGGGGCGG
>DATCLK010000135.1:0-24026 GCA_036563975.1 Longimicrobiales bacterium | reverse complement strand
CCCTTCAACTTCACGTCGATCGCCGGGAACCTGCCGACGGCGCCGGCGATCATGGGCAATGTCGCGATCTGGAAGCCCGCGCACGGCACGGAGCTGAGCAGCTACTACATCATGCGGCTGCTGGAGGCGGCGGGCCTGCCGCCCGGCGTGATCAACTTCCTGCCGGGCGACGCGCCGGCGATCACGGGCGTGCTGCTGGAGAGCCCGGAGTTCGCGGGGCTCCACTTCACGGGCTCGACGGCGACGTTCCAGCTCCTGTGGAAACAGATCGCGCAGAACCTCGAGCGCTACCGGGGCTACCCGCGGGTGGTGGGGGAGACGGGGGGCAAGGACTTCATCGTTGCGCACGAGAGCGCGGATCCGCAGGCGCTGGCGGTGGCGATCGTGCGGGGCGGCTTCGAGTACCAGGGCCAGAAGTGCAGCGCGGCTTCGCGGGTCTACATCCCCCGGTCGCTCTGGGCCGACGTGCGCGAGCGGGTGCTGGAGATGATCCGTGACATCCGGATCGGCGACCCGCGGGATTTCCGGAACTTCTTCGGCGCGGTGATCGACGAGCGGGCGTTCCGCAAGATCGTCTCCTACATCGAGTACGCGAAGCAGTCGAGCGACACGGAGATCCTGGCCGGCGGGGGCTACAGCGACGAGAAGGGGTGGTTCATCGACCCGACGCTCGTGCTGACGAAGAATCCAGGCGAACGGCTGCTGTGCGAAGAGATCTTCGGCCCGGTGATCACGGTGTACGTGTACGACGAGAGCTGGTCGGACGTGCTCGCGCTGGTCGACCGGACGTCGCCGTACGGGCTGACGGGCGCGGTGTTTGCGACCGATCGGCGGGCGATCCGCGAGGCGGTGGCGGCGCTGCGGCACGCGGCCGGCAACTTCTACATCAACGACAAGCCGACGGGTGCGGTGGTGGGGCAGCAGCCGTTCGGGGGTGGGCGGGCGAGCGGGACGAACGACAAGGCGGGTTCCGCGCTGAACCTGATCCGCTGGGTTTCCCCGCGCGCGATCAAGGAGACGTTCGTGCCGCCGCTGGATTATCGCTACCCGTTCATGGCGGAGGAGTAGGGGGTGTGGGGGTGGAACGGGGATCGTTGACGGGGGTACGGCTAAGACGGTAGATTGGCGAGGGCGGCGACGGAGTCGATGGTCGATTGCGTGCACGGGGGAAGCGAATGACTGCGCGGGAGAAGATCGAGGCGGTGCTGGAGTCCATCCGCCCCGCGCTCCATGCCGATGGAGGCGACGTCGAACTGGTCGACTACGACGAGGCGGATGGCGTTGTCCGTGTGCGCTTGACGGGCGTCTGTGGTTCGTGCCCGATCTCCATGATGACGCTGAAGCAGGGGATCGAGCGCCGGATCATGGGGGCGGTTCCGGACGTGAAGGGCGTGTACGCCGTTTGAGGCACGGATTCTCGGTTTTTCTGCGCGGCCGGCATCCCTTGGGGTGTCGGCCGTCCGCATGATGAAAGGAAGGCCGGATGGCGGTGGATCGGGAAAGGCTGCTCGAGCGGGTGCGTGCGGCGCTGGCGGGTGTGAAGCACCCCGGGACGGGTGTGGACGTGCTCGGGGGCGGGCAGGTGCAGGAGCTGGCCGTGGGCGAGGATGGGGTGGTGCAGTTCCAGTTCGTGCTGCGGCCGGAGGATCCTGGCGCGCTGGTGCGTGAGGCGCGTGCGGCGGTGGAGGCGGTGGAGGGCGTGACGCGGGTGAAGGTGGACGTGAAGCTGCCGGCCGCGGCGATGGCGGGTCCGCAGGGCCGACACGGCCGTCCGCGGCCGGGTTCGGTGCCGGCGCCGACGCCGGATCCGAAGCTGCTGGAGGGGATCCGGCACGTGGTGGCGGTGAGTTCGGGGAAGGGCGGGGTCGGCAAGTCGACGGTGGCCGCGAACCTGGCGGCGGCGCTGGCGGCGGGGGGGCGGCGGGTCGGCTTGCTGGATGCGGACGTTTACGGGCCGGACATCCCGATCATGTACGGGGAGCGTCGGCGGCCGCGGGTGACGGGCGCGCGGGGGCAGGAGAAGATCGTGCCGCTGGAGGCGCACGGCGTGAAGCTGATGAGCCTGGGCTTCCTGCTCGAGGAAGAGCAGCCGGCGATCATGCGCGGCCCGATGATCTCGGGGATCCTCCGCCAGTTCCTAGAGCAGGTGGATTGGGGGGAGCTGGACTTCCTGATCGTGGACATGCCGCCGGGGACGGGTGATGCCCAGCTCTCGCTCGTGCAGACGATCGAGGTCGACGGTGTGGTGATGGTGACGACCCCGCAGGACGTCTCGACGGGCGATGTGCGGCGGGGGATCCGGATGTTCGAGCGGGTGAAGACGCGGGTCCTCGGGGTGGTCGAGAACATGAGCGGCTTCGTCTGCCCGCACTGCGGGGAGCAGGTGGACATCTTCGGGCGCGGCGGTGGGCGGCGGATGGCGGAAGCGATGAACGTGCCGTTCCTGGGGGAGGTGCCGCTGGAGGTGGCGGTGCGGGAGCAGGGCGACACGGGTCGGCTGGCGGTGATCCATGCGCCGGACTCGGCTGCGGGCCGCGCGCTCCGGGAGATCGCCGAGCGAGTGGCGGAGGCCGTGGCGGGCGCGGTGGCGGCGAGGGCGTGAAGACGGTATCGAAGGCGGAACTGGGCGCGCTCCCCGTGCACGTGGTGGTGCGCGACTACCCTGAGACGCTGGCCGTCTTCCGGCGTTTCGGGGTGGATGTGCCGGCGCGGGGCGGCGGTCCGGTCTCAGGTGCGGTGGATGGGGATGCGGGGCCGCTGCTGGATGCGCTGGCGGCGGCGATCGCGTGGCGGGAGGCGTCGGACTCGTGATGCGCATCACGCTGCTCACCGACTTCGGCACGGCCGACGGGTACGTGGCGGCGATGAAAGGGGTGATCGCCGCCATCGCGCCGGAAGCGCGGGTGGAGGACGCCGCGCACGACATCCCGCCGGGCGACGTGGTCGGTGCCGCGTGGGCGCTGGGCCGTTACTGGCGTCTGTATCCGCCCGGCACGGTACACGTGGTGGTCGTGGATCCCGGCGTGGGGAGCGAGCGGCGGGGGCTGGCGGGGCGGGTGGACGGCCGGTTCGTCGTAGCGCCGGACAACGGCGTCCTGACGTGGGTGCTCGCCGAGGCGGGGTCGGCCGAGCTCGTGGCGCTCGAGAATCCCGCCTACCGCCGCGAGGAGGTCTCCGCCACTTTCCACGGCCGCGACATCTTCGCGCCTGCCGCCGCGCATCTCGCGCGCGGGGTGGCGCTCGAGGCGCTGGGCCCGCGCGTTGCCGACCCGGTGCGGTTCGAGCTCCCGCAGCCGGAAGTGGTGGAGGGCGGCCTCCGGGGGACGGTCGTCCACGTGGACCGTTTCGGGAACCTGATCACGAACATCCCGGGCGACCGGCTCCGCCAGGTGCGCCGGGTCGCGGTGGCGGGGCGGGAGGTGGGCCCGCTGCGTCGCACGTACGCGGACGTGGCGCCCGGCGAGGTGCTCGCGCTCGTGGGCTCTGCGGGGCTGCTCGAGGTCTCCGTGCGCGACGGCAGCGCGGCGGCGGTGCTGGGGGCGGGGCGGGGGGCGGAGGTCCGGGTCGAGCTCGATGAAGGGGCCGGCCTGGCCGATCCAGCTATGGCCCGGCTACCCCGGTCCGCCTAGATTCTGATCCGTACGCTTGCCCTGAGGAGCCATCCATGGCAACCTACGAGGCCGGGCCCCGCGAGCGGCTGCTGTCGGCGGAAGAGTTCGAGCAGCTCTACGACGACACCGAGGACAGGCTCGAGCTGGTGCGCGGGCGGGTGATCCGCGAGCCACCGCCGGGACTGCGCCACGCCCAGATCGACAGCCGGCTGGCCGCCCGACTCCGCTTCCACGCAGAAGCACACCGGCTGGGCGAGGTGTTCTGCAACGCCAGCTTCCTGCTCGTCGCGGACCCGCCGACGGTGCGAGGCCCCGACATCTCGTTCGTCGCGGCGGAGCGGCTCCCGCCGGACGGCGTCCCGCCGGGGCTCGGCCGACTGGCCCCGGACCTCGCGGTCGAGGTGCTCTCGCCATGGGATCGTGCTTCGGAGTTGCAGGAAAAGGTGCTCGAGTACCTCGACGTCGGCGTGCGGCTCGTCTGGGTCGTGGACCCGGCGCGGCGAAGCGTCACGGTCTACCGCTCGCGCTCCGACATTCGCCTCCTCACCGGGCAGGACGTCCTCGATGGCGACGACCTGCTCCCCGGCTTCTCCCTCTCGCTGCCGGACCTCTTCGCGCCGTGAGGCGCCCCGCGTCTGACCCCGGGTTCGCCTGGATCGACAGGGTCGACAGCGGTTCGGCGGAGCCGCTGCATCCCCCCGGCGATACCTTCGTTCCTGCGGTAACCGTTTGAGCCGCGGGGAAGCCCCTGTTCCCCGATGAGGAACTCGTCGACGGCTTCCCGGGTCCGCGAGCCCGACAGGCGACGACGCGGCAGGCGGATCGACGCGGCCCGGAGAGCCGGCTAGACCTCCATGACCAGCCGCACGTCGGCGTCGAGCGCGGCGTCCGCATTCCGCCGCGTGAGCCACGAGACCGAGAAGAACACCAGGATCGAGAGGACGAGGGCAAGGCCCGAGACGGTCACGCCGGCGGGGAAGGTGTAAACGCCAAAGTACGCCAGGCTTTCGAAGACCAGCGTGAAGACGAGCCCAGTCGCGATCGAGGCGATGGCGCCTTCACGCGTCGCGCCTTCCCAGTTCAGCCCGATCGCGAGCGCCGGCACGAGCGTCGAGGCGAAGAGCCCCCAGCCGAAGATGCCGAGGAGCGCGACGACCGTCCCGGGCAGTTGCGCCAGGAGCGCCGCGGCCACGGAGATCAGGACGGTCGAGATGCGTCCCCAGCGGAGCTCGTTGGCGACGCGTCGGCCGAGCGCAACGGGGAGATCGTGCGTGATGGCGGCGGCCCCGACATTCATGAACGAGTTGACGGTGCTCATGATCGCGGCGGCCACCCCGGAGAAGACGAGCGCAGCCAGGAGGATCGGCGTGAAGCGGAGCAGGAAGACGGGGGTGGCGTCGTCCGGCCGGGCGAGCGGCGCCAGCTCGCCCCGGACCACGAGCGCTTTGACCGCCAGGCCCACGCCGACGTACAGCAGCAGGGTGAGCATGAGCGCCAGGGCCATGACGAGCGGGTACCAGCGGAGCCGCCGCGGGTCCCTGAGCATGTAGAACTTGTGGATCACGTGGGGCTGGCCGAGCGTGCCCACGGTGAAGACGAAGAAGAGGGAGAGCGCGGCGAGCGGCGAGAGCTTGCCCCAGGGCCCGAGAAACGCCGGATCCGCGGCCAGGATCGTGCGCGAGATCGGCTCCAGCCCCCCGCCCCCTGCCTGCAGCGCGAACAGGAACACGAGGGTCGAGGCGACGGCCATGAGGGTGCCCTGGAAGACGTCGGCGTAGACCCCTGCGAGGATTCCCCCGGAGGCGGAATAGGCCAGGGTGATCCCCATCCCCAGCCAGATCGCCCGGTTCAGGCCGATGCCGAAGATGGCGTCGATGACCAGCCCGAGCGCCAGGATGTTGGTGGCCATGTAGCCGATGGCGGCCACGAGGATGGCGATGGCGGCGAGGCCCTGGGCGAGCCTGGAGCGGTACCGCGCGCCGATCGCGTCCGGCACGGTGATGAGTTCCCGCACCTCCGCGAGCAGCCGCAGTCGCTTGGCGAGCACCCAGCCGCTCATCGCGCTGGTGATCGCGGCGGGCAGGACCACGAACACCGCGCCCAGCCCCACCGAGTACAGCAGCCCCGGCCCGCCGATGAAGGCGAAGCCGGAGACGGTCGCCGCCATCGCGGCCAACGCGAGCGGGAAGAGGCCGATCCGCTGGCCGGCGACGAAGAAGTCCCGGGCGGTGCGCGTCTTCCGCGTCGCCCAGGCGCCGATCGCGGCCACGCCCGCGAAATAGGCGAGCGCCACGCCCACCACTGCGGGCTGCGTGATGGGGGGGAGCGCCGCGCTCTGGAGGAGGGCGAAGGCCTTCACAGCTCCGGCCTCACACGGTGGCGTCCGAAGTGGTGCCGGGCGCCCCGACGCCCGTCACTTCCTCCCCCTCACCTCCGCCACCCCGCGCCACGGCCGCACGAACCCGCTGCAGGTCGGCCTCGCTCAACGTGACCTCGTCGAACGTCCATGCGTAGGCCAGGGGCAGGATGAACAGGGGAAGGAGCCCGATCCCGTAGAAGACGACCGCCGCGGCCGGCGGCAGACCGAGAATCAGCGTCGAGCCGCTCGGGTCGGCAGGGGGCAAGAGCAGCGCCACGCCGAAGCCGCCCGCCAGCAACAGGAAGGTGAAGGCAAAAGGAATGGCCAGCCGCCCCACCCCACCGCTCCGCCGCGCCGCGCCCAGGAGCATGATCGCGACCGGCATGGCCGCATTCCCCAGCACCATCGCCCAGGGCGCCCAGCCCGGCGCCCCGCCCGGCAGGAACGCCGACGCGTACGCGGCCGCGATCACCAGGCTCGAGATGACCAGCGCCCCCAGCGCAATCCGCCGGACCGTCATCGCCTCTCGCCGCGCCCCATCACGCCTCGATCCGCAGCTCGATCTCCGGCGGGATCCTGAGCGTCTGCTCCACCGTGCAATGTTCCGCCACCCGCAACGCCGCCGTCCGACGCTCCTCCGGCAGCCCCGGCCAGCGCACCGTCATCTCGTAGCGACCGACCCGGAACGGGTTCTCGTAGTACTCCCACTCGAGCCCGATCTCCAGCCCCGTCACGTCCAGCCGCGCCTGGTGCGCCCAACCCACCAGCACCGAGAACGTGCACGTGGACAGCGACGCCGCCAGCATGTGCAGCGGTGAGAACTGGACCGCAGGATCCGCGGACTCGATCTCCAGCCCGGCCCCCGTACCCTGCAGGCGGATCCGCTGTCCACCCTCGAGGATCAATCGCACGGCGTTTCAGATCCCGTCCGAAAACCGCCTCCCCGCCCGCGCCAGACGTTCCTGCCGCGGAGCGAGGAAACGAACCAGCACGTAGCCGACCAGCGCGATCGGCAGGACCACCAACAGCACGAACTTGGCCAGCGCGAACGCCAGGCCGAGCACCAGGCCGATCAGCGCCAGCCCCACACCGACCACGAGCAGGAACACCGCACCGACGACGAAGAAGGTCACCAGGGACGCGATCACCGGTCTCTCCAGCAAAGAAGTCCGTCAGTCCACCCAGCGGATGTCCACGTTCCCGAACGCAGCCTCGACATCCAGCGTGAGGCGATGCCGCGCGCTGCCCCAGTTGTCAGAATAATAAGCGTCGTCGCGCTTCGAGAAGCCCGGGGACGTGACACCGGCGAAGATCGAGGTCTTCTGGAGCCGCACACCCACCGTGCGCGGGACCCGGACCGTGAGCGAGCCGAGCCCCATCTCCACGCTCACCCTCATGTCTCCGGCCCAGTCACCGGTCAGGTCCAGCACCACATGACCGACGCCGCCTTCCAGCCGGACCTGCTTCGCGCGGCTGTTTCCCAGCCCGTAGGCGTTGAAGCTCGCGGCGCCGGCGTGGATCTCCAGGTACTCGCAGGTCTCGGGGTTGGGTTCCGAGAAGCGGAGGTTCGTGCTGCTCGCCCCGGTCTCGATCCGGGCCTCACGGAGCCGCAACCCGCCGAGCTCGAGGTCTGCCTCCGCGGCGCCGTAGCTGAGCTTCAGATGCACGGGGACGCTCCGCCCGAGGGCCAGGTCGAGCTGGCCGCCGTTGCTGATCCCCCGGAGCTTCTTCGCCCCCGAGGTGGCGGAGATCTTGAGTCGACCGTCCGCGTAGGAGGTCACGGGCTCGATGGCGTCCGGGTCGTACCGGAAGGCCGCCCGGTAGAGATCCGCCGCAGACGCCGGATTCACCCGGAGCTGCCCGGCGCCGTACTCGACCTCGACCATCAGTCGCGCCTCGCCCGCATACGCGCGCTTGACGACCTTGCTGCTCCAGTTCTCCTGAGCGACAGCGGAGGCCGGCACGATCAGCGCCGCTACGGTCGCGGCCAGGAATCCCCGCCTAGACATGCGCCTCTTCCTCGAAGGTCGGGCCCAGGTCCGGCTCGAGCGACGGGGAGCGCGTCAGCGGCCGAGTCCCCGCGCGGGAGAGGAGGAACGCGCCGAGGCCGATCGCCAGGGCGATGCCCGTCAGCACGATCCCCAGGCCCCCCAACATCACCCGGATCGGGGACATCCAGTGCCCGGCCACACTGACCACGGCGCTCGCGAGGAAGGGCGCGAGCAACAGGCCGAGACCGGTCAGAATGTAGTAGTACGAGTTGCCGCGGTGGAGCCAATCGGGGCCGTGCAGCCGGCGTTCGGCCAGGGCCTCGCCCACCGCGTGGGCGACGGCCATGTAGCCGAAGAAGGCCACCGCCACGAGCGCCACCGGGAAGAGCGGGATCCAGGCAAGTAGCGCCGGAATCCCGACGATCGAGACGATCAGGACGAAGATGCCCAGGATGAAGGCCGGGACCGCCAGGAACAGCGCCGCGAGGCCAACGAACCCGGAGCGGACCGGCGCGTGCCGGGCGGTGTCGGCCACGCCCTCCAGGTACCGCCGACCGAAGTAGACGATCGCGAAGCCGAGGCCGGCCAGCACGGCGTAGTTGACCAGCACCGCGAGGATATTCCGCAGGCCGCGCCAGAGCTGCTCGAACAGGCCGACGATGGCCACCGTGGGCCGGATGCCTCGATCGCTGGCCGCCCGCTGAGCCCTGTTCCGCTCCAGGTCCCGGACGAGCCGTTCGAGCTCCGCGATCCGGTTCTCCAGCTTCGAGATCGAGTCTCGGTCGGCACGCGGCGCGGCCTGCACTTCGGCGGGAACAGCGCCCTCACGCAGTGCGGCCTCCAGCGCGGCGTCGAGACGCCTTCCGGCTTCGCCCTCGGGCGGCTCCCAGGCGAGCAGGAGCTCCGCGAGCGCGGCGGCCTCGCGGTCCATGGCCCGCTCGAGCAGATCGCGCCACGAGCGATCCAGCGCGTCCCCCCGCCGGTACGTGCCGACTTCCTCGCCGTTGACTTCGACCCGCTGGTTGCGCAGCGCCAGCTCGAGCGACCGACCACCCGTCAGCTCGAGCTCCAGGACGGCCGCATCGCGAGAGACCTGTATCGTGCTCGACACCACGCCAGGTGCCGACGGCGCCTCCTGGGCGGCCGCCTCGCCTCCCAGAAGGCCGGCGCCGCCCACGGCCAGCACAAGCAGGCCGATACGCGCCCACTGGCTAGAAGGAGTAGGAGACATAACGCCTTTCCCGCGCCGGGGTGCGGAAGAGATTCTGGTAGAGGACCCACGCCGACACCAGCGTGAGCGTGGCGAACAGGGCCAGCCCCGCGCCTACCGTCGACGGATCCACGGTCGCGACCCACGTCCGTCCCCACTGGACCACGCGGCGCGCGACCTCGCTCTCGAGGACCGCGGCGCCCGCCTGGCCCACGAGCGAGAGTAGCGCGTCCGTGAGGCGTTCGCGCGCGTAGAGCCACAGGCCCTGCGGCGTGACGGACGGCCAGGTGAACAGCCAGGCCATCACGCCCCCGAACACCAGGAACGGCAGCGCCACGCAGGCCGCGACGAGCGCCCAGCCCACAGTCGTCTTGGGCACGAGGCGCCGGAGCAGCTCGGCCACCCGCACCGTCCACGGCTGCCGCAGCCGCACGCCGGCGAGCACCCGATCCGCGAAGTCCGGTCCGGGCTCGAAGTGCGGGAGCGCGGCGAGCCCCGCGAACAGCGCCTTCCACTCCTCGACCTCTGCCTGGCAGTACGAGCACGAGAGCAGGTGCGACTCCAGCACCACGCGCTCGCTGTCCTGGAGGGAGCCCTCGACGTAGGCCTCCAGGAGCTCGGAGGTGGGATGTAGCAGCGACTCGGTCAAGCCCGGTCCTCCTGACGTACGGAAGTCTACGAGTCCTTACGCCTCGGGCGCGGCGGGAGTTTCAGGCCGCAGGTGCGCGAGTCGCGCACGTAACTCGTGACGCGCCCTGTGAATATATGTTTTCACCGTGCCGAGCGGCACGTGCATGATCTCGGCGATCTCCTCGTAGGCCCGGCCCTCGACGTGCCAGAGCAGGATGGCCGTGCGGTACTCCGGTCGTAGCTGGGCGATAGCGTGCTCGAGCGCGCGCCCGATCTCGCGGCTGGCCGTGTACTCCTCCGGCGTCTCGTCATCGGCGACGACGGTGAACGCGGTCGCGCCGGCCTCCTCGCCGTCGCTCGCGTGGGGCGAGCCATCCAGCGAGAGCATGGCGGGCGCCTTCTTGCGGACGTGGTCGAGGGCGGTGTTGTGCGCGATCTTGAAGATCCAGGAGCTGAACTTGTACGCGGGGTCGTAGCGGTCCAGCGCGTTGAGCACCTTGATGAAGGTCTCCTGCGCCAGGTCCTCGGCCTGCTCGCGGTTGCGGACCAACCGGTAGATCAACGAAAAGACCGGCCGCTCATAACGGCCGATCAGCTCGCGATAGGCCGCTTCGCGGCCTTCGCGTGCGCGGGCAACGACCTCCTGGTCGGTCAGCGTCGAGTAGTCCACGTCTCCGGGCGGCGCGCACACGACGTGATTCCGGGTCCGACCGTACGGCCAGCCCGGCCGGCGAGTTTCAAGCGCGCCGGTCGCGCCATCTTGATGACCGGGGGACCCGCGGGTACCTTGGGCCCCTCTAGTTTACGCTATTGACGCGAGTTGCGCGATGTCGGCCGGCCAGACGCCGGCCCCGGCGGCGCCGCCCGAGCGGGCCGCGGCGATCCGGGGCATGTTCGGGGCGATCGCGCCCCGCTACGACCTGCTGAACCACCTGCTGAGCCTCAACGTGGACCGGCTCTGGCGCCGGCGCGCCGTGGCGCGCCTGGTGGCGGGCGGGCGCGAGGAAGGGCTCTTCCTGGACGCGTGCGCGGGGACGCTGGACCTCGCCCTGGCCCTGGCCCACCGGCGGGGCTTCCGCGGTCGCGTCATTGCCAGCGACTTCTCGCTCCCCATGCTGGAGCGCGGCGCGCCCAAGATCGCGGGCGCGCCCGTCTCCGTGGTCTGTGGGGACACGCTCCGGCTCCCATTCGCGGACGCCACGTTCGACGGCGCCATGGTCGGGTTCGGGGTCCGCAACCTGGCGGACCTGGACGCGGGCCTGCGCGAGCTGGCCCGCGTGCTCAAGCCGGGCGCGCGGCTGGCCGTGCTCGAGTTCACGACGCCATCCTGGCCGCCCCTGCGCGCCCTCTACCTCACCTACTTCCGCCGCCTCCTGCCGTGGATCGGGCGCGTCGTCTCGCGCCACCGGAGCGCCTACAGCTACCTCCCCGCATCGGTGCTCGCCTTCCCGCAGCCGGCGGAACTGGCCGCGCGGCTGGAGAGCGCCGGCTTCACGGCGGTGCGGTGGGAGCGCTGGACCGGCGGGATCGCGGCGCTGCACCTCGCAGAGCGAGGAGGATGAGCATGAACGCTTCGCGAACCCGGGGTCGAGGTCCCCGTCGTCGACGTCGGCGTCGACCTCGGGGGCGCGCACAGCCAGGAGGACGCTCATGACCGGTTCGCGCAGACGCCTCTGCGGCCGCGGCCCCGGGGCCCGGCTGCTGCCCTTCTTGCTCCTGGCTGCCTCGCCGCTCACAGCGCAGGAGCGCCCCTCCGGCATCGCGGCGCAGGAGGGCCGCTCAGCCATCGCAGCACAGGAGGGCGGCTCCGGTATCGCGGCACACGAGGGCGCTTCCGCCATCGCGGCGCAGGAGCGCGCCTCCGGTATCGCGGCGGGCCCCTTCGGCAACGCGGCTGAGCAACCTCCCTCCGCCATCGCAGCGCAGGACCGCCCCTTCGGCACGCTCCGCGAGCAGGCAGCCATCCAGCAGGAGTGGCTGCGGCTCCGGCTCGAGCGCGTCCTGCCCCGCCTCATGCGCGAGCACGGAGTGGACATGTGGATCGTGCCCATGCGCGAGTACAACGAGGACCCGGTGTTCCGCGCCCTGGTCTCGCCGACCACCATGGCGGCGCGCCGCCGCACGATCTACGTCTTCTTCGACCGCGGGCCAGACGAAGGCGTCGAGCGGATCGCCATCGGCGGGCAATCGCAGGGTGGGCTGTACACGGTGGTGCGCGAACCGGGCGCTCGCGTGGGCGCGGCGGCCGGCGTGCGCCGGCTGGCCGAGCCGTTCGGCCCCGACCAGTGGAAGCTGCTCACGCCCATCATCGAGCAGCGCGACCCCAAGACGATCGCGGTCAACATCTCCCACACCCACGCCTTCTCGGACGGCCTCAGCGCAGGCGAGTGGGAGCAGCTCCAGCAGGCGCTCGGGCCGCGCTACGCGTCCCGCGTCGTGCGCCGCGAGCTCCTGGCGCTCCAGTACCTCGAGGAGCGCCTGCCCGAGATGCTGCCCATCTACCGGCGCATGCAGGAGCTGGTGCACGAGCTGCTCGCGACGGCCTTCTCGAACCAGGTGATCACCCCGGGCGTGACCCGCACGGAGGACGTGGTCTGGTGGCTGCGGCAGCGCGTCAACGACCTCGGCCTCGGCACCTGGTTCCATCCCACGATCACCGTGCAGCGGCAGGGCGTGGAGATGTCGGATTCGACCAACCCGGTGATCCTCCGGGGCGATGTCCTGCACTCCGACTTCGGCATCACCGCGCTGGGGCTCAACACGGATACGCAACACATGGGCTACGTCCTGCGGGAGGGGGAGACCGAGCCGCCTGCGGGGCTGCAGGAAGCGCTGCGCCGGGCAAATCGGCTGCAGGACATCCTGCTCGAGGAAATGATCCCCGGCCGCACGGGCAACGAGGTGCTGCACGCCACGCTCGCCCGCATGCGCGCCGAGGGCATCGACGGCACCGTCTACACCCACCCGATCGGCGATCACGGCCACGGGGCAGGCCCACTGATCGGTCTGTGGGACCGGCAGGAGGGCGTGCCTGGCCGCGGCGACGTGCCGCTCCGGCCGAACACGTGGTTCTCGATCGAGCTCCAGGCGACGACTCCGGTCCCCGAGTGGGGCGGCCAGCCGGTCCGGATGGCGCTGGAGGAGGAGGCGTACCTGGACGCTGAGGGGCGGCGCCACTGGGTGCTCCGGCGGCAGGAGTCGCTGCTCCTGGTGAGGTGAGCGCAGCCCGGGTCCGCGCTCGCGAGTGCGGCGGCCCGCACCGCCGCCACGGCGCATTGCTCCTGGTCGAGGTGAGTGCCGCCTGCGCCTGCGCACGCGAGCGCGTCGACCTCCCGGCGTCGCTGCTCCGGGTGAGGTGAGCCGGTTCGCGGCGGCTGTCCCTCCGGCGCGGCCCCGGCAGGGCTGGGGCGGCCGGGGCGTGCGCACGGCTCGCCCGTGCGGCAGCGGCGGCGACCCTGCACGACGCGGGGAGGCGCGTGAGAGCTTCGCACCCGTGCAGCGCGCCGGTGCTTTCGGGCCGACGGTGCCGCCCGCAGCACCGCCGCTTCCCGGCTCAACGCGCCGTGCGCAGCACCGTGGCGAGGGCGCGGCTCGCCGCCAGGTGGCCGCACATGCCGTGCACCCCGCCGCCGGGTGGCGTGGAAGCCGAACACAGGAAAACGCCGGGGATTGGCGTGTCGTAGGGGTGCAGGCCGCAGACGGGGCGGAAGAAGAGCTGGGCCAGGTCCATGGCGCCGGCGGCCAGGTCGCCGCCGATGAGGTTGGGGTTGTGGCGCTCGAAGTCGGCGGGGGAAAGGGTGTGGCGGGCGAGGATTCTCTCGCGGAAGCCGGGCGCGAAGCGCTCGACCTGCACCTCGATCCGGTCCGTCATGTCCTCCGTCGAGCCGTTGGGGACGTGGCAGTAGGCCCACGCCGTGTGCAGCCCGGGCGGCGCGCGCGTGGGGTCGAACACGCTGGGCTGGGCGACCACGAGGAGCGGCCGCTCTGCGACGCGCCCAGCCCACGGCGCCGCCTCCGCGGCGGCCACCTCGTCGAGCGTTCCGCCGACGTGCAGGGTCCCCGCGCGGCGCGCCGGCTCGGCGCGCCAGGGGATCGGCCCCGAGAGCGCCCAGTCGACCTTGAAGGCGCCGGGGCCGTAGCGGAAGCGCTCGAGAGCGCGGCGGTAGCCGGCCGGGAGCCGGTCCCCGGCCAGCGCGAGGAACTGTCGCGGCGTGACGTCGCACAACACCGCGCGCGCGGGCGGCAGCCCGGCCAGGGAGGTGACCCACTCGCCGGTCCTGAGCTCGCCGCCGAGCGAGCGGAGCAAGGAGACGAGCGCATCCGTCAGGCGGCGCGAGCCGCCCTCCGCGAACGGCCAGCCGCCGGCGTGCGCGCCGGCGGTGAGGAGCAGCCCGAAGGCGGCGGTGCCCGGGCGGTCCAGGGGCACGATGGAGTGGCTGGCGGCCCCCGCGAGCGCCGCCGGGGCGGCCGGGCCCCGGAACCGGCTCCGGGCGAGGCCGACGGCCGACCGCAGCGCGTGCAGCCCGAAGCGTGCGAGGACCAGAGGGTCCTCCGGCACCCGGAACAGCGGGCCGAGCACCGTCCGCGTGAGCCGGTCCCAGTCGCGCAGCATGGGTTGGAAGAGGCGGCGGTACGCGGGCCCGTCCGCGCCCAGGCCTGCGGCCGTCTCATCGAGGGAACGGTGCACCACTGCCGCCGCATCCTCGCCGAGCGGGTGGGCGAACGCGACCTCCGGCTGGATCCAGCGCAGGCCGTGCTCTTCCAGCGGCAGCGTGCGAAAGAAGGGGGAGGCCAGGGCCAGCGGGTGGACGCTCGCGCAGACGTCGTGCACGAAGCCGGGCAGCGTGAGCTCCTCGGACCGCAGGCCGCCGCCGGGCGTGCCGGCGCCCTCGAGCACGAGCACGGAGCGGCCGGCCATGGCGATCGTGATCGCCGCGGCGAGGCCGTTCGGCCCCGAGCCGATCACGATGGCGTCGTAACGCAATGGCGAGTCAGCGCGGCTGGCGCGCGGCCAGACGGTCGAAGAACACGGCCACCATCAGGCCGTACGTGAGCGCGACGGATGCGGCCACCATGGTCATGCGCGTGCTACGCACGGACGGCGGCCGCTCGACGCCGGTCTTCACCGCAGCGCCCCAGCGGGGGAAGGTGATCCCGTAGATCAGCAGGCCGAGGCCCGCGCCGGCGAGCAGCGCCGGCAGCGGGCGGCGCCGCTGCACCAGGCCGTAGATGCCGCCCCAGAGCGCGCCGTAGCCCAGGTGGAAGGCCGTCCCCAGCCCCCACTTCACGGCCGCGGGCAGGCGCGCCCCGAACCGCTGGGCCATGCGGTCCACCAGCCGGGGCGCGATGTCGGCGTCCTCGCCCGGCGGGAGGAAGAGCAACTCCTCGGCCTTGCCGACGATCGCCTGGACGACGCTCGCGGCCACACCCGCCGCCGCGCCGTGGAGCACGCCGCTTCGCCTGACCCTGCCGGGGCCGGTTTCCCCGGGCCCGGCGCCCCTGGCCCTGCGGCCGCCGGCCACGGCCCGGTCCCACCCGGCCGGCGCGCCGGCCCATGCGTGCCCGGCCCTCGCCGCGTGCTGTCCCTGACTCACCATCGAGCCACCCTCCACCGCGTGATCCTTTCTCACCAGGAGACCGGGAGGTGCAGGGGGCGGGCCAGCGCACCGGCGCCATGGCGAGCGGCGGGACGGTCGCCTTGCGGACAACGCGTCGGCCGAGGGCGTCGAGCGACGGTCGGCCGGTTTGGCCGCCGATGCGGCGCGCGAGGAGCGCGCGGCGGGCCGCTCATGGGATGGACGACCGCGCCGGGCTACGGCGCCTCGGCGCTCCGGGCCGGGCTACGACGCCCCGCCGGCGCCTACGCCCCGGTCTCGGAGAACGCCTCGCGCCAGTAGCCGGCAGCCACCCCACCGACGACCAGCACCAGCCCCAGCCAGCCGCCTGCCGTGAGCTGCTGGTGGAAGAGCAGCAGGGCGAGCAGCGCGCCGACCACGGGCTCGATGCTGGCCGCGACCGCGGTGGGCGCGGCGTCGATCCGCCGGACGGCGGCGAAGTAGAAGAAGTTCGCGCCGAGGACTGCGCCGAGCCCGAGCCCGGCGATGTAGAGCCACCCGGGCAGCGTGCCCGGCGGCACGGGCGTGCGGCCGAGCAGGGGCAACAGGAGCGCCAGGATCACGGTCCCCCCGGCGATCTCGTAGAACAGGACGCGCACGGCGCCGTACCGGGGCACCGCGTACCGCGCGAGGAGCGTGCTGCCGGCGAAGCCCGCGGCCGAGAGCAGCCCGCCGACGACGCCGATGGCGCGGCTAGACCCGGGCCCGGCCGCATCCGCCTCGCCGGCCACGTGCCCGGAAACCGTCAGCGCGACGCCCACCAGCACGACCAGCGCCAGGACGACGCGGAGCACGGTCAGCCGCTCGCCGAGCAGCGGCCGCGCGAGCACGGCGACCATCACCGGCGCCGTGTAGAGCAGGGTGGCCGCGCCGGCGACGCCGACGCCGTAGATCGCGTACTGGTACGCGACCTCGAAGAGCGCGACGAGCGCGCCGCCCACCACGCCCACCAGCAGCAGCCCCCGGCCATCCATCCGGAACAGGTCCCGCCGGAGGAGGCCGTAGGCAATGAACCCGAGCGTCGCGAGCAGGATGCGCCAGAAGCCCACGGCCGTGAGCTGCGCGCCCTCGCTGTAGAGCGCCGTGCTGAGCGGGCCGGTGGTTCCCCACAGCGTGCCCGCGCCCAGCGCGAACAGGAAGCCGGCCAGCACGCGCGCCCGGCCCGCGCCGGCAGGGGCGGAGATCGTCGTCGCCATCGTTTCGCGATCCGTCGAAGGTGAGCGCGCCAAGGATACGGGCGGCGCGATGCGGCTGCAACTCGCCCGGCGTCGCCGGCCGAGCCCGGGCGGCATTGCGGCCGGGGCGCCGAGAGGGCATCTTCGCCCCCGATCCTCGAAACCAGCCCCGAACCCCGGACGGGAAATATGATGGAAGACCTTCTTCGCCAGTGGGACGGGGAGAGCGTCCTCGTCCACTACGACCGGCCGACCGACGCGTGGGTCTTCATCGCGATCCACGACCGCACGCTCGGCATGGCCATGGGCGGTTGTCGGATGCACGTGTACTCGTCGCCCGCGGATGGCCTGAAGGACGCGCTTCGGCTCGCGCAGGGCATGACCTACAAGTGGGCGGCGATCGACTTCCCCTTCGGCGGCGGGAAGGCCGTGCTCGCCGTGCCGCGCCGGCTGGAGGGCCAGGACCGGGAGGCGCTCCTCCTGCGCTTCGGCGAGTTGATCGAGAGTCTCGGCGGATCCTACGGCACCGGCGTGGACCTGGGAACCACGCCGCAGGACATGAACATCGTGGGGCGCGCGACCTCGCGCGTGTTCGGCCGCACGCCCGACCAGGGCGGCGCGGGTGATCCCGGGCCCTGGACGGCGCTGGGCGTCTTCGCGGGGATCCAGGCCGCCGTCCAGCGCGTGATGGGCAGCCCGGACCTGGACGGCCGCAGCGTGCTGGTGCAGGGCGTGGGCGGCGTGGGCGCGCCACTCGCGCAACGCCTCGCGGAAGCCGGCGCGCGCGTGCTCGTCACCGACGCGCTGGAGGAGCGCGCGCGGCGCGTCGCCGAGCAGGTGGGCGGCGAGATCATTGCCCCCCAGGACGCGTACGACACGGAGTGCGACGTCTTCGCCCCGTGCGCCGTGGGCGCGATCCTCAACTCTCGCAGCATCCCCCGGCTCCGCTGCCAGATCGTCGGGGGTTCTGCCAACAACCAGCTCGAGACCGAGGAGGACGCAGAACGGCTTCGCGAGCGCGGCATCGTCTACGTGCCGGACTTCGTCATCAACGCCGGCGGCGCGATCGCGCACGGCGCGCTCGAGGTCCTGAAGTGGAGCCGCGAGCGTGTCGAGGCCCGCGTGCTCCAGATCGGCGATGCGGTGCGGGAGATCCTCGAGGAGGCGGAGAAGGACGGCGTCGCCCCGCTCGTCGAGGCCAAGCGGCGCGCCGAGCGCGTGCTCGAGGCGGCACGTCAGGGGCGCGAGGAGATGGTCGCCGCGGGGCACTGAGGCCTGCCGGCCGCGTTGTTGAACGCGCCCCCGGCGCGTACATTCCCGCGCCATGGCCGCAAAGAACCTGAGCGAGTTCCTGCAGGACCTGGAACGCCACGGCGAGCTGGTGCGCGTCCGCGAGCCCATCGCCGTGCGGCTCGAGATGACCGAGATCGCGGACCGCGTGATGAAGAGCCCGGGCGGCGGCAAGGCGCTGCTCTTCGAGAAGCCGGTGCTGGACGACGGCTCGATCAGCGACATCCCCGTCGCCATCAACCTCTTCGGCTCCTGGAAGCGCATGGCGATGGCGCTCGGCGTGCGGGACGTCTCCGAGCACGCCGACCGCATCGCGGAGCTGCTGCAACCGGAGATCCCCGAGGGCTTCTGGGCGAAGGTGCAGATGCTGCCGCGCTTCGCCCGGCTCGCCAAGGTCCCCCCTCGCCCGTACCGCGGCGAGCCGCCCTGCCAGCAGATCGTGCTCGAGGGCGACGACGTCGACCTCCGCCGCATCCCCGTCATGACCTGCTGGCCGGGCGACGCCGGCCCCTTCATCACGCTGCCCATGGTCATCACGCGCGACCCGGAAACGGGCGTGCAGAACGTGGGCTGCTACCGCATGCAGGTCACCGGCCCGCGCACCACGATGATGCACTGGCAGCGGCACAAGGGCGGGGCGGCGCACTACCGCAAGTACCGGGAGCGCGGCGAGCGCATGCCGGTGGTGGTGGCCCTGGGCGCGGACCCGGCCACGATGTACACGCCCACCGCGCCACTGCCGCCCGGGATCGACGAGTACCTGCTGAGCGGCTTCCTGCGGCGCGAGCCGCTCCTCACCGCCACGGCGAAGACCGCCGACCTGCGCATCCCCGCGGAAGCGGAGATCGTGCTCGAGGGCTACGTCGACCCGGCGGAGCCGCTCGGCATCGAGGGCCCGTTCGGCGACCACACCGGCTTCTACACGCCGCCGGACTACTTCCCGGTCTTCCATGTGACGACCATCACGATGCGCAAGGGCGCGATCTACCCTGCGACCATCGTGGGGCGCCCGCCCATGGAGGACTACTACATGGGCGGCGCCACGGAGCGGATCTTCCTGCCGCTGCTGCGGCTGACGATGCCTGAGATCGTGGACTACCACATGCCCGCCGAGGGCATCTTCCACAACCTCGTCTTCGTCAGCATTCGCAAGGAGTATCCGGGGCACGCGTACAAGGTGATGAACGGCCTCTGGGGCCAGGGGCTCATGAGTCTCGCGAAGGTGATCGTCGTCGTCGATCACTTCATCAACGTGCGCAACCCCCAGGAAGCGTGGTGGTACGCGCTGAACAACATCGACCCTGAGCGCGACGTGCGCTTCACCTTCGGGCCCGTGGACGACCTCGACCACGCCTCGCGCGGCCCCGCGTTCGGGTCCAAGATGGGCATCGACGGGACACGCAAATGGCCAGAGGAGGGCTTCACCCGCCCGTGGCCGGACCTGATCGAGATGGACGAGGCGGTGAAGCGGAAGGTGGACGAGCTGTGGCCGAGGTTGGGGATCGAGCTGTGAGGGGGGCGGCCCCTGAGAGAGAGGGCCAGACCTTCGCGGGCGATTCGCGGCTCGCGAAGTACGCGAGCTTCGTCAAGCTGCCGCACACGCTCTTCGCGCTGCCGTTCGCTGGCGTGGGCGCGCTGCTCGCGTCCTATGAGCACCCGGGCGGCCTGAGCGTGCGCGCGGCGCTGTGGATCGTCATCGCCTTCACGGCCGCGCGCTTCACCGCGATGGGGTTCAACCGCATCGTGGATCGGGAGCACGACGCGCTGAATCCGCGCACGCGGCTGCGCGAGCTGCCCAGCGGCCGCATGTCGGTGCGCGAGGCGTGGGTCGCGGTGATCGTGGCCGCCGTCCTGTTCATCTTCGCGGCGTGGCAGCTCAACCCGCTGTGCGGCATGCTCGCGCCCGTGGCGCTCGCGTGGGTCTGCTTCTACTCCTGGACCAAGCGGTTCACCACGGCCGCGCACCTGGTGCTCGGGCTCTCGCTCGGCATCGCGCCCGCCGGCGCGTACCTCGCCGTTGCCGGCGCGTGGCCGGCGCCGTGGTACGGGCTGCCGCTGCTCGCCGCGGCGGTGATGTGCTGGGTCGCGGGCTTCGACATCATCTACGCGCTCCAGGACGAGGAATTCGACCGCGCGCACGGGCTGCACTCGATCCCGGCGCGACTGGGCACGCGCCGCGCGCTGCGCGTCGCGCGGCTGCTCCACCTGGCTGCCGTCGGGTTGTTCTTCCTGCCCTGGGCGCTGCGCACGTTTCCCGTCGGCTGGGCGTACCTCGGCGGCGTGGGCGTGATGGCCGTGCTGCTGCACTTCGCGCACGCGTCGCTGCGCGGCGTGGATGCCGCGACGCTCGACCCGAAGCGCATCGACCGTGCGTTCTTCCACACCAACGTCCGCGTCTCCATGAGCTTTTTCGTGCTGACGCTGGTGGACCGGCTGGTCGCGCTATGAGCGCCGAGGAGAGCGCGAGGGCGGGGGCGAGGGCAGGGGACCGCCCCGCGGCCCCAGGGGCGGGGGACCGCCGCAAGGCAGCAGGAGCAGCGGAGCTCCCCGCGGAGCCAGGGGCAGACGACCGCCGCGCAGCCGAAAGGATGGCGGAGTTCCCATCGCCGCCGGGCGCGGCGGACCTCACCCGGCCATCGGAGGCCCATGAGGCCATCGCGCATCGGGTGCCGGGCTCCGGCGGCGGCGCGCCTGTCACGCTCGCGATCACGGGCGCGTCCGGGGCGCCGTACGCGGTGCGCGCGCTCGAAGCGCTGAACGCCCTGGCCGTTCCCGTCCGCCTCATCGTTTCGGAGACCGGCTGGCGGCTGCTGCGCGAGGAAGCCGGCATCGCGGGCGAGGAAGAGCTGCGCGCGCGGACGGGAGACTGGTCCCGCGTCGTCCTCTACGATGATGCCGACCGCGGCGCGACGCCGGCCTCGGGCTCCGCGCCGTCGCGAGGGATGCTGGTCTGCCCGTGCTCCATGGGCACGCTCGCGAGCATCGCGCAGGGCACGACGCGTTCCCTGATCGAACGCGCGGCAGATGTCGCGCTCAAGGAGCGCCGGCCGCTCGTGCTCGTGCCGCGCGAGACGCCGTACTCCATCATCCACCTCGAGAACATGCTGCGACTCGCGCGCGCCGGCGCGGTCATCCTGCCTGCGTCGCCGGGCTTCTACCACCGGCCCGCGAGCATCGACGATCTGGTGGACTTCGTCGTCGCGCGCGCTCTGTCGCACCTCGGCATCGAGCACGCGTTGGGGCCCACGTGGCGGAGCGGCGAGCCGGAGTGAAGCGAGCCGGAGCGAGGCGCCGCCACGTCCTCCGGGGAGCGCCGAGCCGGCACGGCCCGCCTACGGTTCGGCCGAGAGTCACGCAATGGACATCGGGCTGATCAGCGACACGCACGGCCGGCTGCGGCCGGAAGTCTTCGAGCGCTTCCGGGCGGTCGAGCACATCCTCCACGCGGGCGACGTCGGCAGCGCGGACGTCCTGGCCGAGCTCGAGGTCCTCGCCCCGGTCACGGCCGTGTGGGGCAACACCGACGGCTTCGACCTGCGCTCGCGCCTCCCGGAGACCGCCCGGTTGGAGTTGCAGGGCTGCCGCATCCTCGTTGTGCACGGGCATCAGCTCGGCTCGCCCACGGCGGCCGGGCTCGTCGCCGCGTACCCGGGCTTCGACGTCATCGTCTACGGCCACACGCACCGGCCGCAGATCGAGCGGGGAGCCGGCGTCCTCGTGGTGAATCCAGGCGCCGCGGGGCCCGCGCGGTTCGGCTTGCCCCCGAGCGTGGCGGTTCTCACTCTGTCAACCGAGGGCCCTCGCGCCACGGTCCTCCCGCTCTGACCCCGGACGGCACACTTCTTCCAACCTGTCCCGCTCGGCCTGCGACAGATTGCGAGTGATCGCGACGGGGGCGGGGACGGCCTCGCTGCAGGTCGCCGGCCCCATCGCGGCGGGCGCGCAACGCGTCGCGCGCCGGCGTACCCGACCCTTTTCTCCCCGGGGGGCGGCATGGACGAGATGATCCTGGGCTCGATCTATTCGTTCACGACCGCGGTGTTGATGGCAGTGCTCATCGTGGCGCTGCTGGTCGCGCGGCTGATCACGCCCGTCGAGCGGCTGCTGGTCACGGCGGCGGCGTTGCTGCTCGCGGGCGCGTTCTTCCTCGTCAAGCCGGCGCAGGAGCTCTCGTTCACCCTCGTGGCGCTGCTCGCGACCGCAGCGGGCGCGTGGCTCGCGTGGCGCGCGACACGGGGCTGCAGCCGCCGGTCGTTCTCGCTCGCGGGCCCGCTCGCGCTGGTGTTCGTGCTGCCGCCCGCGTTCCTCGGTGCGGTGCTGATGCTAGGGCTCGCGGCGGTGGTGATCGACAGCCCCGTGCGGCTGGTGATGCGGGTGGTGCTGGGGTAGGGGCGGCTGGGCAGGCGGTGGCGGCCGTGTATTCGCCGCACGGTGTCGGCAGCCGGCCGCTGCGCCGCGGGCCGTACACCTGTTCATCTGAACGTTCAGCCGCTTTGCGAAAGGGGGCGCGGACGGGGCGGGCGGCCGTCGCCGGCCTCCGGCGCAGGGCGCGGTGGGCGTAGGAACCGACGCCGGTCGGAGCGCACACGCGGCTTTCAAGGAGTGGCACTCGATCGCACCGGCCCCAGGGGCCGCAGCGCTCGCTACATCGCGTGGAACCGATGGGCGATCCGCGGGCCTACGACTCCAGCTGCCCGACGCGCAGCAACACGGCGCTCACAAGCAGCAGGAGCGCCGGTATTGAGGACCAGGCCAGTTCGGCCGATCCGGGCTCACCATGCGCAATCCCGAGAACTGCCACGGCAGAGAAGACCACGCACCCAAGCCAGCTCGCGGGGGCAGCGGCCTTCAGTCGGTGCCGGCGAACCAGCCCCCAACCAGCGAGCGTGAAGCTTACTGCAGCGAAAAGCGAGAGGAGCATGAGAAAGAGAACCAGCCAGAAATCCTCGGGCTCCGTTGACAGCTCCTCCCGGGCTCCTGGCAGGAAGAGCGCGGTAGCGACCGCCGCGAGCCCAGCGATAATCGCCAGGAGCAGGTCAATTGCACCGACGATGAAGCTGGCACTCTTCCACATGACGGATTACTCCTGCTTGAAGAAGGCGAGGTAGTATGCATGCACGCGGCGTCCATACGGGCTGATCGCGGTGCATGCGCCACAGTTGTACCGCGTCGCGAGCGATGCGATCGGGTTCCTTGGATCTATGAGCGGTTCTCTCTGCAGCTGCATCAGGTGAGCTGCCATGGCGGTCACGTTTGTAGCTGGATCCAGCAGCACCTGCCTGGAGAAGCGGTTCATCCCCACGGTCACCTGCCCCAAGCCAACGGTCTTCCCCAGGCCCAACGATTCGGCAAGAGCCTCAAACGGCAACTGATGCGTTTGCTCCCCGTACACGATCGCCTTCATCAGACCAGGATCGACTCCGTGCATACGGGCGGTAGACGCAATATGCTCGTCGAGTACTGTCAGCTGCGCCAGGACGTCTCGCCCACGGGCGATTTCATCTATGCTCATCGCCATTCTTCTGATCGCGGCTTCGGCTCGCTCCAAGCACCGGCCAGGAGGCCAGGGGCGCAACCCAAACGGATCGGTATAGGAGGCACCCCTCTTACCGGCTCCACCTCCCTCGTCCCCTCTGGCGCGCCGTGCTTCGCACCCCAGAGGGCGAGCCGCTGCTCTCGATCCCCAAGCTCGGGCCCGTCACGGCCGCCGTCTTCCTGGGCTCGATCGGCGATCCGCAGAGCTACGAGTCGAGCCGCCAGGCGCTCCGGGTCGCAGGCCTCTCGCTCGTCGTGCGCGAGAGCGGGCTCCAGCGCGGCCGGCCGCACCTCTCGAAGCGGGGCCGGCCCGAACTGCGGCGCCAGCTCTACAGTTCGCCGTCCGCAGCGTCACGACGGGCGGGATCTACCGCGAGGACTAGCTCCGCCTGCTCCAGAACAACGGCGGAAGGCCGCTCCCAGCGCTCGTGGCGATCATGCGCAAGGCGGCCAGGCTCATGTTCGCCGTTTCTGCGACGCCGTCGAGTTACGCGGGCTCATGCGGCCGGGGTGCGATTTGACAACACGGGTTCTGTTGGTCAGCGGCGCGCCGGCATAGGCGCCGGTTTTGAGAGCGTGTCCGCGCGCGGACCCTGAGCGGCACACGAGG
>DATCLK010000134.1:0-2738 GCA_036563975.1 Longimicrobiales bacterium | reverse complement strand
CAGCTCAGCCGCGTGATCCCGCCGATCGAGCCGGTGCCCGAGGGCGGCGTGCTCGACCAGGGCAACCCGCAGGACGGCGAGCTGGTGAAGTTCATCAAGATCCGGAGCCCGCGCGTCTCCGAGTTCTGGGGCCGCGACATGTACATCGGCGCGAACGTGCTGCTGCCGCGCGGCTACCACGAGAACCCGGACGCGCGCTACCCGGTGATCTACCTCCAGGGGCATTTCCCCGGCCGCCGCGCGCCGTTCGGCTTCAGCGAAGCCGACGACGCGCCGCCTCGCGCCCGCGCGTTCCGCGACTTCTGGCTCTCGCCGCGCGCGCCGCGCGTGATCGCGGTCACGATCCGCGACGCGAACCCGTACTACGATACGTCGTACTCGGTGAACTCGGCGAACGTCGGCCCGTACGGCGACGCGATCGTCGAGGAGCTGATCCCCGAGCTCGAGCGCAGCTTCCGCATCATCGCGGAGCCGTGGGCGCGCGTGCTGGCCGGCGGCTCGACCGGCGGGTGGGAGGCGCTCGCGCTGCAGATCTTCTACCCGGACGTATTCGGCGGCGCCTGGGGCTGGTGCCCCGACCCCGTCGACTTCCACGACTACCAGCTCGTCAACATCTACGAAGACGCGAACGCGTACTACGCGGACCACGAGTGGTTGCGCGTGGAGCGGCCCAGCCGCCGGTTCGTGGACGGCAACGTGGATTACACCATCGAGGACGAGACCGCGTTCGAGCGGGCGGTGGGCCCTGACAGCCGCTCCGGCGGCCAGTGGGCGATCTGGGAGGCGGTGTTCGGCCCCGTCGGCCCGGACGGCTACCCCGCGCCGATCTGGGACCCCGTCACGGGCGAGATCGACCGCGAGGTCGCGGCGTACTGGCGCGAGCACTACGACCTGACGGATTACCTGCGCCGCAACTGGAAGCGGCTCGGCCGGAAGCTGAGCGGCAAGCTGCACGTCGCGGTCGGCGACATGGACGACTACTACCTGAACGAGGCGGTCTACCGCATGCAGGCCGCGCTCGACTCGCTCTCGGACCCGCCCGCGCGCGCGAGCTTCGAGTACGGCCGCCGCAAGGGACACTGCTGGATCGGCTACAGCCGTGAGCGGCCGGGCGAGGACCTGGATTACACGGAGTTCGTGCGCATCGCCGCGGACTACATGGCGCGGAACGCGCCGCGTGGCGCCGACCTCCGATGGGCCCGCTGAAGCGCGAACGCGCCCGCCCGCTCCGCCGGCGCATGCTCGACGTCCTCCTGTACGTCCTCGCGGCGTACATCCTGCTCGCCGGATTCGCGCTCGTCTTCGGCGAGCGCCTGATGTTCCAGCCGCCGCCAGCGGGCTACGACCGCTCCGCCGAGATCATCGAGCTCACGGCCGCGGACGGCGTGCGCATCGCTGCAGTGTGGCTGCCGAACCCGGACGCCGAGTTCGCCGTGCTCTACAGCCACGGCAACGCCGAAGACCTGGGCGCCATCATGCCCGTGCTCAGAGCGCTGCGCGACCTCGGCGTCGCGGTCCTCGCCTACGACTATCGCGGCTACGGCATGAGTGAGGGCCGGCCGTCCGTCGATGGCGCACTGCTCGACCAGGACGCCGCGTTCGCCCACCTGACCGGCACGCTTGGGTTTCCGCCCTGGCGAATCATCGCGTGGGGCCGCTCGATCGGCGGCGGGCCGGCGACCGCGCTCGCAGCGCGCGAGCCGCTCGCCGGCCTCGTACTCGAGAGCAGCTTCATCAGTGCGTTCCGCGTCGTCACCCGCTGGCCAATGCTCCCGCGCGACCGGTTCCGCAACCTCGCCCTGCTCCGTGCGGTCCGCTGTCCCGTGCTCGTGATCCACGGCCGCCGCGACGCCATCGTCCCGTTCTACCACGGCCGCGCGCTGTACCGGGCGGCGTCGGAGCCCAAGCGCTACCTCTGGGTGGACGGCGCCGGACACAACGACGTGTGGCAGGTCGCCGGCGAGAGCTACGAGCACGCCGTGCGCGATTTCCTCGCCCTGCTCCGCGAACGGCAGGGGGAGGGAGGCTCGACGACGTCGTCCTGACGCTCGCCGGCTCGCTTTCCCGCCGCCGGCGGGGTATACTCCCCGGAGCGCCGGCACGCGCGGCCGCGGGCCGCCGGCGCGGCCACGAAGCATCGACCGACGACCGGAGCTGGTCCATGCCCCGTGACACGATGACGACGGCGCGCGCAGCCGCGCTCCTCCTCGGATCCCTCGCCGTGCTCGCGTGCGGCAACCGCGCGCCGGACGCGCAGTCCGGCCAGGAGCCCGCCACGCCCCCCGTCACGGCTGCCGCGGCCACGGACGCCGCCGCGAACGCCGATGCGGCGCCGCAGGACAGTCCGCTCGTCGTCGTCTACAAAAGCCCGACGTGCGGCTGCTGCGCGAAGTGGGTGGAGCACATGCGCGAGGCCGGCTTCCGCCTCGAGGTGCACGACACGGACAACGTGAACGTGATCAAGACGCAGCACGGCGTCACGCGCGACCTCCAGTCCTGCCACACCGCGCTGGTGGACGGCTACGTCCTCGAGGGGCACGTCCCGGCCGAGGTCGTCCGCCGCTTCCTCGCCGAACGCCCGATGTTCGCCGGCCTCGCCGTGCCCGGCATGCCCATGGGCTCGCCCGGCATGGAGGGCCCGTACAAGGACCGGTACGACGTCGTCGCCTTCCGCCGCGACGGCACGAGGGAGGTGTATTCCTCCCACTGACCCCCCACCCCGGGCGGGGGCGAGGGCG
>DATCLK010000133.1:0-7872 GCA_036563975.1 Longimicrobiales bacterium | reverse complement strand
ACGCCCGGCCACACGCCGGAGCACATCTCGTTCCTGGTCACGGACACCGCGGCCGCGGACCGGCCGATGGGCGTGTTCACGGGCGACTTCGTCTTCGTCGGCGACGTCGGCCGGCCCGACCTGCTGGAGAGGGCGGCCGGCATGACGGGCACGATGGTCGCGGGGGCGCGCGCGCTGTTCCGCAGCTTGCAGCGCTTCAAGGAGCTGCCGGACTACATCCAGATCTGGCCGGCCCACGGCGCGGGCAGCGCGTGCGGCAAGGCGCTCGGCGCCGTGCCCCAGAGCACGGTGGGCTACGAGAAGCTGTTCAACTGGGCGTTCTCGATCGAGGACGAGGAGGAGTTCGTCCGGCAGGTGCTCGCGGGGCAGCCCGAGCCGCCGCGCTACTTCGCCCAGATGAAGCGCATCAACAAGGAAGGGCCGCGCATCCTGGGCGGCTTCCGCCGGCCGGAGCGGCTGCCCGGTGCGCGGATCACCGCGCTGATGGACGCGAATGCGCTCGTCGTCGACACGCGCCCCGCGGACGAGTTCGCCGCCGGTCACGTGCCGGGCACGATCAACATCCCGCTCAACCGCAGCTTCAACACGTGGGCAGGGTGGTTCGTCCCGTACGACCGGCCGTTCTACCTGATCGTTGACGAGCAGCGGCGCCCCGGCGCCATCGACGAGGCGGTGCGCGACCTCGCCTTCATCGGGCTCGACGACATCGCTGGCTACTTCGGCACGGATGCGCTCGGGGCGTGGACGGCCGCGGGCCGCCAGCTCCAGACGACCGCGCAGATCACCGTGGATGAGCTGGCGCGCCGCATCGAGGCGGGCGACGTGGCCGTGATCGACGTGCGCGGCCAGGCCGAGTGGGAGGCCGGCCACATTCCCGGCGTCCCCAACATCCCGCTCGGCTACCTGACCGATCGGCTCGACGAGATCCCCCGCGACCGGCCGGTCGTCCTCCAGTGCCAGGGCGGAGGGCGCTCCGCGATCGCGGCCGGCATGCTCCAGGCGCGCGGCATCGAGACGGTGATCAACCTCGAGGGCGGGATCGACGAGTGGCGCAAGCGCGGCAACCCCGTCGAGCGCGAGCAGGAAGGCCGCGAGGCGGCGTGATGCACACGCCGCCGGCCATGCGCCACAGGGGCGCGTAGGGGATCGCGAGGAGGACAGCCGCGAGGCGGCATGATGCACACCGGGGCAGGCACCGTGTCCGGGCGCCTGCCCCTTCCTGTTTTCCGCGGCACGGCGCGCTGTGGCGGGACGGCGCCTCGCGCCGGACCTTCGTTTCGTCGCCCGTCCGCCCTCAGCCGCCGGCGACGCGATCCAGCACCCGCTCCAGCCGCTCCCGCACCTCCTGCCCGATGGCGCGGAGCTCCGGGTTGTCCGCGAGCTCGAGCTGCGTGATCGGGTCCAGCGTTTCGACCACCGTGCGGCCCTGCTCTCCCGCACGGACCACCACGTTGCAGGGCAACAGCAGTCCAACGTCCGGCTCGGCCCGGAGCGCCCGGTAGGCGAACTGCGGCGCGCACGCGCCCAGGATCTCGTAGCGCGGCACATCCACGTCGAGCTTCTTCTTCAGCGTGGCCGCCACGTCGATCTCCGTGAGCACGCCGAAGCCTTCCTTCTGCAGCTCCTCGCGCACCCGGCGGTCCGCCTCCTCGAACGGGAGGTCCACCGTGCGGGCGAGGGCGTAGCGAGCGGTTCGTTCAGCCATTGGAGAAGTCTCGTCGTCAGGGTTGAACGGGCACGCCGCGGGCTGACCGTGCGGCGTCGCCGCGTCCACGCCGGCGATCACGGTGACCCGAGTTGAACGGGCGTGGCGCGGGCCGCCGGTGCCGCGGCCGCCGCGCGAGGCAGTCGCGGCGCGGGCCGGGCGCGTGGAGCCTCTACGCCGCCGCTGAGGCCAGCCACTCGTCGAGCTTCGCCTTCGGCATGGCGCCCGTCTGCCGCGCGACTTCCTTGCCGCCGCGGAACAGGATCAGCGTCGGAATGCCGCGGATCCCGAACCGCTCCGACACCGCCGGGCTCCGATCCGTGTCCAGCTTGCCGACGAGCAGATTCCCCGCGCGCTCGCGCGCGACGTCATCGAGCACCGGCGCCATCATCTTGCAGGGCGCGCACCAGTCCGCGTAGAAATCGACCAGGACCGGGACCTCGGCGTCCGCCACCACGCGGTCCAGGCTCTCACCCGGCAGCTTGATCGGGCGGTCCAGCAGGATCGGCCGCCGGCACTCGCCGCACTTCGGCCGGTCCGCCAGCCGGGCCAGGTCCACACGGTTCAGGGTCCCGCAGAACGGGCACGGGACCGTCGCCGAGCGTCGGGTCGCGGTCTGCGTCATATCGCCAGTCCTCCATCGGCTTCGTTCGCCCGATGCGGGCCGTCCGGCCCGCGCCGCTCTGCTCTGATACCCCGTCTCGCAGCGTGCGTACCGCGGTCGCGGGTCGGCCCGCGAGCGGCCGGTGTGGTCCTGGACCACCGGCGGGCGGCCTGCGAGCGGCCGGGAGTCCGATCGGGCAGGGGCGGCCGACGCGCCCGCGCGCGTGGTCGTGGAGGGGCGGCGGTCGGTTGGCACGTGCCGCCGCTCAGAGCGGCGCCGGTTCGGTGGCGCGTGCCGCTGCCCACAGCGCCGCCGGTCGGAAAGCGCCTGGCGCGCCCACGGCGCCGCCCTCGGGTCGTTCGCGCCACCGGCTCCCACCGCCGCCGCTCGGGGTCGTTCGTGCCGCCGCCCACAGCGCCGCCGGCCGGGTAGTTCGGGCCACGGCTCGCAGCGCCGCCGGTCGGGGGCGTGCCACCGCTCGCACCGCCTACGGCTGGGTGCTCCGTTCCGCCCGTTCGCCGCGGCTTGACCGGGGATCTGGTAGGTATGTAATGTTTATGCGTGAACTATATGCCGGAGACGAGATGAAGGTCGAGATCTACTCCGACATCGTCTGCCCCTGGTGCTACATCGGGGATCGGCGCTTCGCGCGGGCGCTGGCGGCGTTCGCGGGAGCGGCGCAGGTCGATGTCGTCTACCGCCCGTACCAGCTCGATCCGGATGCCCCGGAGCAGCCCATCCCTGTGAAGTCGTACCTCGAGCGGCGGTTCGGCAGGCCGGTGGACGGGATGCTGCAGCGCGTCTCGGAGACGGCGCGCGAGGAGGGCATCGAGGTGGACTGGGACCGTGCGCTGTCGGTCAACACGCTGACGGCCCACCGGCTGTTGCGGCTCGCCGGGAAGGAGCACGGCCCGGCTGTGCAGCATGCGCTGCTCGAGAAGCTCTTCGACGCGCATTTCACCCGCGGCGGCAACGTCGCCGACCACGAACTGCTCGCGGACCTGGCGGCCTCGGCGGGAATGGATCGCGCACGCGTGCGGGAGTACCTGGACTCGGGCGAGGGCTTGCGGGAGACGCGTGAGGAGCTGGAGCACGCGCGGCGCATCGGGGTGCGAGCCGTGCCGACGTTCGTGTTCGACGGCCAGTACGCGGTCGAGGGGGCGCAGCCGGCGTCCGTGTTCCTCCGGGTCCTGGAGGAGGCCGCGTCGCGCTCGGCCGGCAGCGATGCCGGGAGGGACGGCGGCGCGGCGGCGTGCGACGACGGCGCGTGCGCGGTGTGAGGACGGGGCTCGCGCTGTCCGTGCTGGATCTGGCGCCGGTGGGCTCCGGCTCGACCGCCTCGCAGGCGTTGCGCAACACCATCGAGCTGGCGCGGCTGGCGGAGCGTCTCGGCTACACGCGCTTCTGGCTCGCGGAGCATCACGGCATGCCGAGCATCGCGAGCTCCTCGCCGGAGGTGCTGATCGCGCACGTGGCCGCGGCGACGGACCGCATCCGCGTGGGCTCGGGCGGAATCATGCTGCCGAACCACGCGCCGCTGCGCATCGCGGAGGCGTTCCACACGCTCGAGGCGCTGCATCCCGGGCGGATCGACCTGGGAATCGGCCGCGCGCCCGGGACGGACCCGGTCACGTCGAGCGCGCTGCGCCCGTTCGACCCGGAGCGGTTCCCGGAGCAGGTGATCGAGCTGCTCTCGCTCTCCCGGCAGGACTTTCCCGAGGGCCACCCGTTCCACCGCGTGCGCGTCGTGCCGGCGGACGTGCGGCTGCCGCCCGTCTGGCTGCTCGGCTCGAGCGGCGCGAGCGCGCGGTTCGCCGGCTCGCTCGGCCTGGGTTACGGCTTCGCCAGCCACTTCAGCCCCACGCCGCCCGGCCCCGCGCTGGACGCGTATCGCGACGCCTTCCAGCCATCCGAGTGGTTCGAGCGGCCCCACGTGATCCTCGCCCTTGCGGTGGTGTGCGCGGAGACGGACGAGCGCGCGGACTACCTGGCCCGCAGCATGGACCTGGCCTGGGCGCGGCTCCAGCGCGGGGAGCTCGGCCCGCTGCCGAGCCCGGAGGAGGCGACGGCGTACGACTACTCGCCCGCCGATCTGATCGCGGTCCAGAAGTACCGCGCGCTGTTGATCGCGGGCAGCCCGGAGACCGTGCGGAGACGCATCGAGGCGATGGTCGAGCAGACCGCCGCGGACGAGGTGATGATCTCGTCGATGATCCACGACCACGCGGCGCGGCTGCGGTCGTACGAGCTGGTCGCTGAAGCGTTCGGGCTGGGCGGCGGGTGAAGCAGGTGCCGTGCAAGGGCTGAAGGTCGAGCCGGGACCGGCCGCGGCGCGCTGAGCGGCGACGTCCCGTCGTAGGATGGCCGCTGCGCGACCCTCACGACGGTTCTTCTTCCATCAACTCGCCGGTGAGCCGCCGGAGCCGGGCGACGATCTCCTCGCGCTGCTCCGGCTCCCACTCCGCGATCAGCGCGGCGAGGTGCGCGCGCCGGGCGTCGGCGAGGCGGCGCAGCGCGTCGCGGCCGTGGTCGGCGACCTCGCGGCGCGGGCCGCGGCCGTTGACGCGCGGGTGCTCGACGATGAGCCCGCGCTCGCGCAGCTCTGCGGCCGCGGCCGTGAGGCGGGCGGGATCGATGCCGCGGCTGCGCGCGAGCGCGTCGATGTCCAGCTCCGGGTCCGCGCCGATGCGCACCAGCAGCCAGGCCGCCGCGGGGCTCAGGTCGAGCCCGGCGCGCGCGACGACCGCCCGGACGTAGCCGCGCTTCGCCTCGCGGTCCGCGAGCAGCGAGAGGAAGCGCTCGAGCTTGGAGAGCGAGTCGTCGTCCATCGGCATGGGGAAGATCTCCTCCGCCTCCTTGCCGAGGTCCCCCGCCGCCGCGGCCACGGTCTCGCGCAGCGGCCGCTCCGGGAGCAGCCAGGTCAGCAGGAAGCCGAGCAGCGCGACCACCGTCGCGGTCGCGAACACCGTCGAGAGCGATGCGGCGACGGCGTCGGCGTACACCGCGCGGAGCGCGGGGGACAGCGCCTCGACCATCTGCGGGCCGAGGCCCGTCCCCCGAGCGGCCGCCGGGGCGGCGCCGTCCGGCAGCGCCCGCGAGAGGTACGCCGCGAGCCGGGCGGCGAAGATCGCGCCGAAGATCGCGGTGCCCAGCCCGCCGCCGATCATGCGGAACAGCGTCGCGCCGGACGTGGCCACGCCGAGGTCGCGGTAGTCCACCGCGTTCTGCACCGCGATGACCAGGACCTGCATCACCATCCCGATGCCGAGGCCGACGACGGCCATGGACAGCGACGCGCCCGCGACCGTCGTGTCCGGCGTCATGCGCGAGAGCAGGAACAGCCCCACCGTCATCACCGCCGTGCCCGCGATGGGGAACGCCTTGTAGCGGCCCGTGCGGCTGATGATCTGCCCGGACGTGATGGATGCGAAGAGCATCCCGCCCATCATGGGGACCATCTGGAGACCGGACCCCGTGGGGCTCGCCCCGTGCGCCACCTGGAGGAACAGCGGCAGGTAGGTCACGGAGCCGAACAGTGCGAAGCCGACGATCAGCCCGATCGCCGCCGTGACCCGGAACGTGCGGTTCGCGAACAGCCGCAGCGGCAGCACCGGCTCCTTCGCGCGCTGCTCGACCGCGAGGAACGCCGCGAGCGCGAGCAGCGCGACGGCGCCCAGGACCAGGATCTGCGGCGACGTCCACGCGTACGCGACGCCGCCCAGGTCCGTCAGCAGGATCAGCGCGCCGAGCGTGAGCGCGAGCAGCGCCGCGCCCGCGTAGTCCACCACGTGCCGCACACGCTCCTCGCGCCGCGGCAGCGTCGCCGCGATCACGCCCAGCGCCAGCAGCCCGACCGGCAGGTTGATGTAGAAGATCCAGCGCCAGGAGAGGTGCGTGGTGAAGTAGCCGCCGACCAGCGGGCCGGCGATGCTCGCGAACCCGAAGACGGCGCCGAAGATGCCCTGGTAGCGGCCGCGCTCGCGCGGCGAGACGATGTCGCCCACCACCGCCTGCGTCGTCACGATCAGGCCGCCGCCCCCCAGGCCCTGGATCCCGCGGAACAGGATGAGCTGCTCCATCGTCGTGCTCAGCCCGCACAGCGCCGAGCCCGCCAGGAAGATGAGGACCGCGGCCTGGAGCACCACCTTGCGGCCGTACAGGTCGCCCAGCTTGCCGTAGATCGGCGTGACCACCGTCTGCGCGAGCAGGTACGCGGTCACCACCCACGCCAGCCGCTCCACGCCCCCGAGCTCGCCGACGATCGTCGGGAGCGCCGTGGCCACGATCGTCTGATCCAGCGCGCCCAGAAGCATCACCAGCAGGAGGCCGCCGAAGACGATCAGGACGTCGCGCCGTGCGAGCTGTTGCGGTGCGGACATCTGGCTGCGTGTCGAGGTCATCACGATTCCTCGGGCGGGCACGCTCGTCCCGGCCTGCCGACGCGCGCGAGACTGCCGTCCGGGACGTGGCTCCGCAATTTCGGTGCTCCGCGTACCCCGTTTGCCGGCGGCGTTGCGCGGCACCCGACTGGCCGCTTCGGTCACCGCGAGGCGACCCGTGGCGCGCGACATCGTCCCCCCATTCCGCTGCGTGGAGCTGCCGTCCGGGCGAGGCCGGCTTCGTTCATTTTCCAGGCGGAACGGTCCGGCCGGAGTGCAGTATCACGACTGATATGACGAACATCATCGCAATCCTCCAGACAGCGGCGCAGGACTCGGCGGCGGGCGCTCTCGCGGGGAGCGCGATGGCGGAGGGCGTGCTGGGCGGCGCCGCGCTCGAGTGGTTCGACGCTCATCCGGTCCTGGCAGCGCTGACCGGCCTCGCGGGGCTGGCGGCCGTGGCGTGGCTGTCGCTCGTGGTGGTGCGGCGCTTCGTGCTGCGGTTCCTGGCGCTGCTGGCGCGCCGGAGTCCCACCTTCTGGGACGAGGTCGCGCTCGAGAGCCGGTTGTTCAGGCGTCTCGCGTGGACCGTCCCACTGCTGATCATTCACCGGGGGATCCTGGTCGTCCCAAACTTGCCGGATGACCTGACGCGTCTCGTGCAGCAGCTCGCTGTCGCGTCGTTCATCCTGGTCATGGTCCGGGCGCTCAGCGCGCTGCTCACGGCGGTCAACGAGATCTACTCGCGCTACCCGCGGGCGAAGGACCGGCCGATCAAGGGCTACCTCCAGGTCGTCAACATCGTCGCGCACATGGTCGCGGTGATCCTGATCATCGCGACGCTGCTCGACCGCTCGCCGATCGTGTTGTTCAGCGGCCTGGGCGCGATGACGGCGATCCTGATGCTGGTCTTCCGGGACAGCATCCTGTCGCTGGTCGCGGGCGTGCAGCTCACGACGAACGACCTGGTGCGCGTCGGCGACTGGATCGAGATGCCGCAGTTCAACGCCGACGGCGACGTGATCGACATCGCGCTCAACTCCGTGAGCGTGAGGAACTGGGACAAGACGATCACGGTCATCCCGACGCACAAGTTCCTCGAGCACTCGTTCAAGAACTGGCGCGGGATGTTCGAGTCGGGTGGGCGGCGGATCAAGCGCGCGATCTACGTGGACATGTCGACC
>DATCLK010000132.1:0-3996 GCA_036563975.1 Longimicrobiales bacterium | reverse complement strand
TCTATCCGCCCGCCAGCGCCACGGCGAACGACCCCACCACGAGCGCCCACACGGCCGCGTACAGCGGAACGAACCGCCTCCGCCGATCGAGCATCTCGGGGAAGAGCACCGGCTTGCCGGCGAACTTGCCGCGCGGCTTGTTCGGGAAGAAGAACGTCTTGTAGGTCTCGATCGTCATGATCGTGTAGCCGAGCGCGGGCAGCGCGACGAGCAGGTAGTTGTCCGTGAGGCGGGAGAGGACGAGCGCCCAGCCGAGGGCGATCGCGGGGCTGCGGAAGAACTTGAACCAGTCGAACCCCTCGATGGGCGCGTCCTTCCACGCGCCGCCGAACGCGGAGAACCAGCCGCCGGCGCTGCCGGCCGCCGCGAGCGCCAGCCACTGGCCAGCCGTCGAGGCCGGCCGCGGCAGGGCCCACACGGCCGCGGCGAGCGCGAGCGCGGTGCAGGCGACCGCCGCGCCAACGGCGAGCCGCACGCGGCGGCTCTCGACCACCCGCCCGAACACGGCGAACTGCATGGGGATCGTGTACTTCGACTGGTCCTGCTCGCGCAGGAACGTCTTGTAGAACTCGACGAGCCCGCGCTCGCACGCGTACGTCAGCCCGAACAACACGACCGCGCCCGCCGCGTGCGTGGGGTCGAGCCCGAGGGCGAGGTGCAGGACGGGCGCGATCATGCCACTCAACACGATGCTGCGCGCGTAGCGCCGCCAGGTGAAGCCCTCGTGCGGCGCGTCCTTGTACATGCCCCAGGTCGCGGTGTGGGCGCCCGCCGCGAGCCCCAGGCCCAGTGCGAGGAGCGCGGCGGTCACGCTTCCTCCAGCGAGCGGTAGACTTGCTCGATGAGCTCGACGTCGCGCCGCGCGCGCTCGAGCGTGACGCGCGCCTCGCGCCCGTCGCGCAGCGCGGCCAGCAGGTCGCGGAACATCGCGCGGTAGCCGGCGGGGTCCCGGAGCCCGGGGAGGTGCAGCGCGCGTCGCGCCCCGTGCACGGCGATCGCGAGGCCGTTGGACTCGAAGGCGATGGCGCCGCGCGTGCCGTAGATGCGCGAGAGGCGGAGCCCGCGCAGCGGCGAGTGCACCTCCCACGAATACGCGAGCGTGCCGACCGCGCCCTCGCGGTAGCGCAGCGTGACCAGCAGGCTCTTTTCCGCGCCTTCCCGCGCGCCGGGCCGGGCGCCACGCGCGGACTCGATCGTGAGTCCCAGCGCGCCCATGAAGTGGATCCAGTGGACGCCGCCCTCGAGCAGGGCGCCGCCGCCCGCGAGCGCCGGGTCGTCCCGCCAGTCTCCGGTGCGCTGGCTCTTGAGGGCGTTGACGTGGAGGAAGAGGACGTCACCCAGCGCGCCGCTCTCGATGATCTCCCGCAACCGGGAGACGGCGGGCTTGTACGCGTAGTTCTCGGCGACGAGGACCAGCCGGCCCGCGCGCGCGGCTGCCTCCCTCGCGCGGTCGAAGTCCGCGGCGCGGGGGAACGCGGGCTTCTCCACGATCACGTGCTTGCCGGCCGCGAGGGCGCGCTCGGTCCACTCGAGGTGCAGCGCGGGCGGCGTGAGGACCAGCACGGCATCCACCTGCGGATCCGCGAGCGCGGCTTCGTAGGAATCGTAGGCGGCGCCGCCGTAGCGTCGCGCGTACGCCCGCGCCACGCCGGGCCGCCGGCTCGCGAACGCCCACACCGCCTCGCCCCGGAACTGGCGAAGCGTGCGCGCGTGCAGTCGCGCGGCCAGGCCGCAGCCGAGCAGCGCGAGGCGGATCAGTGGGCGAGCGGCCATCGCGTCAGTCCTCTCCCTGTGCGGGTCGAGCCGGTGCGCGGGTGGAGCGGGGCGCCTCCAGCCGCGCCGGCCGCCGCCGTGTAACGCGTATGGACTCCGCCGGCTGCGCGGCCCGCACGGTCAGCACGCGCGCGACGTGCTCGCCGCAGCGCAGCGCATGCGCGGCGATGGTAAGACTCGGGTTCACGGCGCCGGACGTCGGCATGAAGCTGCCATCCGCCACGTACAGGTTCTCGATGCCGCGGAAGCGGCCCCACTCGTCGAGCGGCGCTGACGCCGGGTCCGCGCCGATGCGAATGGTGCCCGCCGCGTGCGAGAACGTGCGGATCCGGTGCACGTAGAACCAGCGCGCGCCCGCGCGCCAGAGGATGCGCCGCGCGACGCGGATCAGCGCCCGGCGGGCCGCGAGGTCGCGCTCGGCGTAGCGGTGCGTGATGACGAGCCGCGGCAACCCGAGCCGGTCGCGATCCGCCCAGTCCACGGTCACGCGGTTCTCCGCACGCGGCTGGTCCGCCGCGATGACGAGCAGCCCGGTCAGGTGCTCGATCGCGGGGCCGAGGAATCTGCCGAGCCCGGCGGGCGCGCGTTCGCGCACGAGCGCGAGCGGCGGCGTCGCGAGCTGCTGGATGGCGCCCAGCGGCCCGGCCGGCTCGCGGACCGACGTGTGCCCGAAGTAGTAGTCGTGGATGCCGAGCTGCTTGTGGAACAGCCGCTCGGGGTTGGGGCGCCGCGGGAAGAGGCCGTACACGATCGCGTTGCAATGGCGCATGAGGTAGCGGCCGACCGCCGCGCCGGCCGGGTTCCAGCGCTCCAGGCCGGACGCGAGGACGAGGTGGGGCGATGCGAGCGCGCCTGCGGCCAGAATGACGGCGCGGGCGCGGAGCACGAAGCGCTCGCCGCCGGGCTCCCGGACGCACTCGACGCCCGTGACCCGGCCGCGCTCCACGATGAGCCGCACGGCGGCGGTGCGCGTCTCCAGCGCGAGCCCGCGCGCGAGGAGCGCGGGAAGGATCGCGCTCGCGATGTCGTTCTTCGCGCCGATGGCGCACGCGAAGCCGTCGCAGGTCATGCACGCGACGCACGGTGCGCGGCCGTCGTCGCCCCCATAGTGGATGGCGAGCGGCAGCCGGAACGGCGTGAGCCCGAGGGAGCGGGCCGCGTGCTCGATGCGCTGCGACGCGGGTGCCAGCGGCGCAGGCAGCTGCGGGTAGGGCGCGCTGCGGAACGGCTCCGTGGGGTCCACGCCCGCTTCTCCCGCGACGCCGAGCAGCCGCTCCGCGCGGGTGTAGTACGGCTCCAGGTCGGCGTAGTGGTAAGGCCAGGCCGCGCGCGAGTCGGCGACGATGGCGGGCTCCGGCTCGAAGTCGCGTTCGCGGAGCCGCAGTGAGACGCCGCCGTAGAACACGGACAGGCCGCCCACGCAGTAGCAGGGCCGCACGTAGGGTCCATCCGCGCCCGCGAGCACGCGGTACGGCGTGCTCGACGCGACGAACGGCGCGAGCTCCCACACGCCTTCGGGCTCCCAGTTGGCAGGCCCGCGCGCGACCCAATCCCCGCGCTCGACCACGAGCACGCGCAGGCCCGCCTCGATCGCTGCGTACGCGGCCATGGCGCCGCCGAAGCCGCTGCCGATCACCAGCACGTCCCAGCCCTCGCGCGTGGATGCTTGGCCCATCCGCCGCACCCTGCGGCCCCGGTGTCCGCGCGCGCCCGCCACGACCGCGGGCATGCGACTCGCGCGGGCCATGCGCGCAAGTCGCGGGCCGGTGGGCCGGACTCTGTGATGCGCCGGCCCAGGCGTTCCGCCCTCCGCCCGGCGCCGGAACCCCGCGGCATCGGGGCGGGTTAGTCGGGGTGTCTCTGCCTCGCGGGAACGAGCGAGGTCGCGCCTCGGTGCAGCGTCGCGACGCCGGCGGCGGGCGAGCCGCGCCGGGACCCGTGGGATGCGCGGGACACGCGGGATGCGTGGGATGCGTGGGACGACTGGGACGAGTGGAATGAGCGAGCTGGGCGACGAGTGAGCGAACCGGAGGCCGCATGAACACAGCGCGCACGACCGAGACCGCCACGCTGGCCGGCGGGTGCTTCTGGTGCCTCGAGGCGGTGTTCCTGGAGCTGCGCGGCGTGCTGGGCGTGCAGTCCGGCTACGCCGGCGGGCACGTGCCGAACCCGACGTACGAGCAGGTCTGCACCGGGACCACGGGGCACGCGGAGGCGGTGCAG
>DATCLK010000131.1:0-2480 GCA_036563975.1 Longimicrobiales bacterium | reverse complement strand
CAAGCTGGACAACGTCGTGCTCACGCCGCACCTCGGCGCGGCGACGCGGGAGGCGCAGCAGAACGTGGCGGTGGAGATCGCGGAGGCGGTGCGCGCCGCGCTGGTGGAGGGCGACTACTCGCACGCGGTCAACGCGCCGGCGATCGGGGGCGAGGAGATGCGGCGGCTGCAGCCGCTGCTGGACCTGGCGGGCCGGCTCGGGCGGCTGGCGGCCGCGCTCGCGGATGGCCCGGTCCGGCGCGTGGAGGTGCGCTACGGCGGCAGCGCGGAGAAGCCGCTGCAGCCGCTGGCCGCGTCGGCGCTGGTCGGCGTGCTCGCGGACGTGGTGGGCTCCGGCGCGGTGAACTTCGTGAACGCGCTGCACCTCGCCGCGGCGCGCGGCGTCCAGGTCAAGCAGATCCGGCTCGGCTCGTACGGGCCGTACGCCGAGTACGTGGATCTCCGGCTGGAGGGTGCTGGCGGCGAGACCCGCGTCGCGGGCGCGCTGCTCGCTCCGGACTACCCGCGCGTGGTCCGCATCGGCGAGTACCACGTGGACATCGTGCCACGCGGCTCGCTGGTCGTGCTGCGCAACCGTGACGTGCCCGGCGTGATCGGCCGTGTGGGCACGGTGCTCGGCAACGCGGGGATCAACATCGCCGAGTACCACCAGTCACGGATCGAGGCCGGCGGCGCCGCGCTCGCCGCGATCGGCGTGGACGGCAAGCTGAGCGCGGAGCTGATGGAAACGCTGCGTGCGCTGCCCGAGGTGTACGAGGTGAGGCAGGTCAACCTGGGGCCGTGAGGGGCGTCGCGTCAGCGAAGGGGTCGCAGGGCGCGCGAGGGACTCGCGCGCTCGCACCGGATCACCGGAGGCGGGAGACGAGGTCTCTCGCCTCCGATTCTTTCGCTGCCTATCGCCGATCCGGGAACCCCAGCCCCGCGCGCACCAGGGGGCGGCGCCGCCGGACCGGCCGCCAGCCGCTCCGCACCTGCCGCGGCTCCTCGACCGTCACGAAGGCGTTCGGGTCCCAGCGGTCCACCTCCTCGAAGACCTTGGGCACGTCACGCCGCCGCAGCACCGTGTAGACGACCTCGACGGGGCCCTCGCGGCCGTGGCCGGAGAACTCGGTCACGCCGAAGCCCCGCTCCCGCAGCGCCTCGGCGAGCTCCACGCCGACGTGGCTCGACACGATGCGAACCGTCGCGTAGCCGAAGGCCAGCTTCTCCTCGATCCAGAGACCCACGAAGTTGCCGGCCGCGAATCCCCCGGCGTAGCCGAGCACGTGCCAGATGCTCTCGAGGTTCCGGATGGCGCTGCCCACCGCGATGATCCAGATGGAGACCTCGAAAAAGCCGAGCACGGGCACGACCATGCGGTGGTTGCGGACGGCCAGCAGGACGCGGATCGTCGAGATCGAGACGTCGAAGATCCGCAGGCAGAAGATGAGTAACGGCCCCCACGGGCCGCTGAAGAGAGGATCCAGGGATTCCATATGTATAGCCAGGGGCTGTTCGCGGGCAGCGGTCGACCGCCGTTGCCCGGCCCCGTCCGGCGCCGCGCCGCTCCCTCGCGGCTCCGGGCGGATGCTCCGTCAGAAGATAACGGCGGCAGCACCGTGTGCGAAGGGGAGCCGGGCGTGCGCGAGTGAGGCGACCACGCAGCATACGTGCACCGTGCCGTGGCCACGCACACCGACCCTCGCGCGTGGATCGTCCGGCGGCTCGGGGGTACATTCCGCGAGAGGCCGCGGCCTCGCCGCGTGCACGGCGGGTCCGCGGCGTCCCCGGTTGAGCGACGTCGCCCGGAGAGACGATCCCGGCGGGAATGGATCGGGAAGCCCGTCACAACGGTGCAGCAGCCGCGCCCCGCAGCGAGCTCGCCTTCGTGCTGACCGGCGGCGGCGCGCGCGCCGCGTACCAGGTCGGCCTGCTCGTTTGGCTCGCCCGCCGCTACCCCGAGCTGGAGGTGCCGATCCTGACCGGCGTGTCCGCCGGCGCGGTCAATGCGGCGCACCTTGCCTCACACCCCGGCACGTTCCGCGAGGCGGCCACCGAGCTCGCGCGGCTGTGGTGCGACCTCTCGCCGGAGGATGTCTTCCGCGTGGACACGCGGTCGCTGGCCAGCCAGTTCGCCCGCTGGGCCGCCCGGCTGACCGTCGGCGGCTTGACGCGCACGCCTGCGGTGCGCGGGCTCGTGGACACCACGCCCCTCCGCCGGCTGCTCGAGGATGTGCTGTGCGCCGAGAACGGCGAGATCGTCGGCATTGCGGAGAACCTGCGGCGCGGGCGGCTCAAGGCGATCGCGGTCAGCACGACCAGCTACGGCACGGGACGCTCGGTCGCGTGGGCGCAGGGCGGGGAGATCCAGGGGTGGGCGCGGCCCAACCGGCTGGGCGTGCAGACCACGCTGACCGTGGACCACATCATGGCGTCCGCCGCCCTGCCACTCTTCTTCCCCGCCGTCCGCATCGGCGATGACTGGCACGGCGACGGCGGGA
>DATCLK010000130.1:0-20596 GCA_036563975.1 Longimicrobiales bacterium | reverse complement strand
CCTGGACGCGCCGTGTCGGCTGGCTGGTGGCCGGGGCGGCAGCAGTCACGGGTGCCGGTGCAGCGGTGGCCGGCGCCCTGCAGAGCTGGGACCTG
This sequence comes from Longimicrobiales bacterium, assembly GCA_036563975.1. Classification (GTDB taxonomy): domain Bacteria; phylum Gemmatimonadota; class Gemmatimonadetes; order Longimicrobiales; family RSA9; genus RSA9. The sequence continues at coordinate 20,501 of DATCLK010000130.1, read as the reverse complement.
CTGCTCGACTCGACGCGGCTACTGGCGTTCATCGGAGTCCCGTCGTACCTGGCTTTCCTGGCGCTGGTCCTGGTCGGTCACATGCCCGCGCCGGATCGCTACGTCGTCTGGTTCGTGGCGGTCCGTGCGCTGTTCGTGATCCTCACGCCAATCCAGGAGGTGTTCTTCCAGATGGTCGGGCGCGAGGCGGCACCCCAGCTGTGGCACCTCTCGCAGGGCCTCCAATTCGCGATGGCGGTGACCTGCCTGGCCATCGTGCTCCTGCTCATGCGGGCGCTCGTTGGCGAGAGGCGCGCCGGCCGGCGCGGTGGTGCGCTGGTCGCCTGGCTCGGGCCGCGGCGATAGTTGACCGGCCGGAAGGCAGTCCGATAGATTGATGCCCTCCCGACCCTTTACCGTTTTCGGAACTGCAGGTGTACGCGATCGCCGCGGTGCAGGCTCTGGAGTTGTCGGCGACCCAGCGACTGATGCTGGTCAACGTGGGTCTGGCGGTCATGATCATCGCCTTCATCGCTGCGGTCGCCGTCGTGCTCGTGCGCCGTAGCATGCGGCAGCGCGTCGAGGCGGAACGCCTCGCGGCCATGGGGACCGCGACCGCGCGCATCCTCCATCAGATCAAGAACCCGCTGCAGACGATCCTGCTGCACGCGGAGATGCTGGAAGACGCGGCGCTGGCCTCGGACCCGGTTGCGCGCCAGGAGATCTGCGAGGCGATCGTGACGGAGGCGACGCGGATGACGGACCTGCTGGCAGACCTCTCGGCGTACGCCTCCGGGGGCCAGCGCCGGCTCCATCTCTCGCCCATGCCCTTGAACGAGCTGGTCACGGACGCCCTGCGGACGGGAGCGCGGGAGGCGCCGTGGAGCGGGATCGAGATCGTGAGTGGTCCGATCGAGCCGCTGGTCGTGAACGGCGATCCCCATTTCCTCCGCCAGGCGCTCGAGAACGTGCTGCGCAATGCCCGCGAGGCGCTGCAGCAGGCCAACGGCGCCTCACCCCGTGTGGAGGTCTCGCTCCGGCGGCGGGGCGCCGATGCGGTGATCGAGGTCCGGGACAACGGCCCCGGGATCGAGGCCTCGCGGCTCCACACGATCTTCGAGCCCTTCGTGACGACCAAGAGCAAAGGAATGGGACTCGGGCTGCCGATCTGCCGGGATATCCTGGAACGGCACGGCGGCCGGGTGGAGATCCGGTCCCGCCCCGGCGCGGGGACGACGGTGTCCCTCGTGATCCCGCTCCTCCGGGGCGTCCGCGAGGCACAGCCGGCCTGACGCTCCCCTGGCCGGGCCGCGCGCCTCTGGAGCGATACCGCTCAGGACGGGGCGCCGACGCCTCCGGAGCGACGACGACAACGCCGACCTGGACCGGCCTCCTCGGTGACAGCGCTGCCGACACGTTGCGCCGACGCAGGCCGGCGCCGCAGGGTGGCCGGCGGTGGCTCCAGTAGATCCCCCACCTCTCCCGGCACCGATCCCCGGCGTGGCGATCGGGACGCGATCAGAAGAAGAAGCGCAGGGGATTCCGGCGCGTTTCTGCGATCAACGAGTCCAGTTCGGCGCGCGCGGCGCGCAGCGCGTTGGCCAGGGCCGTGTCACGGCTCGCGCCGGCGGGCAGCGCGGCCGGGGAGGCAAGGGCGGCCTCCAGTCGGGCGAACTCCGCGGCGAGCGCCTCGGCGGTAGTGGCCAGCCGCGCGAGGTCGGGGCCGGGCACCGCGCCATCGGGCCTGCCGCCGTTGCGGAACAGGTGGCGGATCGCGGCCCCGGCCGTGCGCGTCCGGCCGAGGGCGGCGCGCCACTCCTCCTGCCGCATCCAGTGAGAAAGCGGCCCCGTCCGGTAGGCGCTGGCCAGAACGCGGAGCTCGGCCTGCGCAGCCGCGGCGCGCTCCGCGAGGCGGGCGGCGGCCGGTCGGGTCGCGCGCCAGGCGGCGCCGACGTCTGCGGCCGCGCGCTGAAGCGAGTCCAGTGCGGGCGGGAGGGCGCGCGCGAGGGCGAACGCGTCATCCGGACGGGGACGGGGGCCGGCACGCAGCGTATCGCCGGGGGCGAGGGCGGCGGCGGTCGGGCTACCCGGGATGACATCGACGACCGGATCGCCGATGAAGCGGCGCTGGCGCAGCCGCACCTGGCTGTCACGCCGGACCTGGGATCGGACGGCGCTCTCCAGCTCGAGGCTGAGCACGGCGTTCGCCACGCTGTCGTCGTCGAGGGGGGCAAGGGCGACCCGGGCGACGCGGCCCGCGCTGAGGCCGGCGACGGTGACGGGCGTTCCAGCACGGACATTTGGGGCATCGGCGACCAGCACGTGGATCCGGTAGGTCGGGCGCAGGCCGCGCCGGATCCCGTCCGCGAACACGATGAGCAGCGCGAGGCCGGCGAGGCCGAGGATCAGCAGGCCGCCCGCGGTGGCGGGACGGCCCTGGCGGCGCCAGGTGACCATGGTATCTTATCTGCTCCGCCCGCGAAGGCCGCGGGCCGGCCGAGAATCCCGATGACGACGAATCCGTGCTGCGACTCGGACACATCGAATACAGCAACTGCTTCCCGGTGCACGCGCTGCTGGTGGACCGCGGGGTGCCTCCGGGGATCGAATTGCGCCCGGGCGTTCCGGCCGCGTTGAACGCGGAGCTGCGCGCCGGCCGGTTGGACGTGGCGCCTTGCTCGAGCATCGAATTCGCCCGGAACGCAGATCGCTACCGCATCCTGCCGGGCCTGGCCATCGGTGCGGCCGGCGCCGTGCAGAGCATCCTGCTGGAGAGCGAGGCGCCACCAGAAGCGCTGGACGGCCAGGAGGTCGCGTTGCCGACCGCCTCCGCGACGTCCGTCGTGCTGTTGCGGATCCTGCTCGAGTTGCGGCTGGGCGTGCGGCCACGCTATCGCTGGTTCGATCAGGCGCGCGAGGCGGATCCGATCGCCCGAGGTGCTGCCGCGGCGCTCTGGATCGGCGACCGCGCGATGCGGCGCCGGGACGAGAGCGCGCGGCTGTTCACGGATCTGGGCGAGAGCTGGAACGCCTGGACGGGGCTGCCCTTCGTGTTCGCCGTCTGGCAGACCTCGGCGGGACCCGAGCGGGACGCGGAGCTGCGCGCGCTGCACGGCCTGCTCCTCGAGTCGCTGGCGTACTTCGAGGCGGCGATCGACGCGCTCGCGGAGCGCCACGCCGCGAGCTTCGGCATGAGCCCGGAGCGGATCGCGCGCTACTGGCGCACGCTCAGCTACCGGTTGGACGCGCCCATGCAGGAAGGACTGCTCCATTTCTACCGGCTCGCCGCCGAGTTACGGGAAGTCGCTTCCGTGCCAGAGCTTCGGTGGGTCACGCCGGCGGCGGGCTGACGTCGGAGCCGGCGTCGCGCCCGCCTCCATCGCCGCCGACCGGCGGACCGCCTTCCCCCTCGAACTCGGGCGTGGGCTCCGCGGCCCCGAGGAACGTGCGGTCGCCCATGGTCCCGCCGCGCAGCGTGGAGCCCGTGACGTTCCGGATGACGAAGCGGTCGAGCGCTTCCGGGCCGAGGTCGATCGAGCCGTCGAAGCCGGCACCTTTGTAGCGTTCGTATCCGGATCGGACGAGGTCGCGGACATCGGCCCAGGGAACGCGCGCACCCATCCCCTCCCAGCTCTCGCGCAGGTACGCCTCGACCTCGCGGAACGGCCGGTCCGCGAAGCGGCCGCGGGCGTCGAACCCGTGGCGGAACGCGCGGTCCACCTCCTCGCCGTCCAGCTCGCGCGCGGCGATCCAGCGCCGCTGGAAGTCCGGGTCGACGGATTCCTCGTACCGGAGCGGCGCCGGGCCGCGGGCCGACTTCCTCTTGCGCGCCATTCCCCCTCCTCGGCCAGGGCGACACCTGCGCGTCCCGCCTGGAAGGGGTGCAAAGGCCGGGCCGCCGGGCCTCGGCCCGGCGCGCGGCGGACGACGGAGGAAGTCCAATCGTGGCAAGGGATTGCGGGCGCGCAGGGTGGACAGGTGCGCGCCGGGAGCGCTATGTTACGCGACATGCGGGACGTGTGGACGGCGCCGCTGGCGTGGGTCGGGCGCTCGGCGATCGACACGGCCGCGGGGTTCGGGCGGTTCGGCAGTTTCGCGGCCGGAGTGCTCCGAGCGGTTCCGGATGTCGCGACCTGGGGCCGCCTGCTGGTGCAGCAGATGGCGCGACTGGGCGTGGATTCGTTGCCGATCGCGCTATTCATCGCGGCCTTCACCGGAATCGTCCTGGCGCTCCAGGCATCCTACACGTTCACGGGCGCGGTGCCGCTGTACTTCGTCGGCACGCTGGTCGGCAAGACGATGCTCCTCGAGCTCGGGCCCGTGCTGACGGGGCTGGCGCTCGCGGGGCGGGTGGGCGCCAACATCGCGGCCGAGCTGGGGACGATGAAGGTGACCGAGCAGATCGATGCGCTCGAGACGCTGGCGTACGATCCGCTCGCGTACCTGGTCGTCCCGCGGGTGCTGGCCGGCGTGCTGATGTTCCCGATCGTGGTGGCGTTCGCCGATGCGACGGGGATCGTGGGCGGCTGGATCACCGCGCTGAACATGCTCGACATGTCGACCCCCGAGTTCGTGCGCGGGCTGCGTCTGTTCTTCGACCCCTTCGACGTGCGATACTCGCTGATCAAAGCGGCATCGTTCGGGCTGACGGTCACCGCCGTGGGGTGCTTCTTCGGCCTCACGGCATCGGGCGGGGCGGAAGGAGTGGGGCGGGCGACGACGCGGGCCGTGGTCGCCAGCAGCATGACGATCCTCGTCCTGGATGCGTTCTGGGCCGTCGCCCTGCTATGAGCATCCAGCTCATCGGGGTGCGCAAGGCGTTCGGCGACAAGGTCATCCTGGACGGCGTGTCGCTGGAGGTGCGGGAGGGCGAGACCGTCGCGATCGTCGGGTTTTCCGGCTCCGGGAAATCGGTCCTGCTGAAGACGATCGTGGGGCTCCTGCGTCCCGACGCGGGGCAGGTCATCGTGGATGGGCAGGTGGTGACGGAGCTGCGGCGTGCGGAGCTGTACGCGCTGCGGCGTCGCGTGGGTTACGTCTTCCAATTCGCGGCTCTCTTCGATTCCATGACGGTGGCAGAGAACGTCGCGATGGGGCTGAGGCGGATCCCCGGAATGAGGGAGGAGGAGGTGGCCGCGCGCGTGGAATCCTCGCTACGGCTGGTGGATCTGGAGGGCTACGGCTCGCGCTATCCCGCTGAGCTGTCCGGCGGGCAACGCAAGCGCGTCGGCCTGGCGAGGGCCATCGCGACCCGGCCGAAGTACGTGCTGTACGACGAGCCGACGACGGGCCTGGACCCCGTGACGACGGCCGTCATCGACCAGCTGATCCTGAGGCTGCGCGAGGAGCTGGGCGTGACGGGCGTGGTGATCACGCACAACATGGAGAGCGCGTACCGGGTCGGAGACCGGATCGCGATGCTGCACGGCGGGGTGATTCGATTCGTCGGGACGCCGGAGGAGGTCCGGCAGGCCAGCGATCCGCTGGTCCGGGCGTTCGTCGAGGGGCGTCCAGAGCTGGCCGAGGAGATCCTGTGAGGCGGCGGACGGAGATCAGCGTCGGGATCGTGGTCCTGGCGGGGATCGCGCTCCTCTTCTTCGGGACGCTCTGGCTGAAGGGGGCGGGGCTCGGCCGGGAGGAAGTCACCGTGCGTGCCCGTTTCCGGGAGGTGGGCCAGCTCCAGGTGGGCAACGCGGTCAAGCTGCGTGGCGTTCCGATCGGCCGCGTAGAGGCCATCGAGCTCGAGCCTGGGGGCGAGGGCGTGATCGTGAGTATGCGCATCGATGCCGACGTGGTCCTCCCCGCGGATCCGGTGGTCTTGCTCTCGCCGGAATCGCTGTTCGGCGACTGGCAGGCGGAGGTCTACCCGCGGTCGCGCTTCCCGCGCTACGATTATGCCGAGGCGTTGGACCCGGCCGTGCTGCCGGGCTACTCGCTGCCCGAGTTCTCGCGGCTGACGGCCGCCGCGGACCAGATCGCGGAGAACCTCGCGGTCCTGAGCGAGCGCTTCGAGGCGGCGTTCACGGAGGAGACGGCGGAGAACGTGCGCCTGGCGCTGGAGAACATCCAGCAGGTCAGCGCGCAGGTCACGCGCATGTTCGGCGCGCAGGAGACCACGCTCGCGGACCTGAGCGAGAATCTCCAGGCGACGACCGAGACGCTGGGCCAGGCGGCGGAGACGGTGCGGCGCGTATCGGCGCAGATCGAGGCGGCGATCTCCGGCGGCGAGCTGGAAGCCATCGTGGACAACGTGACGCGCACGACGGCGCAGCTCGATTCGTTCTCGACGGCGCTCCTCGCGGCGAGCCGGAACCTGGAGTCGGTGCTGGTGCAGGCAGACAGCGCGCTCCGCGCGCTCTCGCTGGTGGCCGGGGCGGCGGGCTCGGGGCAGGGGACGCTGGGCCGGCTGGTGCAGGACACGACGCTCTACGCGGACCTGGTACGGACGAACGCGCTGATCCAGCAGCTCATCGAGGATTTCCGGGCGAACCCGCGCAAGTACATCAACCTGAAGATCTTCTGAGGCGCGGGCGGTAGGGTCGGGAGCGCGGTGGCCGCTGCCCGGGTCTTGCAGCACGACCGGGGCATGGCGCTCATCGTGCAGAAGTACGGCGGCACGTCCGTGGGCACGCCGGCGCGCATCCGCCGTGTCGCGGAGCGAGTGGTGGCGGAGCGGCGTCGCGGCAGCGACCTGGTGGTCGTGGTCTCGGCGATGGGAGACACGACAGACCGCCTCCTCGCGCTGGCGCGGCAGGTCAGCGAGGATCCGCGCCGCCGGCATCCGCGGGAGCTGGACCTGCTGTTGAGCGCGGGCGAGCGGGTCGCGATGGCGCTGCTGGCGATGGCGATCCGGGAGCGCGGCGTGGAGGCGCTCAGCTTCACGGGCTCCCAGGCAGCGATCATCACGGATGGCGTACACACGGGCGCCCGCATCGAGGAGATCCGGGCGACACGGGTGCGCGAGGAGCTGGCGCGCGGCCGGGTCGTGATCGTGGCGGGGTTCCAGGGGGTGAGCCGCGAGCGGGAGGTGACGACACTCGGACGCGGCGGCTCGGACACGACGGCGGTGGCGCTCGCCGCGGCGCTGGGCGCGGTCCGCTGCGACATTTTCACGGACGTGGACGGCGTGCACACGGCGGACCCGCGGCGGGTGCCGTCGGCGCGGCGGATCCCGCGCATCGACTACCAGGAGATGCTGGAGCTGGCGACGTCGGGGGCGCAGGTGATGCACGCCCGGGCGATCGAGATCGGCGCGCGCTACGGGGTGCCGATCCGCGTGCTGTCGTCCTTCCACGAGACGGAAGGCACGTTGATCGCGGCGCGGGAGTCGGGCATGGAAGATCTGGTGGTGACGGGGATCGCCGCGGAGTCGGGGCACGCGCGGCTGACGCTGTGGGGGGTGCCGTCGCGCATGGAAGCGACGGCGCAGGTGCTCTCGCGGCTGGCCGACGCGGGTGTGAGCGTGGACATGGTGGCGCATGCGGACCGCCCCGACGGGCGGCGGCAGCTCCAGCTCACGGTCCGCGAGGAGACGTTGCCGGAGGCGCGCACCATCTGCGAGGCGCTGCTGGGCGAGCTGGGGTGCGAGCGTCTCGAGGTGCGACCGGGGCTGGCGCGGGTCTCCCTCGTCGGCAGCGGGATGCACGGCCGGCCGGGGGTCTACGCCCGCGCGTTCGAGGCGTTGCTTCGGGAGGGCATCGAAGTGCACGCGCTCTCGACATCGTCCGTCTCGATCGCGCTGCTCGTGGATGCGACCCAGCAGGATGCCGCGGTCCGACGGCTTCACGACGCGTTCGACCTGGGAGAGAAGGCATGAAGGTGGCGGTGCTGGGTGCGACGGGTGCAGTGGGGCAGACCATGCTGCGGGTGCTCGAGCGACGCGAGTTTCCCGCGGACGAGGTGGTCCTGCTTGCATCGGAGCGCTCGGAAGGCAGACGCCTGGAATGGCGGGGACGTGAATGGCCCGTGCGCCGGCCGGAGCCGAGCGCGTTCCGCGGTTGTGCCGTGGCCCTGTTCTCTGCGGGTGCGGCGAGGAGCCGGGAGTGGGCGCCGATCGCGGCGGCGGAGGGAGCGGTGGTGGTGGACAACTCCTCCGCGTGGCGCATGGATGCGGACGTGCCGCTGGTCGTGCCGGAGGTCAACGGCCACCGGATCGCGGAGCGGCCGCGCGGGATCATCGCGAACCCCAACTGCGTGGTGATCCAGCTCGTCCTCGCGCTGGAGGCGCTACTCCGCGCGGCGGGGCTGCGCCGCGTGTGGGCGAGCACCTACCAGTCCGTGTCCGGCGCGGGTGCAAAGGGAATCGAAGCGCTGCGCACGGAGCTGGCCGGCGCCGAGGCCGCCACGTCGCCGTTCCCAGCGCCCATCGCCGGGAACGTGATTCCGTGGATCGGGCCGCTGGGCAGCGGAGACGACTGGAGCGAGGAGGAGCAGAAGGTCCGCAACGAGACGCGGAAGATCCTGGAGCTCCCCGCACTGCCCGTGACGGCGACGTGCGTGCGCGTGCCGGTCGAGGTCGGCCACTCGGTCGCGGCGGCCGTCGAGCTGGAGAGGCCGCTGTCCGTCGCGGATGCACGGGAGGCCCTGGCCTCCATGGCAGGCGTGGCCGTGGCCACGGAAGGCGCTGGCCCCGTGCCGCGGGCCGTGGCGGGGCAGGACACCGTCCACGTGGGCCGCTTGCGCTGCGACCCCGATGATCCGCGCGTGCTGCACCTCTGGGTCGTCGGGGACAACCTGCGCAAGGGCGCCGCGACCAACGCGGTGCAGATCGCGGAGCGCGTGATCAGTGGCTAAGCGACGCGGACGCCGCCAGCGCAAGGGGAAGGGACCGCGCCGCGGTGGGCGGCGTGCGCACGTGGAGACGAGCGCAGGCGGCGTCGTCTACCGGCGCGATGGGTCGGGCACACCTCTGTTCCTCCTGATCCGGGACCCGTACGGCAACTGGGGGCTCCCCAAAGGTCACCTCGAGGAGGGGGAGACGCCGGAAGCGGCTGCGTTGCGCGAAGTGGCAGAGGAGTCGAGCCTCACGGACCTGCGGACCGAGGCGGAGCTCGAGACGATCGATTGGTATTTCCGCAACGAGGACCGGCTCGTCCACAAGTTCTGCCACTTCTTCCTGCTCGAATCCCGGAGCGGCGAAGCCGTGCCGCAGGTGGAGGAGGGCATCTCCGCCTGCGTATGGCTGCCGCTGGCCGAAGCGCTGCGGACCATCAGCTACGCGAATGCGCGGGAGGTGCTGAAGTCCGCCGGGGAGCGCCTCGGCGTCGCCGTGGGCGATCCGTCCGGAGAAGAGGCGACACGGTACTGACGCGGGTGAGGGAGAGCGATGACGCGCATGCCGGGGCAGGACGAATGGCGCATGGTCTACGGCGCGATCGTGCTGCTGGTCCTGGGCTTTTTCCTGTTCCGGGTCCAGGCGGTCCTCTCGCCGATCGTGCTCTTCCTGCTCTTCCTCGTGCTGGCGCTGCCGTACGCCGGCACGCGGCTGCACCGGCTGGCCGTCATCGGCACGACGGTCCTCACAGCGTTGTGGGTGCTGCGCACGACGGGCGGCCTGCTCGCGCCCTTCATCCTGGCGCTGGTCCTCGCCTACATCCTCGATCCCGCCGTGGACGTCCTCGAGCGGCGCAGGATCCCGCGGACGCTGGCGGTCGTGCTGCTGGCGCTGCCCGTGATCGCGGGGCTGGCGCTCGCGATCATCTTCGGGGTGCCGGCGCTCGGGCATCAGGTGGATGCGCTGATCGAGCAGGCGCCGGCACTGGTGGAGCGCGTGGTGCGTTGGGTCGAGATGGTGCGCGAACGGCTCAGCCGCGTGGACATCCCGGGATTGCGCGAGGAGGTGGTGCTCGAGCCGTTCCGCGCGTTCGACGCGGATCGGCTGGTAGCGACGCTCCAGGAACGGCAGGCCGAGATCGCCGGGCGCGCGTGGGCCGCGGTGCTGGGCGTGGGACGGGGGTTGGGTGCCGTGCTCACGGTGATCGGATACGTGATCCTCACGCCCGTCCTCGCCTTCTATCTGCTGAAGGACTACGATCGCATCGTCGCTCGCCTGGAGCCGCTCGTGCCGGAGTCCCGGCGCCGGGAATGGCTGGCGTTCCTCTCGGAGTACGATCTGCTGCTGTCCCGCTACCTGCGCGGGCAGGTGCTGGCGGCCGCCATCGTCGGCGTGCTGACCTGGCTCGGCCTCATGCTGCTCGGCTTCCCGTACGCGGGGCTGGTGGGCGCCGTGGCGGGGGTGTTCAACCTCGTGCCCTACCTCGGCCTCGTCGTGAGCGTGGTGCCGGCCGTCATCATCGCGCTGCTCACGGGAAACGTGCTGGCGTCGCTGCTGAAGGTCGCGCTCGTGTTCGCCATCGTGCAGATCATCGATTCGACCGTGACCGGGCCCCGCATCGTGGGCGGGTCGGTCGGGCTGCACCCCGTCTGGGTCATGCTGGCCATCGCTGTGGGCGGCTTCTTCTTCGGGTTCGTCGGCCTGCTGATCGCGGTGCCGGCGGCCCTCCTGATCAAGCTGCTGCTCCGGGAAGGCATCGAGCGCTACAAGCGCTCCGCGTGGTATACGGGGGGCGCCGCCTCTCCGACGGCGGCGGAGCCGTGATGCGCTGCCCCCCGGCGGGACTTCGCGCGGCGGCGCGGGTACCAACACAATGTGGAGGGGACCGCGGCGCCTGGCAGCGCTGGCCGGTGCGGCGGCGAGGGCCGGCCCCGCGCAGCACGGGCAGCGGGTGCGGCTGCGGCGGTCGGCCGGCCCGCCTCTTCACGGCAGCGAACGAGGGTTCGAACCGGTGATCCGTTCGCGCGAGGCGCGGCCCGGTGCCGCGCAGGCGAGCCATCGACGACGCACGACATGCGCCTCGTATCCTTGCCAAGCGCGATCTCGTTGCTTCGGGTGCCGCTGGCGGCGCTCTTCCTGGCCGTGGAAGGACCCGCGATCAGAGCGGCGATCCTCGCCGCGGCGGCTGCATCGGATTTCCTGGACGGCTGGCTCGCGCGGCGGCTCGGGCAGACCACCCGGGCCGGCGAGCTCCTGGATCCGCTGACGGACAAGATCTTCCTGGTCGCGGTCCTGTTCAGCTTCGCGCTGGATGGGCGGCTCGCGCCCTGGCAACTGCTCGTGCTGCTCGGCCGTGACCTGTTCGCCATCGCGGCGTTCCTGACCGTCGTGGTGTTCGGGCTGCCGATTCGCTTCCGCGCCCGGCTCGGCGGAAAGATCGTGACCGGCGTGCAGCTCGCGGCTGTGCTGGTCCTGCTCGTGCGGCCGGAGTGGATCGGCCCTCTGGTGGTGATCGCCGCCGTGACAGGGACGTACGCGGTCCTGGATTACACGCGCGTGGGCCTGCGCGCCTTGCGTGCCGCCGCACGCCACGGCTAGGATGCGCCGGCGCTCGCGCGGGCCCACGCCAACGCGGGAGAGGAGACGGTTGAACGAGGCGGAGATCAAGGACCTCACGATCATCGGCGGCGGGCCGACAGGCCTGTTCGCCGCCTTCTACGCAGGCATGCGCGGCGCGAGCGCGCGCATCATCGAGTCGTTGCCCGAACTGGGCGGGCAGCTCACGGCGCTCTATCCGGAGAAGTCCATCTACGACGTGGGCGGCTTCCCCAAGATCACCGCCAGGGAGCTCGCCGCCAACCTGATCGAGCAAGGCCTGCAGTTCGGCCCCGACGTGCACCTGGGCGAGCAGGTCCAGGACCTCATCCGTGAGGATGGACGGTTCATCGTCACGACGGACAAGGGGCGCTACCCGAGCCGTGCCGTCATCATCGCCGGCGGCAAGGGCGCCTTCACCCCGCGCGTCCTGGAATGCCCGGGCTACGACAAGCTTCTCGGCCGTGGCGTGCTCCACCACGTCAAGGACCCTGCCGCGTTCGCCGGCAAGCGGGTCCTCATCGTGGGGGGCGGCGACTCCGCCGTGGACTGGGCCCTGTCCCTGAAGGACGTCTGCCAGAGATTGATCCTCATCCATCGCCGTGACGGTTTCCGGGCCCATGCACACTCGATGAAGCTGCTGCGCGCGGCCGTCGAGGCCGGCGAGGTGGAGCTGCTCACGCACAAGGAGGTGCGCGCGATCCACGGGGACGAGTGTGTGCGGGCGGTGACCATCTTCGACAATCGGACGGGCGAAGAGCTGACGTTCGATGTCGATGCGGTGCTGGCCCTCATCGGCTTCAAACCGGACCTGGGCCCCATCGCCCGGTGGGGCATCGAGCTGGAGGGCAACTGCATCAAGGTGGGCCCGACGATGGAGACGAGCATTCCCGGCGTGTACGCGGCGGGAGATATCGTCGCGCACCAGGCAAAGCTCGAGCTGATCGTCACCGGCTTCAGCGAGGCCGCGATCGCGGTCAACAACGCGATCCACTACATCAACCCGAAAGCCCGCGTCAACCCGGGCCACTCTACCAATCTGAAGATCTTCAAGGAGCGCGAGGCGGCCGAATCCAGCGAGACGGAGACGGTGTGAGGCGCCCCGTTCCCCTCCCGGCGCCGGCGGCACGTTTCCTGAATCCGCCGGCGCCGTCAGGCAACGAGGGACCCCTGAGTGGATGACCCCGCCATGGACGCTCCCAGGAAGAAGACGGTGCTTCTGGTGGAGGACAACGAGGACAACCTCGTCGTCTACCGGACGATCCTGGATCACGTGGGTTACAACGTGCTCGAGGCCCGTGACGGTGAGGAGGGCGTCAGCCGGGCTCGCGAGGAGCATCCCGACCTGATCCTGATGGACATCTCCATCCCGAAGATCGACGGCTGGGAGGCGACCCGCCGCCTCAAGGCCGACGAGGCGACGCGCGACATCCCGGTCATCGCGCTGACCGCGCATGCACTGGAGGAGGACCGCGAGCGGGCCATGGAGGCCGGCTGCGACGGCTACCTCGCCAAGCCGATCGAGCCGCGGCGGGTGGTCGAGGAGGTGCGACGCTTCGTGGGCCCGGCGCCGGTGAGCTGAGGGGTGCCGGGGCCGGCCCGCGTGGGCCCGCGCGCGGCCAGAGGCGCGGCGGCCGGCCTGTGGGCGGCGGGGCCCCGACCCGAAGCCTCTTGCGCCGCGCTTTCCGGGGTTTTACCAATATCAATAATTGTTACTGACTCAGCCACGGAGTGCCAACATGCCCAACTCCAACGCCCGCGCCGCCCTCATCGAAGGCCTCAACACCGACCTCGCCCACGAGTACCAGGCCATCATCGGCTACCTCGTCATGAGCCGCCTCCTCACGGGCCCCGACCGGCCCGAGCTCGCCCGGTTCCTGGACTCGGAGATCGAGGACGAACTCAACCACGCCCGGCTGCTCGCCCACAAGATCGTCGCCCTGGGGGGAACGCCGACGACCCGGCCGGCCGAGGTCGAGCTCGCACGCACGAACCGCGAGATCCTGGAGATCCTGCTCCAGGCCGAGAAGGACACCATCGCGCGCTACACCGAGCGCGTGCAGCAGGCGGAGGCCGCGGGTGAGATCGGGCTCCGCGTCGACCTAGAGGAGCTCGTCTCGGATGAGACCCGCCACAAGGAGGACCTGGAACGCATCCTCTTCAACTGGCGGGACTGACGAATCCCCCTCGACTCCAGCCTGCTGGAGCGCGGCTCGCGCGCCCGCCTGAGGACTCAACTGGCGGGACTGGTGCACCGCCTCCACTGAAGGGCCCGAGGGAGGCCCGTCATGCACCGACCGGCTCGCCTCGCGCCGCGCCGGCGGCCCCGGCCGGCGCGGCCGCGGGCCCGGACGCCGCGCCGCGGGCTGCCAACCTGCGCCGGAACACCACGTAGGTGAGCAGCAGCGCCAGGAGCAGGGCGGCCTGCGCCAGGGCCGTCTCCGCCACCGGATAGAAGCCGATCAGCAGCCGCAGCGCCTCGTGGTCGGGCGCCCAGGGGAGCGGGTGCGGGGAGAACAGCCCCGCTTCCTGGAGGTTGTAGATGCTCTTGCCGATGAACGAGAAGGCGAGCAGGAGGAGGACGGCGTTGGTCACGCCGAACACGCGCCGCAACGGCAGCTTCAGCCCGAGCCGGATGATGGCGACGCCCACGGCGGCGACGAGAACGGCGCCCGGGACGAACCCGGCCAGCAGGGCGGAGGGCCCGGTCTCGAACAGCAACGCCTGATAGAACAGCACCGTCTCGAACCCCTCGCGGTAGACCGCGGCGAAGGCGAGGCCGGCCATGGCGAGAGCAGAGCCGGTGGACACCGCCCGGCCCGCCCGGTCCCGCAAGAAGTCCTTCCAGTCGTGGATGTAGGTCTTCTGGAAGAGCCAGTGGGAGACGTAGAGCAGCACGGCCACGGCGGCCAGCCCCGTGATGCCCTCGATCAGCTCGCGGCTCGCACCGCCGATGGGGATCAACGTGCGCGCGAGGAGCCAGGTGAGCACACTGGCGGCGACCCCGACCCCCGCGCCGACGTAGATCTGGTTGCGCGCCGCCCGACCCGCGCCCGCGGCGCTCAGATACGCGAGCAGGGCCGCGATCAGGAGGACGGCCTCGAGGCCCTCCCGCAGGATGATGACCAGCGAATTGATGGCGCCGAACCAGAAGGTGCCGCCGGCCTCGAGATGGGCGTCCGCCTCGAGCAGGGCCGCGCGCAGGGAAGCGAGCGGCTCGCGCAAGGCCGCGGGGGACGCCGATGCCGCCAGCATCGGCCGGATCGAGAGGTGGATCAACCGCTCGACCCGGTTTACCGTCCCTGCAGGAAGGCGGGACTCGATCGGCTCGAACCCCTCGAGGTACGCGCGCTCGATGGCGCGCAGCGCCGCGGCCGCGTCCCCGCCGTCCAGCGCAGCCTCGGCTTGCGCGAGCCGCTCCATGATCGCGCGGATCTCGGGCGTGCGCGCCTCGCGGCGCGAGGGCGCCTCCACGGGCGGCTCCGCGATAGGCCCTTCGGCGGCTACGCCGTCCGCGCCGGGGTGCAGCCGGCCTGCGGCGGGCCGCTCAGCGAGAAGGGCCTCGATCCGGGCGACGTCGTCACTGAGCTGGCGGGCGATGGCCGCCGCCTCCGCGGGCGTCTCCACCCGCAGGAGCTGATGGAACCGAGCCTCCGCCCCGGCGATGAGGCCTGACACCGGCTCGAACCCGTGGGGGGCGCCCGGCCCGTAGTAGGCCTCCACCCGCTCGAAGTAATCCAGGTAAAGGCGCAGGGCCTCGGTCCGCGTGTCCTGCCCCGCGCTCGCGGCCGCACCGGCCCCCTCGAGGCGCGCCCTGAGCGTGTCCAGCCACGCCGCGACCGGCCCGTGCTCCGCGTCCGGCGACTGCTGCGCCGCGGCAGCCGCCCCGGGCAGCGCCGCGAGCGCCGCCAGGCCGATCACCGCCCGCCGGAGCCGTGTCATTCCCCGCCCCCGTTGCCGGCGGTGCGCGGATCGAGCGGTACCCCTGCGCGGGTCGCCTCCTGGAGGACGCGGTCGTACTCCGCCAGCAGGGCGTCCACCGCCGCCCGAACCTGGGCGGAGTCGGGTGGCGGCGACCCGCCGAGGAGCAGCATCAGGTCGTGGAACTTCTCCTCGGCACTGGTGACGGCCGGCCCCAACGCGTCGCCGGCGGTGAGCCGGCCGTTGTCGCCGTAGAACATCTCGATGTATTCCTGGCGGCCCACGTAGTGGTCGAGCGCCAGCCGTTGGGCCGCTGCGGGATCGGCGGCGGCCCTGGCGGGAAGGCCGGCGAGGCCTTCGCGAACGTCCTCGATCCAGTCGGCCAGTCCGCCGGGCGGGATCTCGCCGGGTGCCGGGATCAGGGCGGCGGCGTCCGTGGCGGGCGCGGCAGGCCGGGAGTCGCGCGCCGCATCATCGGGCGCGCCGGGTGAGCAGGCGGAGCCGGCGAGGACGATGGCGGCGGCCGAGAGTCCGAGGAGCGTGCGTGCCGGTCGTGGCATGGTGTCGCGGGTCTAGTTGAGATTGAGACTGAATTTCAACCGGGACTCAAACTACCACGCGCACGCTCCACGGTCAACGATGCTGGATGGGGCTGCGCGTGTGGATGGGCGCGGGAGCTATGTGGCGGGGGGAGCCACCAGGTGGGGGTGGACCCACGAAGTGAGGGTGGAGCCACCAGGTTGGGGTGGAGCCACCAGGTTGGGGTGGAGCCACCAGGTTGGGGTGAAGCCACCAGGTTGGGGTGAAGCCACCAGTTGGGGCGGAGCTACCAGGCGGGGCGAGAGCTACCCGGCGGAAGGGAAGCTACCAGGTGCGGGCGCAGCTACCAGACGGAGAGGGGGAGCTACCCGGAGGGGGCGAGCAACCAGGCGGGGGCGCAGCTACCAGGCGAGCCAGCGCTCCACCGCGCTGAGGGTGGCCAGGCAGGCGGCATCCTCGATGGAGCGCTCCACGACCACGAGGCCGGACAGCAGCGCGCTCCGGCGGGCGGTCGCGGCCTCGACGGAGACGGCGACGTACTGGCGGCCGAAGAGCTCGACGAGCAAGGCGCCCTCGAGCGAGAGGGCCGTTCCACGCGCGCCGCTGGCCACGGCGTGGACGGTGGCGCGCGCGGCGGCACGGGCGCGGCCGGCCGGCGTGTCGATCTCACGGGCCTCGCCGGTGAGGGTCTCACCGACGCGGAGGAGGCGGACCCGGCACGTGACGTAGTTCTCGGCGCGGCGAACCTCGAGGCCGGAGAGGATGAAGAACCGGCCGTGCCAGGGCGGGATGCCCGGCTCCTCGAGCGCTGGAGCCTCCTGCGCCGGCTGTGGCGGCTCGGCCGGCGCCTCGGCGCGCGGGCCGGCGGTCTCGCCTCGCGGGGTCGTGGGCTGGGCCTCGGCGGCCGGGGGCTCCATGGTGCCGTCGAGCACGCCGATCTGGATGACCTCGGAGGGACACACGAGGCCGTTGGCGCGCAGGACCTCGTGCGTCGCCCGCTTGAGGTCGGGGATCGACGTGCCGGGCGCGGCAGCGATGTAGACTTCACGGACCTGCGGCGCCTGGCCGATCCAGACGGCGGCGGCGAGGACGCCGGGGATCTGCTCGAGGTCGGCGGCGGCCTTGAGCTCGAGATCGCGCGGCGTCTCGCGGCCGAACAGGACCTGGTCGCTCACGGGCTCGCGCGGGGCAGGCGGAGGACGAATCGGGCGCCGGCAGACCCTGCAGCCGGCTGGAGCTCCAGCGAGCCGCCCATCAGCTCGGCGAGGTGGCGCGAGAGGGGCAACCCGAGGCCGTGCCCGGGCCGGTGCGCAGCGGCGGGGCGCTCGACCTGGAAGAGGGAGGCCGCGGCGTCCGACGGGATTCCCCGGCCGGTGTCCTCCACCTCGATCATGGCGGCTTGGGCGTCCTGGCGCACGGTGATGCAGATGGAGCCACCGGGCGGCGTCGCCCCGATCGCGTTGCGGAGCAGGTTCTGGAGGATCTGCTGGAGGCGATCGGGATCCGCCTGCGCCCAGACCGGCTCGCCGCCGGGCGGTGCAGCCAGGGCGAGCGTGAGGTTGTGGTGGTCTGCGGTGGGCCGGATCATCTCGAGCGCTTCCCTGGCGGCCTCGACGAGGTTGACGTTGTCGATGCGGAGCTCGAAATCGGTCCGGGTGGTGCCCTGCAAGTCGAGCGCTTCCTCGGTCCGGCGGAGCATGGCCTCGGCGGCGCGGACGAGGGGCGCATACCAGGGGGCGTTGCCGATCTCGGAGCGACGCAAGACGTAGGCCCAGGAAACGAAGGCGTTGGCGGCGTTTCGCAGCTCGTGGGTGGCGAAACGCCAGAAACGCTCGCGCTTTTCGAGGTGCTCCTGGAGGCGGCGGTGCTCGGTCTCGAGCCGCTGGAGGCGGAAGGCGAGGGCGCGGACGGCGGCGCCGCCTCCCTGATGCGCAGGCGCAGCAGGTGTGGGTTCTTCAGGGGCTGACGGAGGGGCCGCGTAGCTCGGGCGCAAGCGGGCGCCGGTGGCCAGCCAGGCGTGGGCGAGGCGCGCGACGCGGCGAAGGCGCGGTCGGAGCCGCGCGGCGTCCGCGCCCTGGAAGGCGGACTCGGCGTGGCGCGCGATGAGATTGAGCTCGGCGGCGAGCACGCGGACGAGCTCGCCGGCTGCCGGTGCGGGCGGGGCGTGGGTCAGCTCTTCGCCCAGCTCACGAGCCGCCCTCTGCTCGAACTCGGCGACGACGGCGGCGATGCGGCGGGCCGCGGCCGCGATGGCCTGGGCGGCGGCCTGGATGTCCATCTCGTCGCGCGCGCCGCGCTCCGCCAGCATCTCGGCTTCCGACAGGATGGCCTGGAGCGGGTTGTTGATCTCGTGCCGGAGCAGGCCGCCCAGCCGGTTGAGCAGGCGGCGCAAGCCCCGGCGCGTGCGCATCCCCGGGGTGCCCTGCGAAACCTGCAACGGCTGGCGGTGGTCGGTCACGCGATGCACCGGCGTGTTGTGACTGTGGATCGGCCGCGCGAGCCGGTCGTGTCCCGCCCGGCGGGGTCAGGCGACTTTGCCTTTGCTGAGCTCGCGCAGTCGCTTGATGGTCTGTGGCGCCGCGGGGAGGACCCGGTCCGCCTCCGCTTCCACGAGTCGGGTGAGCCGTGCAATCGGCGCGCCAAAAGGCCAACCGACGGTCAGGCAGCCGCCCTGGGCGGGGTCCTCGCGCTCGACGATGACGCTGGCCTCGCCATCGGGCCGGGGTGCGACGTGCCAGATCTCAAAGGCCTCGCCCGGCCTGCGCGGGCGGAACAGGAGGACGATGGGCTCCTTCACGGCTTGACCCCTTGTGCGAGAGAGGAGAGTTGGCCCACCGGTTGGCCGCCTGGAGTGAGGCCAGAATGGCCGCCTCTTCGGGTGACCGGCTGAGCGGGGCCGCTCCGGCGAGCGAGACGAACCTGCGTCCCTGGAGTCCGCACGCGGCGACGAGCACGTACGTGCGGCCATGGGCAGCGACGATGGAAACGCCCTCAAGGGCGAGGGGCTGGCCTTCGTACGCGGCGGCGAGGGCCGCGAACACGGCGCGGGCAGCGGCCTCCGCGCGGCCCGGCACAGTCCCCGGCCCCTCGCCCGTTCCGGTGAACTCGCGCGCATCGCGGGTGAGCACGACGCGGCACACGGCGCGCTGGGCCGTGTCGCAGCGCGCA
The DNA here is from genome assembly GCA_036563975.1 of Longimicrobiales bacterium. Taxonomy (GTDB): domain Bacteria; phylum Gemmatimonadota; class Gemmatimonadetes; order Longimicrobiales; family RSA9; genus RSA9. The sequence goes on along the minus strand of DATCLK010000130.1, from coordinate 1,525 downwards.
TCGTAGCGGGCCAGGACGAGGCGTCCGCGGGGCGGGGCGGGGGCCGCAGGCGCCGGTGCGGCGGCGGGCGCCGCGTCGCGATCGGAGCGCGGCCCGGGCGCGGCGCGGGGATCCGGCGCCACGTCCTCGGCCCGTACCTGGGCGACGCTGACGATGCGGCGATCGAGATCGAGGCCGAGCCCGGCACGCAGTGCCGACTCGACGTTGCGGACCACTTGCTTCGGGTGCAGGTCGTCGGTCGCGAGGACGTGGACCTCCTGGAGCTGGCCGTACCTGTCCGCGACCACGCGGGCCGAGACGATGCCCGTGAGGGAGCAGAGCAGGCGCTCGGCGCCTGCTTCGATCGGCGATCGGGGAGAGGCGACGCTCATGTGGAATCCCGTGAGGGCCGGATGGCAAGTTAGCACGGAGGGGGGCGGTGCGCCAGATGCAAATGCGCAACAGAAGGCGGCAGAACGTCGCACGACGAGGGGCGATGCGGGGCAGAGGGCGGCGGCTGCGGCCCGCGGCCGGCAAGGCCACGGCGCGGTTGCTCCGCCCCTCACGCGGAACCTATGTTGCGACCGGCGCGTTGGGCGAGCGGGGACGGACGGCGAGGTGAGGAGGCGCTGACCCGTGGCGCGGCCAGGAGGGCCGCGCCGGCGGCGGGTCGAACGTGGACGGCAACGGACAGGGGACGTCGGGTGGAAACGCTGGTGATCATCGGATCTGGGCCGGCGGCGTGGACGGCGGCGATCTACGCGGCGCGTGCGAACCTCGGGCCGGTGGTCTACGAGGGTGAGCCGATGGGGAGCACGGTCCCCGGCGGCCAGCTCATGAACACGACGGAGGTCGAGAATTTCCCGGGCTTTCCGGAGGGGATCACGGGGCCCGACCTGATGAAGCGGATGAAGGAGCAGGCGCTGCGCTTCGGCACGCGCACGGTCATGGAGAACGTGGTGGAAGTCGACTTCTCGCGTCATCCGTTCCGCCTCGTGCCGAGCTACTCGGAGCCGGTCGAGGCGCTGGCCGTGATCGTGGCGACGGGCGCCAACGCGAAGTGGCTGGGCGTGCCGAACGAGGAGCGCCTCGCGCAGATGGGCGGCGGGGTATCCGCCTGCGCGGTGTGCGATGCCGCGCTGCCCATTTTCCGGAACAAGCGGCTGGCCGTCGTGGGCGGCGGGGACACGGCGATGGAGGAGGCCCTCTACACGACCAAGTTCTCGAGCGAGACGGTCATCATCCATCGCCGGGACCGGTTCCGCGCATCCAAGATCATGGCGGAGCGGGTGCTCCGGCATCCGAAGATCCGCGTGCTCTGGAACAAGCGGGTCACCGAGGTGCTCGGCTACGACGCCATCACCGGCGTTCGATTGGAGGACACGGTGACGGGCGAAACGAGCGATCTCGAGGTGGGGGGCCTGTTCGTCGCGATCGGTCACACGCCGAACACCGCGTTCCTGCAGGGGCAGCTCGAGCTGACGCCGAACGGCTACATCAAGACGAAGCCGTGGCGGACGGAGACGAGCGTCGAGGGCGTGTTCGC